>JAAVBO010000026.1 GCA_014803575.1 bacterium | reverse complement strand
GGCAGAATTGACTGCTGTGCTTTGCAATACTATCCCCACAGCATAAATCCCCAGCATTATCCTCAATCTCTTTGATTCTTCCTTGATTGCTTCTTTTCTCATCTTTACACCCCCTGTTTTTTTATGTCTTACCATACAAATGATAAAACTTGTTTGCTCCATTAATCGCATAAATGGCGGGGAGTTGACAAATCACGCATTATTAGATGACTCTACATGACCTTTAAGGGAAAAATCCCTCTGAACATACGTCATGAGCTCCCCAATAAATCGGGGAATACGGATTTAAAGTCCCATATATAAAAATATATAGACTAATAATGCATAAAGACCTGTCACAGTCCCGTATCCACTTATGGACACTCAATTTGGTATTACCAAATCTAATTTTAATAATAGCATTAAAACAAAAATAAGCAATAAAAAAAAGATGTTAGTCAATAACATCTTTTCTATATAAAACAGAAATTTTAATTAAAGTTTAGTTTTACCGGATTTCATAGCTGATAAAACTGCAGAAACGCAAAGTTTATCTTCTACATAAACAGAGGCTTTCCATTTTTCAAATGCACCACGTTGGGCAACCTTTTCAACCTTTATATGAAGTTGATCACCCGGAATAACTTGATTTTTAAATTTCGCGTCATCAATTCCGGTTAAAAATACAATTTGTCCCCTTAATTCTTCTGTTTCAGCAGTAGCACCAACCAACACTGCAGTTTGAGCCATAGCCTCCAACATTAAAACACCGGGCATTACAGGAGATGTTGGAAAATGCCCCTGAAAAAATTCTTCATTAGCAGTGACATTTTTTATTCCAGTTCCGGATTGCCCAGGAACAATATCAATAACTCTATCTACAAGCAAAAAAGGATACCTGTGAGGTAAAATCTTTTTTATATCATCAATATATAATACAGTGTTTTCCATAATATTTCTTTCCTAAATTAATATCTTAATTAAGATACAACTTTGAAAGAAAAAGACAAGTATTTTTTTTAACTTTAATCAACTTTCTTTTTTTTAACCATTCTTCTTAACATAGCAGCTTGTTTTAAGAAATCTCCTACCGGTTGTGCTGGATATCCGCTTACAACTGATTTAGGAGCAAGATTTTGAATAACTCCGGCACCGGCTCCAACTTGAGTTCCGGCACCAATTCGCAAATGTCCAGAAATACCGGCAGCAGCCCCAATTAATACCCAATCTTCAATAATGGTAGAACCGGCAACACCGCTCATCGCAGCCAAAATACAATTTTTTCCTATCTTACAGTTATGACCTATTTGGATTATATTATCAATTTTTGTGCCACTTCCTATAACAGTATCGTCAATTGCACCTCTATCAATAGAAGAATTGATACCGACATCAACATTATCCTCTAAAATAACTCTTCCAAGCTGAGGAACCCACATATGACCAAAGGATCCACTATGCCAACCGAATCCGTCACCACCGATACAACTACCTTCACCAATTTTCACATTATTACCCATAATAGTATGAGATATAACGGCATTTTCCTTTATAATACAATTATCACCCATTTTTACGCCGGACTTTATTTTTACACCACTTGCTATATAACAGTTTTTACCAATTTCAACACCTTCCTCCACAACTGCAAACGGTCCTATATGAACTGATTCTTTATCTGCAAATTTTACTGTTTCATCAATAAAAGCTTGCGAAGAAATCCCTTTCATTTGAAGTGATTTATCCTTATAAAACACACTGGTCAATTTAATAAAAGCAGATTTTGGATCATCAACTTCCACAATAGCCATAGACGAAGGAACAAGTTCAGTGTCTTCTGTTTTTATCAGGCAAGCTCCGGCTTTTACTGTCTTTAATTTTTCTTTATATTCTCCGGATTTATTAAGAAGAGCAGAAGTAGCATTTCCTAGTGCCAAATAAATAATACTGTTTTCATTTGAATTTTCAAGTGAGCCCAGATTCGTAATTTCCAAATCCTTCTTTGATTCATCGGCTAATTTCCCACCGACAAGCATTGCAATTTGCCCCAATGCCATTGAGTTTTTAACATCAAAAAATCTACTATCCATAATACTCTCCTTTTTAATTAAGTTTATTTTTCTTTTGATTTAATTGCTTCTGATAATTTGTTTAAAAGGAATGAAACTCTACTGTTAAGTTTAAAATCTCCCTTATCGGAATAGTTCTTCAATCTTAAAACTTCACCCCAAACATACTGAGCCGACAAAGGATTCTTCGACCAATTATCAGAATCAACTTTTATTCCCATAGAAGGAATTGTCGGAGCATACCCAACAACAGCAATATCTTTATCTTTTAATACAGACTTTGCGGTAAATTTGGTTCTTACCACACTTTCCCTTGTGGTATAAACAACAAGTTTTTTAATTCCATCATAAAAGCCGGCTTCTTTTGACTTTTCAAAATTTTCTTTTATATTAGTCGATTCGCTTTCCAATTTCCAAGCCGTAGTATCAACACCCTTCTTATCAAATTCAGACTTAATAATTTCAGCTTCACTTTTAACAAAGACATCATTCCAATCATTTCCAGTTGAGGTATAAAGCATTTTAACCAAACCAACCTCTTGATTATTTTCTTTATAATTTGGATTTTTTCCACCGCTTACAAGCACATTTTTATATCCAAAAGGAAATCCATTTACCATATCGGGCAAAAATGCAATATTTCCCAATATTTGCAAAAGTGTATTTGGCTCTGACATAAAAATACCACCACTTATAAATAACATAACAGTAATAATGTTTACAATTTCTTCATTCAATATCGGTGTATTTGGAAGTTTGCTAATATCTCTCATAATAAAAAACCTTTCTTTTTTTGTTAATACCTACATTATATTAACAAAAAAAAAATAATGTCAAGTATTTTCTATTTAATATAAGTCTCTATTTCTTTTTTAACTTTATTCCACTCAACAGAAGATAATGTGTTTGATTCCTGTATATAATAATGAGAATTGTTATTTGCGTAATTATTTTTTCTCTTTTTTTCTACAGAAAGAGATACAAAAAACAAAGTTATACAATAAGCACTTACCAAAAGCATTCCTGCTACGGCAACTTTTCTCATTATGTCATAGATTCTTTCTTTATCTTTGGATGTGTCCCCTAATTTAACTAATACATTTTTTAAGTTTTCAATAGGATTTGCCATTTATATACCCCCTTTCTTTTATATAAAATGATATTAAACCTTTTTATCTAGTATGAGTTTCAATTTCTTTTTCAGCCTTAACTAAATCAAAAAATTTCTTATCTTTCATATAATCATAAAATTCTTTATTAAGATTTTCAGAATTTTTTAAATATGTAAATGAGTCCCTATATATTACATATTTGCCACTTTCTCTTTTATAAGCAAGAGGTTTCTTTTTACCAACACCATCTATATAAACAAAAGATTTAACATCATTTGGAAAATATGATTCATAATTGAAAATGGAAAAATCCTCTTTATTAAATTTACCATTGCCATCTACATCTAATTTAATTTTATTAGTCCACCTATTCACCGATAAAACATTTGCTTCTTTTATAGAAGGATTATATTTCCCATTTTGAAAATCTTTATTTTCCTTACCTCTTAAACCCACAATAATACCAACGTGCAACACAGTAGCTCCCAACAATGAAATAATCGTTCCCAAAAGGACCTTTATTACTATTAATTCAGCTTTTTTACGATTATTTTCTATAATATCACAGAATTTATTATCAATTTCTTCTAATTTTTTAATAGGATTTTTCATCTTACTACCTTTCTTTTATACAAAATTAATATTAATAAAAGACACTATCCTATTTCACGCAATTATTCAACACATTTGTAATATTAAAAATAGTCTCATTTATATTATGTTCAACAATACGTCCCTTTTTATCCTTAAACCTATAAACTAACACATCATCATATAATTCTGGTTTTTCGTTATAAAGTTTATAGAAGTTGTTCAAATTTTTACGAATAAAGTCAGCATTATTACATATGCAATTATTTCTTACCTTTGAAACAATGGATGATAACACATTGTTATTATAAACATCTTTTACATCTTTGCTGTTAACAACTACACACATATTTTGAAAAGCATACTCATTTGCATCCAATTGTAAAAATTGCAAGATAGAATCTTTGGACACATTGGAACGTTTTAATTCATCAATAATATTTGCAATACAACAGGAATAAGAAGCCTTTAAGATATTTTTATAATTATCAATCAAAACCATTATTGTTTTATTGTCATAATAGGCACCATCTTCAAGTTCACCTTCATCAGATATACTGTCAATCACATCTTGAATCTCATTTAAGTTTAAATTAACAGGATTTCTGTTTGTATTAAACACAGGTTTTATAAGAGTTCTTTTTATTTCAACTTTTTGTATTTGATTATCTAACTCTTTATATAATAATTTACTGTCATATATAGGGAGATTTGAAAAATAAGTCTTTTTTTCGGTTTTAACTTCTTCTATATCATCATCCAAATCATCATAAGATTCAATGTAATCACAACCTTCATCACAAAAATCATCATCAAATAAATTTTCAACATCTTCAAAATCGTCATCCATATCTATTGTTATGACAGTATGTTCTGTCACAACTTTGTTCATTTCATCATTATATTTATTTGATGAACAAGCACCGACAAAAAGCAAAATTAAAACAACAAACCTTTTAAAAATATTAAACATAAAAAATCCCCTTTTAATTTACTTGCCTAAATTATAACAAATTTTAAAAGGGGACACAAGTATTTATTTTAAATATTACTTTACTTTAAGTTCTATTTCACTTACTTGTTTATCAAGTTCACTTATAACGGTATCTGTAATATCCAAATCCTTGTTAATAATAATAGTTGTTTGAGAATTGAAAACCAAATCCAAACCTTTTTCCTTACCTATTTTTTTTACAACAACATCAAGATAGTCCTTTTGAATTTTAGCAAGAGCTTCCATATAAGCCTTTTCAATATCATTTACTTTTGTAGCAGTAGTTTTATCATATTCCATAACATCGCGTTGGAAATTTGCAACCTCATTCATAAAATCTTTCTTTGCATCTTCACTAAGCATAGAAGATTTTGCCTTCAACTCTGCCTCTCTTTTTTCAAAATCTTTACGTTTAGAATCAACAGTTGTTTGAATATTTTTTAATAATTTATCCTTTTGACCGTTAAGAGATTTCATAACCTTTGCTTTTTCAGAAATCTTAGTCATATCAATAACACCCAAATTGCCTGCAAATGATGAACCTGATATAAGCAAAGCAAAACCAAATACTGCACATATTAAAAAATTTTTCTTCATTTTATTCTCCTTATTTATTTTTAACCGAATCTAATTATAAAACTTTTATTTCAAGATTCAATAGGTATTAAAACGAACTTCCTATGGAAAATCTAAATCTTTGCAAATCATCATAGCTTTCATACTTCAAAGCCTTTGCCCAAGAAAGATTTATCGCACCAATAGGCGAATTCCACAAAATACCATATCCTGTTGAAGTTCTAACTTTACCGCTATACATAATAAAAGTATCATCAGGCAAATCAGGACTTCCCAACTTTCCCCAATCATAGAAAATATATCCGGAAACTTTGTATTTTTTCGGAATCCCGATAGGAAAGTTAAGTTGGAAAGTTCCATTTACAACCCAATCACCACCATAAGCATAAGTAGGATTCAAAGAACTTCTTGCACCGACACCGCCATACTCAAAACCTCTTAAATTATCACCACCTAATAAATATCTGTCACTTCTACTTAATACTTTATCCTTCAAAGAATGTATTTTTCCCATATTAACAAGTATTCCAAACATCCATTCATTATCCCAGAAAGAAAAAGATTGTTTCAAAGTCAAATCATTCTTTACAAAATACTTATCTCCGCCAAAACCGGCATAATCATTTGATAAAGTAATCACATAACCATTTTTTGTATCATTAACATAATCAACAATTTGGTCCCTGTAAATCAAAGTCTGTCCAAGTCTAAAGACATTATAATCACCAACACCCACCAATAATCCCGCCGGCAAATCAGAAGAAATATCCGTCATCCTTTCATTTTTGGCAGACCATCTTAATCTGTGGGAAAGATTATCAGTATAGCTCCAACCAAGTTTAAATCCTAATCCTATACTGTCAATATTATAACCATAGGTGGAATTATACCTGTATTGATTATAATAAGCATCAACACCACCCATCAAATCCCTGTCAAACATATAAGGTTCAACAAATGATAAACTGAAATTATTTTGTCTTCCGGAAAAAGTAGAAGTAAATCCAACTGTTTGTCCCTTTCCCATAAAGTTATTTTCTTTAATACCAAATTCAAAAAATCCCTTATTAAGACTTGACCAACCGGCACCAAGAGAAAGCTCTCCGGTTGATTTTTCCTTTACATTAACATCAATATTCACCTTATCAGGAGTTCCGACAACTTGACGCGGTAAAATTTGAACACTGTCAAAATATCCCAACCCCATCAAATTCTGTTCTGACTGTCTTAAGTTAGTCGTGCTGAAAATATCTTGTTCATCAAAGGCAAGATTTCGTCTTATAACATTTTCATATGTTCGTGTATTATTTTTAATATCAATTTTATTTACAAAAGCCTTTGACGAATTTTGAATATCAAAAATCACATCAACAATTCCAGTTTCTGTATTCGGATTTTTTAAAACCTCAATATTAACAAAGGCAAAACCGTTTTCACCCATTTTACTTATCAAAGAAGATACTGATTTTTTTGCCAAATCATCATCATAAAAAATACCTGTCGGAAGAATAATTTCTTTTTTCAACTTTTCAATATCCAAATCCGGAATCTGGGAATTTATATCAACACTTCCAACCTTATATCTTTTACCTTCGGAAATATTAAAGGTAACAAAGAAATCTTTTTGTGATAAATCCATTTTTGCACTATAAGATTTAACATCAAAATCCAAAAATCCATTAGATACATAATAGTTACGAAGAAGTTCTGTATCATATAAGATTCTGTCTTCGTCATAGGTATCAAACATTTCCATTAATTTCCACCAACCATATTCCTTTGACATAATAACATCAAAAAGCTGAGATGAAGAAAAACTTTCATTTCCATTTATCTGAATTTTTTTAATATATCCTTTGTCACCTTCAACCACTTCAAAAACGACATCATATTTATTGTCTGGCTTTTTTACAACTTTTGCGTCAACACTTGCCTTGAAAAAACCAAGTCTTTTATACATAGTTTTTATATTTTCGGCATCCCTTTTTATATTTGATGGAGAAAAGATACCTCTTTCCCTTGTTGCCATTTCCTTTTTTACATCTTCTTCTTTAACAGCAGAATTTCCCTCAAATGCAATCTTATCAATCACAGGATTTTCAGAAACAGTAATAACAAGAACACCGTTATTTTTTTCTACTTTTACATCACTGAAAAAGCCGGATTTATAAATCGCGTTTACACTTTTATTTAAAATGCTGTCATCAACATCACTACCTTCTTTCACAGATAAAAAATTCTTTATCATATCAGAATGTATTCTGCCATTTCCAACGACTTGTATATCATTAATAACTTCTGCTTTGGCAAAATCAAAGGAAAATCCCAAACATAACAAAAAAAGACATATAAATTTTTTCATTACTTAAATAACCTTAAAATATCATTAACATTTGAAAGTAAAAGAAGGAATATAATAAACACAAATCCAATAAAGAATAACTTTTCTTTTACCTTTTCAGATAAATCATGCCTTACTATTCCTTCTATGATATAGATAAACAAGTATCCGCCATCTAAAACAGGTATAGGGAATAAATTAAACAATCCCAAGCTGATAGAAATAAGCGACATCAAATACAAAAATGAATATAGCCCATTTTTTAATGCTTCCCCAGAAATTTGTGCAATTGAAATCATTCCGCCCAACTCCTTAGACGAACGTTTTCCAATAATCATTTGTCCCAATCCTTTTAAAGTTTCACTTACAATAGAAGCAGTATCGGCATAAGAAGCCTTCATAGCACCAACAAAACCAACTTTTTTGAAATTATTATACACGGACGAATACATAATTCCCAATTTATATACATTATCATCCTTTGTCGGATTGACTTTTAAATTAACTGTATCGTCACCTCTTAATACCTTCATTTCAATAACGGAACCATCAGCTTTTTTCATTATATTGGAAATATCTTTTGCTTTTTCAATTTCAATTCCATCCATAGATAAAATTTTATCCCCATCTTTTATACCTGCCTTTTGTGCAGCCGATTCTGCAACAACACTACGCACTACAACAGAACTGTCCGGAACACCAACAAAAAAGAAAAGTCCAAAGAAAACAATCATTCCGAAAATAAAGTTAAATAAAGGACCTGCTACCACAATTGATGCCTTTTGATACCTTTTTTTAAATTCAAAACTTTCGGATTTTTCCTTTGCACTCATTTTTTTTCTGTCTTCTGCTTTTTTTTCAGCGGATTCGGGAGTATCAGATTGTCCCACCATTTTTACATATCCGCCAAGCGGTATGGCACATACTTTCCAATCTGTTCCATGGGAATCACGCCAACCAAAAAGTTTTTTACCAAAACCTATAGCAAAAGCCTCAACTTTAACACCATTTATTCTTGCAAAAAGGAAATGTCCGAATTCATGCACAAAAACAATAATAGGCAACAATATAATAAAAGCAATAATTGCATACAAAACTGTTAATAACCCCATTTTAACTCCCTATATTTTTATAATTTTTAATCATACAAATTTTTTTACGGATAATCAATAACATTTATAATTAAAATAGAATAAAGGGAAAATAATAATTTTCTTGACATTTTGCGACTCTTTATATATTATACTCAAATAATTAAATTATGTGAGGTATAAAATGAAAGTTCTAAGTTCATTAAAATCAGCAAAAAAAAGAAGTAGTTCAGTCCAACTGGTTCGTCGTGGCAAACGTGTTTATGCTATTGATAAAAAGAATCCTAGATTTAAGGCAAAACAATAAATCTTGTTGATTTAATATTAAAAATCAAAGGGAGTGACTTATAAATCACTCCTTTTTATTTTTTTCTCTTATGAGATTGAAGAATCAACTCTCCTCGGTATCTTCCTTTTTATCATCAGAACTTACATTATCAGAAGAAGAAGTAGTAGTAGAAGTACAATCCGCCGTCAAATCATCGGCAGGTTTGTAATTTACATCGGCATTAGAAATTAATTTATCTAAATTGCAAAGTTGTTTTTTATACTCCGCAAGCAAACTTTCTTTAGAAGTTTTTACTTCCTCAGAATTGGTAGATGCAATTTCTTCAATTAATTTATTTGCCTTTTCTGCTATATCAACTCTTTTACTTTTATTGTCAAGCAAAGCCTTTTTACTAAGCACATTTGAATATGTCTCTTGAAGCTCCACTTTTTCCTGTTCCAACAAAACCATATCCTTATAATCATAGAAATCAGCATTAACTCTTTGCTTTAAAACAGCTATTATTTCCGCATCATAACCCAAAGCCTCTGCCTTTTTATTGCCGGCCAATTTTATCAATGCAGAATTATATGCATTGCAACTTTCGGCTATCTTACTTTTGACATCAGTATTACCAACGGCATTACACTCTGTCAATGCTGTCTTAGTTAATTTTGTGCAAGATGTTATGTCGCTTGCAATTACATTTATTGATATAGGCACACTTTCAATACTTTTATTTCCTATTGTACTTTCAACACTGAAATCCATATCGGCATTTTTTAAAACAGCCTCTGTAACACTATCTAAAATCTTACTTTCCTTTAATGTTCCGGCATTAAGTTCATCAATCAAATATTGATAATATTTCAACGCATTTTTTGCAGTATTTTTAACATTAACAATAGAAGTATTTGCCTTCAAGGAGCTTTCTGTTATTCCATAATATGCCCCTAAATAGTAATTATAAATACTTGATGTTTTTCCAACATCTCTATAATTATAAACACAATATAAATCCTCATCGCCAAGAATTTCTCTAATATCTTCATCTAAAACGAAACTGCAAGCTCCACTTAAAATTTCGGAAAGTTTTCCCTTTAAACATTTCAATTCTGAATTTGCCGAAGAATCAGAACTTGAAGTTTTGGACGATGAAGTAGTCTTTTTTGATGAACTTGTCTTTGATGTAGTTTTACCGGAACTTTTAGAAGAAGTCGTTGTTGCACGTTTAGATGATGTAGTAGCAGATCTAACATTATTTTTTGTAGTATTAGATTGTCTTTTAACATTAATTGCACTTTTTACCGTTCCATTTTGAATAAATGAAATAAAAAATGTAAAAAACGACAGACATAAAAAGAAATATTTTATCATTTAAAAAGTTCCCCTAAGATCTGGATTTAAAGGATAACCATCACTTCCCCACCCCTCCGGTGCAGAAGGCGTTGTAAATGTATCCAAATGTTCTTTACACTGTGCAACACCAGCTGCAGCAGTTATCCCAAATGTAAATATAGCACCGGCAACACCACCGGCAGATACGCCATAGTTTGTTCCCTTGTAAATTTTTTCCTCATTCGGCCCAATTAAATAACAACTTTCATAACAACCGGAAACAAGTTCCTTAAAACTTCCTCTTTTATCTTCACATGTAAATTTTTGCCCCGGTAAAGCCATAACTTCTTGTTCTGAGCCACATCCTTTTTTACTTCCAGAACATTTATCGGCAATATATTTTACCTTAAATAAACATTTTCCTTCAACTAAATGTCCCAAAGCGGACTTACACGAATCTGCCAATTTAACTTTTTCCAACTCGTTTGCAATATATTTCCTCACGTCTGCTAAAATCGTAACTTTATTATCTTCACATTTTCCATAGTTTACGGCCTGACATTTTTTCAATACAGTCTCTTGTTTTGCCCTATCTTTACAATTTACAAAATTTATTCCACATTCTGTTTTGGCACACGCTTCATATTCAACATAGCAAGCATTAGTATCAAGCTGATTCAACTTACCATATTCTTGTTTATCAAACATTTCCCTATTTTTTTGTGCCTGAACAAGAAGATTTTTTGCACTATCCGCCTTTTCTTTCAATACGGTTGTATAAGAAGCACAATCACCCTCTATCAATTTAGAATACTCTTTAATTTTTACTTCCTTATCATTATTTGATAACGAAGAAACATAGCTGTTACATTGTTTCAATCCCTCTTCATACAATGGCAAACCCTCCATCACAAGCAAATTAGAATCTACTTTTTGAGAAGCCAAAGTTTTAGATTTTTTTTCAATACTGTTAATATTATTATAAACACTTCCAACCGTATCAGTAATTAATGCCGAATTTGATACATTCATTAGGGTTTCAAGCAATTTATTTTCCTCATCTGCCTGATTTTGAATTTCTTCAATATCGCGAAGAACCTTTTCAATTCTTGATAGTTGAGAAGAACAGCGACACCTTCCCTTATCTTCAGCACTGCTTGATTTACAAATATTATCCATACAGGTTTCAAAACTGTTGTCAGTTAAAGAAGTAGAAGTATTTGTTGCAACACTTCTTCTTGAACTTATATTACTCGTTGCTTTTCTGTTTGTTCCTGATACTTTAGAAGAAGATACAGCTTGTCTTTTCGTGTTTTGAGCAGTAACTTGTGAAAACCTGCCTGACACCATAATACAAGATATAAATATTACCAAAAAACTGACAAACTTTTTCATTTATTACCTCCAAAGTATCTATATAATAACATATTAAAGGCAAAAAATCAAAAATAATTTATATTGAAATTTTACCTATTATCTATTAATATTATATCGTGTTCAACTAACTAACGGAGGTTTCAAATGACTATTCAAGTTATAGGGCAAAATTTTGAAGTAGGTGAATCTTTAACCGAACATGTTAAATCAACTATTTCAAAAAAAATTGAAAAATATAATCAAAATCTTATATCTGCAAATATCACTTTTACAGAAGCACCGCATAAAAAGGTAAAATCATCTGTAAAGGTAGAATTAAAGCTATCCGATTTTTTTGCAACTGCAGAAGAAAACGATGCTTATTCTGCTTTCAACAGTGCTTTTGTTGATGTAGAAAAACAAATAACTCGTGAATTAGAGAAAATGAAATCTCATAAATAAAAAGAAAGGTAAAAATAAATGGCTACATTAAAAGGTTCACAAACAGAAAAAAATATACTAACTGCATTTGCCGGCGAATCACAGGCAAGAAACAGATATACTTTCTTTGCTTCACAAGCAAAAAAGGAAGGTTACATTCAAATTTCAAAACTTTTTGAGGAAACAGCAAATCAAGAAAAGGAACATGCAGAACGTCTTTTTAAATTTTTAGAAGGTGGCATTTCTTCCATAAATGCAGAAGCAATGTTCCCTGCCGGTGTAATCGGTGATACTGCTGAAAATCTTGTTGCTTCTGCAAATGGTGAAAAGGAAGAATACACAGAAATGTATCCTACTTTTGCAAAAATTGCACGTGAAGAAGGATTTGAAGAAATTGCAAAGGCAATGGGTGCAATCGCAGTTGCTGAAAAACATCACGAAGAAAGATTCCTTTCTATGTTAAAGGAATTACAAGAAGATTCTATGTTTAAAAAATCAGAACGTATTATTTGGGAATGTTTAAATTGCGGATACTTACATATTGGAGAAAAGGCTCCGGATGTATGTCCTGCATGCGCACATCCACAAGGTTATTTTGCAAGAAAACGTGATTGCTGGAGATAATCTGAAATCAAATAAAACAGCCTCCTTTTTTCAAGGGGGCTATTTTTTTATTGAATAAAATTTATATTAAGTGTATTATAAAATCAGTCTTATGAAAATAAGATTAGTATCGGAGAGACTGATACGGGCCTTCAACAGCCTATAATAAACAAGAGTATGAAATAAACAAAGATACCCTGTGGTATCTTTTTTTTATGCAATTACTCTGTCTGCCCAATCCTTTGTGGTTGGGTAGTCATAGGAATATAATAGGGGTGTTTTTTACCTTAAATACTATGAGATCATTGTTTATTTGATTGTTGAACTGCCCGGCCACTATCTCTGATAAGTGGAATTTTTAAAACCAAACAGGGGGAGTAAAGATGAGAAAAGAAACAATCAAGGAAGAAACAAAGAGATTGAGGATAATTGTGCCAGCATTATTAATATGCATGACACTATCAGAAGGGGCAAAATCCGGTAACAAAACCATAACAGAAATCTTACAGGAGTACTGCGTGCCT
>JAAVBO010000025.1 GCA_014803575.1 bacterium | reverse complement strand
TTGTAAAGATAAGGTCACGCACATAAGTGCAGACACCAATATTGTTGATTGCTTTTTGTTCATTTTCTTTTCCCTCTATATTAAAAATCCCACATATCAGAGATAGTGGCCGGGCAGTTGAACAGATTGATAAAGTAATCCCTTATACTTTTAGAATACAGTCAAGACTATATTCCTCTTGTATGGTATAAGCTCCCCAACCACAAAGGCTGGGGCTTTGATATAAAAAAAAAGATACTACAAGAGTATCTGATATTTTTTATATCTCCTTTATCTAAGAGCTGTTCATGGCTCCGTATCGCTATCCACAGATACTAAATACAGATATTCTCTGTATCTATACACAAATATAACATAAAGATATAAAAAGTAAAATAAAAAATTTTTTATTTATTAAATACCTTAAATAATATTGCATTTTTTTGCAAACATTTAATGTCTTATCAAAATTTCAATGTAATGATTATTTTAATTAGATTGTATATATTTTATCTTTTATAAGTTAGTCTATATCCCAAATTTATCATACATTTTTTGTATGTACTTTCAAGTCCGGTTGAGCTGTTAGAAGGCACGGAAAAGGCAATCCTTTGCCCTACTTCCCTGTGCCCGCGAGATTCAAATGTAGCCCACATACCGTCCCACCGCGGAATAGTATAAGGAGTCATAGGATCCATAAGATTTTGTATCCTTGATTTTGGCTTTGTGTATTTGACACCCAGACAAGCCTTATGATCATCAATAAATTTTGCCATTGTCACATTGTTATTTTCCCAATGATACACATTCGCATTTTCAATTTCTCCTCTTGTTGGAATAGAACAAGAAGTCAGTAATATTATAGGTAGCAAAGCAAAATTTGTCTTAAACATTTTTCTCTCTTAATTATAATATATTATGATAACATATAACAAAGATTTTTAAAAGTAAAAAAAAGAGGGCTTTTACACCCTCTTGACCTTATTTTTGAATATTTCCAAATTTATCAATAATTACAACTTTGTTTTCCTTGAAAACTTCGGCCTTTGCCTGACCCTTATAATCAAAGTTAGAAATATAATCATAATAATTAGGAGAAATGAGTTCAATACCGTTTTCATCAATAACGCCCCATTTTCCATTCAAAGTCACTTTTGCCAAACCGTTTGAATAATCAAAAACTAAATCATATTTAGGTTCCACAATCACATTTGCCTTATCATCAATAAAACCATATTTACCATTTTTCATAATTTCAGATCTGTTTTCAACAAATGTATTTATATAATCATATTCAAAATCGGTAACAGGTCTGTTTTCATTATCAAGCAAAGCCCACTTACCGTTTTGTCTTGCACGTTTTAACTTTACAGAATCTTCATTTTCAATATATTCTAATTTTGAAGTATCAATTCTTTCAACGGTTAAATATTTAAAAGATACGAATAACAATAAGAACACTGCAATCGCACCAAGAAAGTATAAAAATTTTCTCATATTAAACTCCTCCTATTTTACACATATTAATAATAGTATAAAATTCACTCTAATTCAAGATAAATTTTTTCCATATTTTTAAGTTCATCACGAATTTTTGTTGCCTTCTCAAATTCAAGGTTATTTGCAAGAGCAAGCATCTCCTTTTCTTTTGCTTTCATAATCTTTTTAAGTTCGTCTTTATTCTTAAACTTAAATTTAGTTTTATTTGCAGCCGGATTTTTCTCAATATCCACATAATCCATATCCGCAATATTAGAAGCAATCTTTTTAATAATAGTTTGCGGAGTGATATTGTGCTCTTTATTATATTCCATCTGACGTTTTCTTCGTCTTGCCGTTTCATTCATGGCATAGCTCATTGATTTAGTCATTTTATCGGCATAAAGTATCACACGCCCGTTTGCGTTTCGTGCGGCTCTACCTATTGTTTGGATAAGAGAACGCTCCGAACGAAGGAAACCTTCCTTGTCCGCATCAAGTATCGCCACAAGCTGACATTCCGGAATATCTAATCCTTCACGAAGAAGGTTGATTCCCACAAGCACATCAAATTTACCAAGTCGTAAATCGCGAATTATTTCAATACGTTCCAATGTATCAATATCCGAATGAAGATAGCGAACCTTTATCCCGTATTCAGAAAGATATTCGGTAAGCTGTTCCGCCATTTTTTTTGTAAGTGTAGTGCAAAGCACACGCCCGCCAGCAGATGCTACTTTTTTACATTCATGCATTAAATCATCAACTTGGTTTTCAAGAGGACGCACCTCTACTTCCGGATCCAAAAGTCCCGTAGGGCGTATAAGCTGTTCCGTAAATTTACCGCCGGTTTGTTCCAATTCCCAATCCCCTGGGGTTGCAGAAATATACACAGTCCGTCCACGAAAAGCATTCCATTCTTCAAATTTCAACGGTCTGTTATCTAAGCATGAAGGAAGCCTGAACCCATATTCGGAAAGATTCGTTTTTCTTGCCCTGTCACCGTTATACATACCACCTATTTGAGGAACGGAAACGTGAGATTCGTCAATAAAAACAATTGCATCTTCTGGTAAATATTCAAACAGAGTAGGGGGCGGAGAACCTGCCGGTCTTCCCGTTAAATATCTGGAATAATTTTCAATACTTTTACAATATCCGGTCGATTCCAACATCTCTATATCAAAATTGGTTTTCTCCCTTAACCTCTGTTCTTCCAAAAGTTTATTTACTGATTTAAAGTAAGCAAGTCGGTCCGTCAACTCCTCCTTTATCCCAATTATCGCATTTGAAAGTGCAGGTCCCGGCGTCACATAATGGCTTGATGGATAAATAGTTGTGGATTTAAGTCCCAAAGTCCTTTTCCCCGTCAAAGTATCAAATTCGGAAATTGTTTCAATTTCATCACCAAAGAAAGAATATCGCCATGCTCTATCCTCCAAATGCACCGGAAACACTTCTAAACTGTCCCCACGTACACGGAAAGTTCCTCTGTCAAGGGCAATATCATTCCTTTCATATTGCATCGCGGTCAAAGATTTTATTACACTATCAAGAGATATTTCTTGCCCTTCCTCTAATGTCAAACTCATAGATGAATAAGATTCCGGCGAACCCAAACCGTAAATACAGGAAACGGAGGCAACAATTATCACATCCCTGAATTCCAAAAGCGAACGCGTTGCTGAATGGCGAAGTCTGTCTATCTGCTCATTTATCGCACTGTCCTTTTCAATATAAGTATCTGTTTTTGGAATATATGCTTCCGGTTGATAGTAATCATAATATGAAACAAAATATTCCACGTGATTATGTGGGAAAAGTTCCAACATTTCCTGATAAAGCTGTGCTGCCAAAATTTTATTCGGTGCCATAATTATTGTTGGCACTTGACACTGCTGTATCACATTTGCCATAGTAAATGTTTTACCGGAGCCCGTTATTCCAAGTAAAACTTGATTCCTTTTTCCCTCTTTTATTCCGGAAACAAGCTCGGCAATAGCCATTGGTTGGTCACCGCTGGGTTTGAAATTTGTCACCATTTTAAAGCCCGCGGGAATTCCTGATGGCATTTTATTAAAATTAGAGGACATTATAGGATTTTTAATCATACCATTACCTTAAATTAAAAAATTTTTTGCTTGTCATATTAAACTATAAATTATACTATATTTCTTATAAGGAGTTGTCAAATTAAATAAATACCTATTATTTATAAAGAGGGGGATTATGTTAAGACGTATTTTGATAATTATAGGAGTTCTGGTTGCACTAATAGTCGGACTTTATGCACTTCCAAATTTTATCCCTTTGACTAATGGACGTAAAACATATATAGAAAATACAATAGAAGATCTTGTAAGATTTGATATAGATATAAAGGGTAAAATTTCTTTCACGATACTTCCATATCCGGCAATTATCTTAAAAAATGTTGATGTAAAAAATTTAACATCAACAAATGATAAAACTGAACAAACACCATTTTTAAATGCGTCCCAAATTTTTGTAAGTATGGATTTGATTGATTTGATAAAAGGTAATTTAAAAATAAATAAAATTATCATAGATGGAGGGTATTTTAACTATTCCGTTTATGCTTCCACAGGATTCGAAAATCTATCCCTATTTTTAAAGGGAATAAATTTTAATGATTTAATCATAAAAGATTCTACTATTATTCAATATGATGAAAGTTTAGATAATATAAGACGAGTTTCAAATGTAAATATCCATCTTCAAAATACCGGTAATTCTCAAATAAAAGGAACTGGATCATTTAGCTATCTTTCAAACAGAGTAGACAATCTTGCATTCAATCTTAAATTTATTGATAATGAAAATTATAATTTGAATATTGACTTTAACTATGTAAATGGAAAAAACAGTATAATAAATAAATTTAACATAGTTGTAAAAGAAAACAACCCTATTGTAAACGGAACCGTAAATTTAATAACAGATAATTTGTATAAATTTACAAGCCTTATTGACAGTGCAATTGAAATTCCGAATATACCGTTATTTAATGAAAAATTAACTCTGAAAACAACAGTTCAAACTACACCGGATGCAATAATACTTTCAAACGGAACTTTCTCCTCTGACAGTGCTTATGCAACATTTTCAAGTATTCTTCCAATAATAAGAACAGAAGATGATAAAACCAAAATTGTAAAGGAAAATATAACTTTTAATGCCGATTTTAAAAATCTAAAACTTGCAAAAATTTTAAATCTTCCAAAGAATATTTTTGAAGAAACACCAAGCAATATGGATGAATTAAAGGAAGTTATAAAACTTTTATCTTATGCAAATATGAATGTAATTGTTAAAAATTTACTCCTTGATAAATCATTAATTACAAATTTTGAATTAATTTCAAACCCTATATATACAGATGGAAAAATAACATCGCTTAATATAGAAAAATTTAATTATAAAATCGGAAAAAATGATATACAGGTAAATGGAACTCTTTCCGATTTATCAAATAATGTAGATATGGATTTAAACATAAAGGATACTATACCTTTTAACTATCCAAATAAATTCTTTAATACAATAAATATCAATAACTTTACGGGTAAAGTGATAAGAGGATACAACAAAATATCCATACCTGATTTCAATATGAATATTGATGGTAATATAATATTCGGTAATTTTGAAGAAACAATAAATCCAAATTCTACTGATTATAATATAACAATAAAATCTGATAGTATAGATACATCAAAATTTACAAAAAATAATATTGATTTGGCATACATAATTCACAATTTATCACTGCTTAAAAATACTAATTTTAAACTTAGTGCAATGATAAAATCATTAAAAACACCTAATAACAATTATGATTTGTTTAAACTTGATTCAACATTTAAAAATGATACTTTATCAGTCAAAAGATTAATATTTTCAAACAATGGTTACACATCAAACATAAATGGTGATTTAATAGGAATAACCGGCGATTCCGGTTCATTCAATGATTTCAATTACATAATCACATCTGAAAATTTAAAGGGAATAAGTCTTCCGTTTATAAGAAATAATTTTATTGATAAAATAATTTCAAACGGTGTCAAACAAATCAATATAAAACTAAACGGAGATGCGTCAAATCCTACCTCTGACATATATGCTATTTTAAATGATATAAGTGTGAAAGTTAACGGACATCTGTTAAAAGGCGATGAAAAATATACCCTTGATTTGTCACATTCCGAATTAAAGGGCTTCTTATTTTCTTGGGGCATAATTGATGATACCTTAATGAATTACTTTTATGACAACATTCCATTTACATTACAGGCGGATGTTGACGGTGATAACATCAACAACATAAAACTTACAATCAAAAATAATGTATTCACAGGAAATATTTCTCGTAAAAATGTTTCAAGAAATAAAAGAGAGCCCAAAATTGAAACCTCTGTAAATTTGCAAATTGATACACTTGATGTAAAAAATATTATCAAAAGGTTAAAAGATACCAACGGCTATGTTGATTTTATATTGAAAATTATAAGAGCACTTCCATATAACATTACATTAACAGCAAATGATGTCGCAGAATATAATTCTAATAATTATAAGGATTTATATTTAAAACTTTTAAATGCTTCTAACCCTGGGTCAATTGAATTTAATATAAAAAAGGGAAACAGACCTTTAAAATTAACTTCCGAAATTTTGAACAATCGAATTTTTACGGGCAATCTTAATGTGAAAAATTATTCACTTCCAAACGATTTGATGAATAATGAACTTATGAATTTAACATCAGGCATTATGGATATAAACCTTGATTTCAAAACAGATGGATTAAACATTTATCAATTAACTTCAAATTTAAGTGGTAATTTTGACGCCAAAATAAAAAATGGCACTATAAAGGGAATAAGTAGCTATGACGAAATTCTTTTTAACATAGTCGAACTTGCAAATATTACGACAAATAATATTCTTTATATCATTGAAAACAGTTTTAAATCCGGCACTCTGAATTTCACGGATTTAGATATACAAGGAAAAATTAATTCCTCTGAAATAACAAAAGCGACCTTTACTCTTAATGCTAAAAATATGCTTGTAAATGGTCTTGTATCTGGCAATTTAATCAACAAATCTTTGAATATAGAAAGTGTTTTTGAAATAAAAAATCTTTCAACCGAAGTTTTAAATCTTATCTATAATCTTAAGGGCTTTATCAATAACCTTGAAGGCGATGTCGATGTATCCGGTATTATGTCAAAAATTAACACATCATATCTTCAAAAAAAGAAAAAGGAATTACTAAATTAATCCCTTTAAATATTGAATAATAAAAATCCTTATGCTACTTGAAAGATTTCCGCTATTCTTACCTATATCAATCGAGGAAATAATTTCATTTATGGATTTATTTTGCACCCTTGCAATTTGTTTAAGCTCTTCCCAAAATTCACTTTCAATAGAAATGCTTGTCTTATGTCCCATCAAAGTAATTGAATGTTTTTCAAGCATTTTAAGCCTCATACTTGCTGATAACAAATTGTAAAACATCATTAAATTTATTAAATGTTTTAAATGGAGTAAAAAAGTTCCTGTGAATGATTTTATAAACTTTTTCACTTTCATTCCAAATAATTGCATACAAAAGATTATATCCCAACAAAACAGAATTTTCCATTAACGGATTATTTGTAGTTTTGAAAATTTCATTTGCTTCAATAATACTTGGAAAATTGTAATTATAATCAGAACGATTTACCTTTTCCGTTCCAAAAAATTCCAAAATACCGGATACAATCCCATTACTTTCTTCCCTTAAAAACATTGCATAGTCATCAGGCATAGGTGAAAATTTATCATTTTTAAGCATAGCATTTGTAAAATCAATTTGAGATACTTTTGCTCTTGCAAAAAATTCAAGATTGTGAATAATCTTTTTTAAAGTTTGAAGAGATTTTTCCATTTAAAATCCTCCCGATTTTGAAAACATAGTGCTTCCTATTTCTGTCATAATATCGGCCGATGTATTACCGCCAGCACCTGCAAATCCCTTTAACGCAGGAAGAAAGACAATTCCTTTCGGATTACAAACATAAAGCTCTGTCGGATATTGATACCCATTTTTACAATTAAATTTTTGTTGTTCTTTGTTAAAACTTAAAACTTGTTCATCAATAAAGTTATCAATCAATTCTTTAAAAGGCCTTTTTTTCACCAAAAACATATTTGAAAAGTCCAAAGTACCGCCATATTCAAACGGAACTTTAAGATATATATCAATATTTTCCGGTACAATTCCTTCATACATTTTCATAACACTTTCATTTGAAAAATTTGCCTCTATTAAATCATCAAAGTTGTTGTAATAAACAAATTGCATTAATTTTTTGGAAATTTTAAAAAAATCATTATAAAGTTTTTCACATTTAGAAAGATTATCAGGATTAAACACAACTTTTTTAATTGGCATTTCGGGAATACCGAGTTTTGAAATCCTGTCACGATAGTAATTTTCACTGAATAACATTTTATCCTGCCTTTTTCATTGATTTACTTTTGTATTTTTGTGAAAAATATTTAATCAAAGTTTCAACAAATTTTTTATAACTATCCAAAACTTCAACTCCGGTTTTATTCTCTACAACAGAAGAAAATTCAGGAAGCGATGATTCGCCATTAAGTTTTGCAACCTCAACTCCCGTTTCCTTCCACTTATCCGCAACATCAGAATAATTTACAACATTTGAAACAGGTATCACAACCATAGGCTTTACCATAACGCCGTTATCATCCGGCAAAACTTCATTTATCATTTTTAAAACTTCATCGGAAGCCTTTTTTATCTCCCAAACAGGAGAAGCATATTTTTCATCATTGCTATACCAAAATGGTGCATTATCAGGAGTATTTGAAGCCTCATTTGCGACAATATCACCACTTTTTGCATTTACTTTTCCAAGTATCAAAGTATCACTTCCTGCGATTGCAACAAAGTCAATATTAACACCATTTATAAATAAATTTCCCATATCTTCATAACCCATCTCAGAAAGCAACCTTTCCACCTGAGTAGTATATACTTCTTCTGGTTTAATAGGCATATCAATGATATTTTTTTGAGCCACGGTTTCCACGGCAACAGTTGTGTTTTGAGGAGGTATAGAAGGAGCAACATTCGTATTTGCCTGCGATTCTGTCTGTGGTTGAGGTGCTGTTTCTTTCACTGTTTCGGTGGTATTATTTTGTTTTGGCATACCATTGCCACTATACATTTCCTGCCACTTTTTATCATTTGGATTTATAATTCCGGTCCCCGTTGATGCGGAAGGTATAACTGCATTTTTAACTTCGTCTTTATTTGCAACAACTTCTTGTTTTACAACTTTTTTTGTTTCAAAATCCATATTGAAAATTTTATAAACAACATACATATATAGCATAAAATTAAACATGGTTGCATAAAATAAAAATTTATCACGAGTAAAGGCAAACCGTAGCTTTTTTATATCAATAGATGTAAGTCGCATAGACCATTTCATATCAAGCCAAAATACAATTGGCGCAATCAAAATAAATGTGATAACCGCTAAATAAAATATTTTTTTTCTCATTTACTGTTTCCTTGTCTAGCTTGAACTTGTTGAGATAAGAAATCAACTCCCTCATCTCCTCCAAGCATAGCTCGATACATTTCTTGTTTTTCTTTTTGTTCCTTTTTATATTTATAATAATCCTTACCATCTTCAACAAATTCACCACTGTATTTTTCAGTATATCCATTCTTATAATATTCTGCTAGATCAGAAAATTGAGCCTTAAATTCTGGAGAATTTTTCTTATTAAATAAATCCAACAAATGACCGATAGCTTCCAAATCTTTCTTTCCCTTATCAGTTGGTTTTGCAATAGAATTCCCATCGGCATCCTTATCTCTTGATGCTCGTATCACATCTCTAATAATATCTTGCAAAGCATACTGAGTTTCGCTTATATCCTTTGTTTCATCAAAGGCATTTCCTTTAAATTCTTCTCCTTTGTGTAATGGCTCAGATGGTTTTTTAGGTTCTTCTATATTATCCTTTTTATCAGAAGGTAATGCATCATATTCTGTCTTCAATTTATTATATATTTCCATTTCAGTTGTATATTTATCCATATCATTTCTTCTATTTTCATTTATCTTGTCAACAACCATTTGATGAAAATATGTTGCAACGTGATTTTCATCCTTATCAGTATTTGTCCTGTATTTAAAAGTATCTGTTTGTGGAAGTTTTCCGTAATTGTGTAAAAAATCATAACCGGATTTTAAATTCTTTTTTCTTTCGGACCAAACTTCAAAATCACTTTTTACCCCTTGTTCCTTGTTCCCTAGAAATTTCTTTTCAACATTATCAACAATTCCTTCATAAAATAATTTCGCACCGGTTTTAAGTATTAAATCAAGACCCGGTTGAATAATCCCTAAAAAGTCATCAAGTTCGGAAAGTCCGGAACTTATCTTACCTTCAACTTTATACTGATATTGCTTTTTAATCCTGTCAGCATCTTTTTTTGGTAAATTCAAATCTTCTAATTTTTCATCTAATTGTTCTTCAACACCGGCAGATGGTTTTTCCGATTCATTAGCAATTTCTTCACGGCCGGACGGTTTTTCCAACTCATTAACAATTTCTTCAATTTGAAAAGAATTAAGGTTGTCAAGAGTGTCTTCCTCCACACCCAATTCTTTAAGAGTTGATTTAGCCTTTTCCATATCATCTTTTTTTGCCTTTGTCACAAAACAATCCTCGACAAATTTCTTTATATCAGTTTCCGATTTCAAAGCATATTCTTCAAAATCCTTTTTATAATCTTCCTCGGAATCATATTTTGAATCTAAATAATCATTTGCCAAATTTTTCAATCCGGAAAAATAAACCTTATTTGCATCACTTTCATTAATCAGTTCATCAATTTGTTTATTTTTCTCATCATTTGACAAATTTTCATCGTGAAGAATATCATCAAATTTTTTATAAATATCGTTTACGCCAAGCTCTAACTGTTTCTGTAAATTTTCAGGAAGCGAGGATTCAAACTTTTCCATAATCACCCTTTATTTTATTTGATTATTTTTTAATTATTATATATTATATAATAAAAAAGGGGAGGACGCAAGAAATGTTTTCTGGAAATATGAAATTACTTATCAAAGTTTTAATTGTTTTATTGGCTCTTTTCATAATATCAAAGCTAAAATTTTTAATATTGATTTTGTCATGGACAATCATATTCGTATGTTTGTGTATACTTTATGCAAAATCCCATCCGGAAAATAAAAAATTAAATGTAAAAATTAACGAATTGATAACAAAGTTTTTAAATTCAAAATTTTTTAACAATTTAGTAAAATTGAAAAATCAATTTTTTGATAAAAGGAAGTAATTTAAGTGGCAGATAGCGTATCAAACAAATTAACTTTGTTCAGCAGTATAAAAAAATGGATATTTTTCATTTTTTCTGTGGCGATACTTACCTATCTTATAATCAATACTTCAAGAGGAGTATACACTCTTTTAACAGAATGTTGGGTATGCAGTGTTGTCGAAAATATCTATGATGCTTTTTCACGTGTGTCTTATAAAACATTTGAACTTTTCCAAAATGACGCACTTCTTTTGCTTTCTGTCGCATTGGCATTATGGATTGTATATGAAACATATCAAGTTTTTTTTAAGGGGATAAACAGTAAACTTGATATAAATATCACACCGGATTTTTTCAAAAATATTTATAAGAAATTGTTTCTTGCCGTTTTTGTAATCGGTGCATTGCTTATGAATTCCCCAAGAAATGTTTTTTCCAATACCTATGAACTTGTTCTTGATTTCGGAAGTGGTATAGGTCGCACAGTCCTTCGTAAAAAAATAAATCAATTAAATCTTGTCATCCCTGATGAGTGTGAGTCAAAACAATCAAGCACTCTTGTTTATAAGGAAGGTATGGCACTTTCCGAAAATACAAAGGATAATATGGTCTGTCTTATAAAGGAAGTAAATCTTCTTCGTCAAAACTATATACAAATAGGTATCAATCTTTTTGAATATGCACTCCCTTCACTTATTACTGCCGTAGTAGTCAATGTTTCTATAAGGGTTGCTGGATTTATTGGTGGTAAAGCACTTCAAAATTTCGGAACCGATAAATGGCTTAAAAAAATTAATAAAAAGATTGAGAAACAATCTGATATACTTGGAAAACAAACAGATTCTAAAAAGGCTCAAAAATTAAAAGCTAATATAGATAAACTTAAAGAAAAAATAGAGGGAGTTTTAAATGATATCGCACACAATGATAGCAAAAATGTAAAAAGGACCCAAAGGGCAGGGCGTGTAATTTCCGATAATGCCTCAAATATCGCAAATGTAAGTTCCATTGTTGCCTTTATCACAAGCAATGATATAAGAATGGGACTGACCGGTATCACCCTTGTAATAGGCTTGTTTATGGTAAATATGCTTTTCGCATTTATCATAGTTGAAAATATGCTTTTTATGGGTGTATCCCTTCTTATCTTTCCATTTCTTGCCGTTTGCTATGTCTTTAATGAAACAAGAAGTTATGCTACCGCGGGGCTAAGCAAACTTTGGGGTTTTGCAAAGGGATTGATATTTGTATGTATCGCAATAATAATTTGTAACGAAATTAATGATTGGGTTTTGGGTGGAATGTTTTCTGCACCAAACGAAACAAATATTTCTACAACAAAATACGCACTTAAACTTTTGGAAAATGGTGAAATAGAAGAATTTAATAATTTAGTCGGAAACCCGTTTTATTTCCTCTATGCAATATTTGCAATTATACTTAATTTTAAAATTATATCCGAAGCACCGACATTCGCCGGATGGTTTGGCGGTTCTGTTTCGGAAAGTGCCCTTGGTAAAAGTGTTTGGAATTTTTCTAAATCTGTTGTCGGCTGGACTAAATCAGCAAGTCGTGAACTTGTCGGTTATAAAAAGCGACCTGATGATGTAACTCTTATTGATAAAGCAAAATTTGCAAAAGATAAAATAAAAGATAGATTTTCAAAATCAAAGGAAGATGAGGAAAAAGCAAAGTGATAAAATTTATTAAAACATTATCAATTTTTTTCTTGCTTTCTATGTTTATAGGAAATAATACATCTTTTTCCCAAACCGCACAGCCAAAACAAAATTGCACATATAAAAACGCATCAGTATTTTTTTCAAATCCGACTTTGATATTATCAAAATATTCACCAGAATATTTTTGCACGGATATAGTTTATCTTGAAAAAAATAATTTGGGAAACATTTCCCTTTCCGAATATAAAAAATTATACACAACAGCCTCATCAAATTTTAATTATTTAAGAAGTCTTGGTATCACACCGGATATTTTAAATGAATATCTTAATAATGATGAACTTGAAGATGAAGAAAAAATTAATTTTTCAGATAATCTTACTGTAAACAATTTAATAAAAACTTTGATAGTGACTGCACAAATAGGTGCCGATTTTACAATCACTCCTGCACAGTCTTTTTCATTTGAAGCATCAAAGGAGGATTTTGAAAACTCCGACGAATTTACGGGAAGTATTGTAAATTCAAAGGGTAAAAATTGCATTACCGATAAACGATTGAGTTATTCTTCAAATGATGGAATTTATACACCAAAAACACTTACATACTTTGATGTAATGTCCGCCCTTCCTATTGCAATTCGACCTGTTGCAATAAAGGGTAATAAACTTGTTAATATGCAAGGCAACACTATGGCGACAATTGAATTTAATACATCAATTGGCGGTAATGTTATAAGTCAGGGTATAGGTAAATCAAGTATAAGAAAAATTACATTTGATAATGATTATCAAAGACAGACAAGTGTCAATGTAAACTGGAACGAAAAAAAATGTAAAACCGATACATTAGAGGCTAGTGTTGCAAAAAGTTCCGTTTGCTTTATGTGTCCTTATATAGTAATGCTGTTTGATGAAATTTCAATGCTGTTTGACTATATGTATAACACTTTTGCAAAATACATTATTATCTTTATGGTATTGTTCGGTTGCTTTTACTTCTTAACCTCATTTTTAAAGGGATTCAAAAATGCACCTTTTGAAGTAAATACAAACAATTTTTTCGCAGATATAGTCGAAAGATTAAAATTGATTTTTATTGTGGCAACCGTTCTCCTTGTTCCTGTGGGATACCTTTTCTCATTCACATTCGAACCGATAATGAATTTAACTCTCGGTGTTGCAGACAAAGTTATTTCAGTGGAAAACACAAAATCCACTTGCAATCCGAATACCGTTTTTGATGAAATAAGGCAAAGAAAACTTTCTAAACAAGAAGAACAAGTGATTCCTCCCGTTGTAAAATTAAAACAAATTGAAATGCAAAAAAATACAGATATCAATTATGTCCTTTCAAAACAAACTGTTGGCTCTCTTGTTTGTTTTTTAACCGATACAATAAATACCAACGGAAAACAAATGGTAATGGGAAAGGTTTTAATGAAAAATCTTTTCAATTTCAAATCTGATAATAAAATTCTAAGTTTTTTTATTGGAATTATTATATGGGGATTATTCTTTATTATAAACTTTATGATTTCATTTTATATTCTGGATGGTCTGATTGATATACTTAAAATTGCAATTCTTTGGCCATTTATGGTTTTCGGTTATGCCTTTAATTGGATAGGCTTTAATATAATTTCAAGCATAGTTGATACTGCGAAAAATTTCGGATTTACTATGATTACATTGGCGGTATTTTCACTTTTCAATCGCACTTTGATTTACAGCTTTTATTTCAAAAACAACAATGAAAGTGTGCTTGGTATTTTGGATAGGGCAATTGCGGAAAACAACCCTGATATAATTTTAAATGCAATTCCGACTGATATTATAAGTGTTTCAAGTTTCGCATTCATAATATATGCAATGTATTATGTTTATTCTAAACTTTCTGAATTTGCATCAAGCTATGGCGGAAGTATTGGTTCCATCACTCTTGGCAATAATTTAAAAAATACGTTTAAAAGTATTTTGGGTCTTAAAATTCAAAGGGAGGAAAAAGAACCTTATTCAAAGAAAACACAATCAAAATCATCTGATAAATTTGAATCGGAGGAAACAACATCTGTAAACGAGGAGACTGAAATCACAAATGAATAAAAAATTATTTTACATATTTGTAATTTCACTTTGCACTATATTTAATATTTTGCAAAACTCTTCATTTGCACAAACAACTCATTTATGCACCCAACCGGAATATTATAATCTAAGTCGTGACGAAGTAAATATTTCCAACCAAGAATTTTACTGTTGGGAAATAAAGTATCTGAAGGAATATCAAAACCGTCTTTCAATGAATCTTAACTCATATCTTGCACTTTATCCACAACCGCTTTTCGTTCGTGATGTCAATTTGCTAAGGAGTAGTGGTATTACTCCTGAAAAGGCAGAATATCTAACTCGATATTTTGCGGATCTTCCAATTCCGGAAAATAAACCAGATAAAAAAATTTTGGATACGGCGTTAAGTCAGGCAGAAAGTAATATGAAAAATATTTTGCCATACAGAGTTGGTATTCCTGTTGCAAACCTAACTCCTATCATTGGTGGACCTAATATCCTTTTAAAACGAACAGCTTATAAATCTATTTTCAAAATATTTGAAACAAAGGATTGTATTCCGTTTTTATCTTCCGCATCATTTAAAAAATATGCAACAGATGTTTATCCGAAGGCGCTTAGACCAACCGGAGTTTTGGGAAGCGTATTTTTAAATATGTTTGGTGAAATAGTCGGTGAAATTCGTGACACAGATACAAATACGGATATTTTATCTCCATTTATAAACGATGGTAACAAACCAATTTATATTTATAATACAAATATCAAGGTTGCCGAATGGAACAGCAATTCTTGCAATGTTTCAAACCTTATTTATGATTTCAAAGAATCAAAGTCCTGTATTTCCTGCCATATATTTGAAGTCACTTTCAATACTATTTCACGAATAGGTTATGTCATTTATGATAAACTTGCATACTATTCAATATCATTAATGGCGGGACTTTTTCTGTTCTGGATGTTGTTTGTATTTTTTGATAATGTAATAAAAAAACAGGACGGTATGGCATTTGTAAAAACATTTTTTCAAAAAGCTTTATGGGTATTTATCATAGGCTTTGCCCTCACGGTTCCAATATCCGACAGATACAATATCCTAAATTATACCATAGTCCCGCTTGTCGATTTTATGACAGATTATAACAAAGTTGTAACAAGTGGTATTGAAAACGACAATCAACCTTTTAAATGCAAATATAAAACAAAGGATATATCCGACAGCGAAGTAATTTTCCCCCGAAAAATAAGAGAGGATATAGTTTGTACAATAGAGCGAGTTTCATCCTTCAATAATATGAATTTTGATATTGGAAAATATAATTTTAAAACAGGCTTTAATCAACTTATAAACTTTGATTTCTCAGGTTTTACAAAAATGATAATAGGCTTTTGTATTATGGCAATATTTTTCTATATCAACATAATGGTGCCGTTTTATTTTATAGAAGCATTTTTTATGATTGCCACGGTTTTATTCGTATTTCCACTAATCCTTGTCGGATATGCACTTGATAAAAAACAATTTGTAAAGCAATCGTTTGATACTTTTATGTCCGCAATATTTCAAATAATATCATTAACACTTATGTGTGCGGTAATATCTCTTTTAATGCTATACATTTCCGGAATTGATTTTTATAACTTTGAAGAGGCCTTAACAAATAGGGATTTAAAGGAAATTACCTCACAAACCTTGTATATGATATCATTTACCTCAAACGGATTATTAGAAGTTTTTTACACAGGATTTTTATGCTGGTTTTTATTAGGTGAAGCATTAACAATCGCAAATAAATATAACTCTATGGTCCCAAATGGTAATGTAGCAACTACCTTTATAAAATGGACTAAGACATTAGTCAAACACACAACCGAAGTGACAAGAGAGCTTGTTACATTAAAGTTTGAAGGTGAAACCCTTAACAATAAAATGAAAAGGAAAGAAAAAGAAGAAGATGAAAAATCCAAAAATATAAGAGCCAAGGCAGAAGAAAAGAAAAATAATAACAATAATAAACCAGAGGGTGATGATAATGCTAAGTAATGTATTTAAAGGTAATAATAAATTGATGTTATCATTCTTTCTTGCTCCACTTAAAATATTTTTGTGGTCCGGATTTTTTGCTATGGTCATTTTTGTAGCTATGGCAATTTTTGCAATAAAGGGCGATTGGGCAATAGGCACAGATTTTGATACGTGGTATACAAGTATCACAGGCGCAGAACCCGTAAACGGAATGTTTTCTGCTGATAATTTCAAAGGCTGTTGGTGTTGTGCTCTATTTGCAAAGGTTTTTGATTTGCTAAGTGTTGTATCCCTTAACATCTATGTGTTTATTGCAGATATAGTTTGGACACTTATCACAATGGGTATTGCCGTTTGGATATTGGTAAAGGTCTATAACTACATAAAAAATGAACAATCAGAAAATTTTACTGATATATTAAAAGAGCTTACAAAAAAATTATTCATTATCGCTATAATAGGTGTTGCAATAAATTACACAAAGCCGGAAAGATTAAAATCTATGGCAAATTTAATTTTTGAACATACCGCTGTTCCGATTTTGCAAATGGGAGTAGGGGTAGGAACCGAAATAATCAAATCTCCAATATGCGAAAAACTGACCTATCCGGAAAGCGAAGTTGACGGACTTCTTTCGCCACAGGTAAAAAAAGATATGCTCTGTTTGGTAAATTCTGTAAATGTGGTTTTCCTAAGTGCAACTACAGCCGGTGCAAATATGGTATCCTTTTCATTAAAAGAATTTTCAAGGGATAAAAATCCTGTTGTCCTTCTTGATATTATTGGTGGTATGGCAATGATAGTCATATTCTTTATGATGTATATCTTTATCCCGTTTACATTAATAGATTTTGTTTTCACAATAGGAATCCTTATTGCCTTTGTTCCAATAATGCTTGGAGGATATGCGTATAATGAAACAAAGGGCTTTTCAAACACAGGTTTCAAATCACTGTTCGGTATGGCATTTTATATAATAATGTATTGCCTATTTTTAGGAATTATTTATTCATCCTTTGTATTTATAGGCGATATGTATTACCCTGGTCCGCTTGATAACTTTACCTATCTGTTTCCTGATTTTATCTATAATAATATGGTTGCAGGAAAAACAGGGGATATAATGAAAAGCAACGCATTTGTAAATTGCTTTAACTCTGCAAATGGTAATATATCAAAGGTCCAATCGTGCCTTCTTTCAAAAAATATAAATTTTGAAATGCCAAGTCTTCAAAATCCAGGTGGAAGTTTTCTTCCTATATTCTCTCTCGGTTTAATATCCCTTATGATTATGAATAATCTTAAAGTTTATGCCGGTTTGGTAAGTGGTTATACTTTTAAAATAGGAGAAACCCTTTTGAATATAATGAAAACTAGTATGAAATGGGTTGCTTCTACCGTCAGAACAGAGGTAGGAAATTTCTCAAATCAATTTGATAAAATTGCAAACCTTAAATCTTTACAACAAGATACAAATAAATTACAAGAAGAAATACGGGAAAGTGAAGAATGAAAAAATTTTTATTATCATTATTAACATTTTTTACTTTATTTTACAGCAAAGTCTCCGTTGGTGCAACTTCAACCACGGGTGAACTTAAAAACTGTTGGGAATGTAATGTTATAGAAGGGGTCTATATATATGTATTTAACTTTGTATATAAAATGTATGCGGTTTTGGTCCCAATAATTAAAAATCTTCTTTGGTTGACCCTTGCATTTTGGTTTATATGGTATATCTGGACTAATGTTATAAAGGAACAAAAGGGAGATGTAGGAAGTATGTTAAAAGATGTTTTTATAAAACTTTTCACATATACTTTTGTCCTATCAATGTTGGCACTTCCAGCAAAAACCATATTTAAGTATTCAATAGATGTAATAATGAACGCAGGTCCGAATTTTGCGAAATGGGTATTGGTAGAGGCAAGAAATGATACGGAAATGTTAAAACTTGCCAATGGTAAAATTCAAAACTTTTCCTGTAATGATATAAAACTTTCAGATTATGCAAAGCAAGCCTTAGGAAGTTATGAAAAAACAAATACTTTTGGAAATGATTATAATGAGGAGGAAGAAACTCTCACCAACCTTCTTTGTGTTACTCGCGAATACACAAATACATTTAATGCAGGCACTGATTTGGGTTTCAAAATTATGGCTCGCTCAACTATCGCAATGGGTGAATTTAAACTTACAGAACTACTCTATGATTCTCCAACTGGGCAAGGTGTGGAACTTGCAATTAAAGGTTTTCTTGGTGCTTTCAGTTGGATTTATACAATTGTAATGTTCTTTGTAAAAATATGGCTTACCCTTACATTTATTGCAAACCTTGTCACATTTTTTATTGGACTTTGTATCACAGTGGGATTTTTATATATCCTGTTTACTTACTTAATTATAATATTTGATGTGGTAATAAAACTTGCAATGGTTGGCGTGATGATGCCTATTGCAATAGGAAGCTGGACTTTCAACAATACACGAAAACAACTGTCCGGAAAATTATTCTGGGATGTGGTAAAATGCACCTTTCGACTTGGATTTTTATCGGTCAGTATGACAATTTCCACCTACCTTTTAAACGAGCTTTTAACAACTACATTTAATGCCGGTCCGTTTGATATAACCTTGACTTCCCTTCTTGAACATTTATCGGGAAACGGAAAAATCATAACCTCATCCACATTCTTGGATGGTATAAATTTGATAAGCAAGAAAAATAAGATTCTGATTACTTTAATCACAAATCCAACAATAATTATTTCAACATTGTTTGTTTGCCTACTATCCTTCACCCTTTTATCGAAAAGTATGCAAATGGCTGATAAATTCAGTAGTGCAATCGGAAACGGTGTCCAAAAAGATAATATCTTAAGCGGTCTTAAAAAATTAACCATTTCTACAATAAGATATCTAAACTCCGGTGTAAAAAGAGAATTAAAAAACACACTTAAATATAATTGGGCAAATGATAAAGTTAATAACCAAAATAATAAAACAAAGAAAAAAGAAACAGAAAAAAAACAACAAGAAGGAGAGGAAGTTACTGCTTTTGATTTACCAATAGATGAAGCAATAGAGCTTTACGAAGATAATACAAATTTAGATGATATAAAAAATACCGAGGAACCGGATAATGTTGAACCTTATACTCCTGTGCCGGAATATGAATCCGTTAAAACGAATGATTTACAAAAACAATACAACAATCTTTCAAATAAAAATTCTGAACAACAAAAAAACAATGCAAAAATTGTTGATGAAGCATTTAAAAATTATGAAAACTATGATAAATTAACAAACGAGGAAAAAGAACATTTCCAAAATGATGTAGCGTATTTAAGTGATACTGATATAGAAACAGCACTCAAAAATCCATCCGTTTCAAAGGAATATAAGGAGTTTTTACAAGAAATTCAAAACAAAACATCCCAAAATGATAATCCTTTAAACAAAGTATCAAAACAAATTACTAAAAAGAAAATTGAAAACATTATACGAAATGATAAAACTACAAGTCCACATGCCAAAAAAAGAATAATTAAATACTTAAACAAGGGTGGACAACTTTCCTCATCTGATATAACTTTATTAAATAAATATGAAGCAGAAGTTAAATCTGAAATAAAGAAAGAAGAAACAAAACGAAAAAATATTTTGGCAGAACTTAAATATCGTGAAAATATATCTAAAAATATTAAGAAAAAAGCTTCAAATGAAATTAAATCAAAGGATATGTATCTTATCTTAAAAAATGATGAATTAGACAGCCTTAATCAAGAAATTGAAGATGAATTAAACGGCGATATTACTAATGTAAGTAGAATAAAAATTGCTCAACTTAAAAGAAAATTAAATAAGATTAAAAAGGAGTTTGAAGCAATTGATGAATATGATGAGGATACTCTTGAAGATATGACCGCAAGGGAAATTAAAAATTATAAACGAAGAATGGCAAAAAGAAAATCTCCGCGTGCACAAAAGGAAAATGAAAGAATAAAAAATAACAGAATATAAAAAAGAGAGGTTTCAAAACCTCCCTTCTTTTTTTTAAATCATCATTATTTTATGCAACTGATTTAATATCAATACCATTGATAAAATCAATAATATGTTTCATACTTGTATTTAAAATTCGTAAATTTGCCTCTACCGAATTAAATGCAATATGTGGTGTAACAATCGCATTTTCAAGTTGCACAAGTTTTTGATTAACAAGAGAATAAAACACAAAATCTTTGTCCTTATTCTTTGCAATATCAATATCATTTTTAAGTATCACATCTTCATAATCAAGCACATCTAATCCCGCACCGGCAACTTTACCGCTTACAAGAGCATCATAAAGTGCAGCAGTATCAATCAATTCCCCGCGTGCAGTATTTACTATATAAACACCATCCTTTAATTTCTTTATCGTTTCAGCATTTATCAAATGATAATTTTCTTTTGTCGCAGGACAGTTAAGTCCGATTATATCAGATTCTTTGTATATAGTTTCCAAATCTGTGTATGTGCAGGTTCCTTCATCAGCAAGAGCCTGATTAGGATATAAATCGTATGCTAAAACCTTGCAACCAAAAGCCTTTACAAGACGAGCAAAATGTCTTCCTATTGCACCGGTTCCAATCACACCGACTGTTTTACCGTCCAAATCTATACCAATATCTTTCTCAACATTCACAATTCCATGTTTAAGTTTGCGTTGCGCGGTTCTTATCTTTCTTGTTAAATTCAAAAGAACACCAACCGCAAATTCAGCAACGGTAATTTCACCATAGCCCACAACATTTGCAACCTTTATTCCCTTTTCACGGCAATAATCCAAATCAACATTATTATATCCGGTAGAACGTGTTGAAATCATTTTAAGGTTTGGAAATTTCGAAAGCAAATCACGTCCCAATCTTGAATAAACGAATGTCGAAATAATTTCTGCTCCATAATAAGGAGATAATTCCTTTTCATCTATTTCATTAAGACTTTGCGGAAAAGTAATAAATTCCACACCGTCAATTTTTTCAACAGTTTTTAAAAAATCAGACGTTTTTTCATCAACATCGCAAAAAACAATTTGCATTTTGTCCTCCATTAGATTATGTTTTAAATGTAGACATTATATTATAATTTAGATTTTATTACAATAGGAAAATAAATGAAAAAATTTTTAAGTGTATTTTTATCAACTTTTATAATAGTTTTCATAGTCGGAATTTTTTTCAAAAGAACAATTTCTGCACAAATAGAAACAGAAATTAAACCGGATTTTATAGAGGAAAATTTTCCTCTTGTAAAAATAACATCTCCGTATTTTATAAACGATTTATCTTATAACAAGGCGGAAAATTTCATCCATCATCCGTTTTATTATAAATTCGGAATAAATGATTGCTATGTTCATAAGGATATTTATCCGAATATGCAAAAGTTAGAAACTATTTTAAAGGAAAAAAATTTGCGTGCAATGATGTTTGATTGTTTCCGCCCTCACGAAGCTCAATTTTATATGTGGAAATTAAATCCTAATCCTAAATTTCTCGCAAACCCGTATAAAAAAGGTTCTCTTCATTCAAAAGGCTTGGCATTGGATATAGGTCTTGCCGATGCAACCGGAAAAAAACTGGAATTTGCAACCGGTGTTGATCATTTTGTGTTAGCTTCCTCACACGATTATAAATGTAAGCCAGAGGAGAAAATTAAATGCGACAACCGCGCACTTCTTAAATCTATTATGGAGCAGGCGGGTTTTCGTAGCATAAAACACGAATGGTGGCATTATCAAAAAACCGGTGATACAAGCAATTATCCGTTAATAAGTATTTGTAATCACCCGAACAGCAAATGTTCTGTAAAACCGGAAGAACTTAAATAAAAAAATATCCCAAAGATTAAAATCAAAGGGATATAAATGCTACTTTTGATTATTTTCCCCAAGATTTTTAAACATTTCTTCAATATTTTGAATATATGTTTTACCGGTAGTATCTTCTGTGCCAAAGCCCATTTCATATTTGTCACCGAAAACGGCAACAGGCACACCGTTTCCGTCAAATTTAAGTTTTTTCTTATAATAAATATAATAATTTGCCCCAACTCTTGTAGAAGTATTGTGTTTTGTAATCTTTAATTCTGGATATTTAGGCACAACCTTGTTGTCTAAAAACTCAATTGCTGCATGACAGTGATGACAACTGGGATTGTAAAATAAAATCATTTCAACCTCGCTTCCTCTTGCACTTTTGCTTACAAAGAAAATAATTGTCGAAATAATAACAACAAAGGCAACTATAACAAGCTTTAAATTTCCACTTTTTAACATATTCTTCCCTTTCATATTAAATAATTAACTAATTTATAATATATAATAAAATTTTTCAAACATTATTTTTTTTTGACAAATAATACTTGACAAAATAGAAAAAGTTTGTTTATAATGTAGCCATAATATAAAATAATATTAAAAGAGGCTACAATGAAAAGAAAAAATAATAAAAAAATAAATAATAAAGAAGATATTATTTTAAAAATAATGTTTGGTTTGGGACTTCTAACAAGTTTAGGTTTGAATATCGCCCAACATTATACTATTAAAGAATATAAAAACTTAAAAGATATAACTCCTACACCAATAGTATCTGAAACACAATCTTTTACAATGGAAGATAATGCACAGAAAGTTTTTGATAGGGTTCAAAACTTTTCAACAAATCAATATGTAATCAAAAAGGGGGATACTCTTTCTGAAATTGTGCATTCTATATATGGAAAATATGATTACAACCTCTTAATGAATCTTGCAAAACATAACAATATTAAAAATGTTGATAAAATTATTGCCGGAGATGTAATTTCTATCCCATCAGCAGATGAATTAAAGAAAATATCCGTGGATAATAATACAACCAAACAAATATCACAATCTACATTTGAATCTGTTTCTGAATTAAAAGATAATGTCAATACGTTAAATGAAGATGTAAATACTTTGAAAAATGATATGGCAGAGGTACAATCCGATATATCCGTAATGAAAGATGATATTAAAGCTAATGCTGAAAAAATAGAAGAAAATACCTCTGACATTGCAACACTTAAAACAGAAACTGAAAATACACAAAATGAACTAAAAGGTGTAGAAAAGGATATTTCTGAAATAAAAACAAATGTCAAAGCAAATTCCGATAATATAGATTTGCTTGCAACAGAATCTAATAATACACAAATCGAATTAAACAATGTCAAAGCTGATGTATCTGAAACGAAAGATAATATTACAAATTTACAAAATGATGTTGAAAGACATGATAAAAACATCACAAATATAGACAAGAAACTTGACTCACATAGCAAATTTGAAAATACAGAAATTCAAAAGATAAACAACAGACTTGAAACATTGGAATCCGAGATGAACTCCGGAAAACTTTCTATGCGTGAAGTTCTTGAAAGATTAAATGCAATTGAAAATAATTTGGATAAATTATCAGAAAATCAAATTTCAAAAGATGCATTTATGGAAAATATTTCATCTGAAAATTCAATTTCGACAGAGGATACAACCGAAATTAAAACAGAAGATGACCCAATTCCAGAAATAGAAGAAGCAGAAGTTTATGACACTCCGGTAATAGAAGATGAAAATGAATACGAAGATGTGATAGAAGATATAAGCAATCCTTCTTACAATACCTATATGGAAGATGAAACAGATAATCAAGAACCGGAAATCACGGATGTGTATGATGATACTGTCAAAGACGATACAAATAATATTGAAGATGAATCGTTTGATATACCTGACACTTCAACCGAAGAAATAGAAAATATTGAAGTGGAACCTATCAGACAAAATCCAATGAATTTTAATGAAATACAAAGTATTGTGTTTGCAAAAACAAGATAATAAAAAGGGAATAAAATGAAAAGTAAAAATATTGCTAAAATTTTATCACTGATATGCTTAATGTCATCCATTTTGTCCTGTAAAACAGACACAGATTCCGACAACACACCTCCTCAAATAATAGAGATTGAAAATGGTGTTGCCGATTGGAATGACTTTATAACAACCGCAGGTGATGACTTTTCAAATCAAATAGATAATTTTGATGCAATAGATGGTTTCAAAGGTTACGCAACCTACACCGAAATCAAATCATTTTTCAACTCCGCAATTCTTGAAACAATTGCAAAAAAAAGATATAATACGGAAAACTTGCAAATATTCTTTGATACTTATCCGACAAATGAGGTAAAAGAAGAAAGTGACACAAGTGATGAAAAAGAAGAAAATAATACAAATGAAACAAAGGAAGAAAGTGATATAACTCCATCAGTATTAAACGAATTATTTACACACTTTACAAATGTAAATATCACAGGCACAAATAATTCAAACGGAAGTTTCGATTATATCAAAATTTCAAGTGGTAGCGATAACGAAATCTTTGATATAAATAAGTTTTATGAAAGATTGTCAAAGGGTGAATTTTCAATTAACGGTATTACAACCCAAAGCGAAAATACCAAAATGCTCCTTGGTATAGATGATAAATACCTTTCCGAAAACCTAAGCATTGATATTGAAAAATTAAACTACTTACTTCAAAATGAAATTTTCAAAAATGCTTTGATTGATAAAGTTATTCTTTCCGGAAATATAAGCGGTGTTGAAACTTTGTATCCAAGGGAAGCAAAAGAAAGAAACATCACTTTCACAGATGATGCTTACTCTGCACCAAAAACAAACGATATTGATACTTTAACTTTGCAACAATTATCCGAAAGACAGATTCGCTCCTTCAAAATGATTATTGCAAATACTAATATCACAGGTGACAGTTTTACACAGACTGCTGAAAATCCTCTTGACCTTTCAAACTCATCCTTAAATAATGTAAGTTTTGAAAGTGATACGGATTTATCAAAAATCCCATTCAATAATATCACGGCAAAGGGCAATCTTACATTCAAAGGAATTTTGCCTTCCGAAATGAAATATCTTAATGCTGAAAATCTAATATTAAATAATGCGGTTGTACCATCTATAGCACAAACGACAACAGATGATTCTGCACCCGATTCAACTGTACAGACATCAACAAATATTACGGCATTAAAAGCAAATAATTTGAAGGTGGAAGGTTCTCTTACAAATGAAACCTTATTTATCTCAGACGAAAATGCCCCAAGGGGTGAAATTATTAATTTTACGGGAAGCAAAATTTTATACGATACATTAATAAAAATTCTGAATATCCAAAATCCAAAAATAAAGGAGGATATAGTAAAACTTTTATTAATAAATAATCAAAAACAATATGTTTAAAATAAAATCCGCCAAAAAGACGGATTTTTTTATTGAAAAATTTAAAATTTTATAGTTTTATATAAAACTATGTGAGATCGTAGCTCAGCTGGATAGAGCGACAGCCTCCTAAGTTGTAGGTCGGCGGTTCAAATCCGCCCGGTCTCACCAATTTTTAATTATTCTTTCCATTCTTTTAAAATATTTTGCATCAAATCAGATGGATTCGCACCCATAGCTTTTACAATCGCAATTACTTCAATCATATCTAATCTTCTTTCGGAATTTTCATATTTTGAAATATAGGATTGATTTTTTCCAAGTTTTTTTGCTAATTCTTGTTGAGTAATCCCCGCTTTTTTACGAGTTTCAACTAATAATTTTAAAAGAAGTTGATAGTTATTTGTGAAAATAGATTTTGTCATTTGGCCTCCTAGCTTGTTTTTATTGTCTACGATAATAAATTTTACATTCTTTTAATGAATATACCAAAGAGGGATAAAAGGAATAAATTCTTAACAATAAAAAATAATAAGAAATAAATAGGTATCTTTTTACAAAATCATATCAACATTCCTATAAAATATTGACATTCGCAAAATTATAAGATAATAATCATAAAGAGAGGGAAAAATAATGAAAACCAAAAAATATATATTTTTATTACCATTATTATTAACAGGTTGCTTATCATCAGGCAGTGGTTCATCTTCACCGGGAATTCATTCTCCAAGGGATCCGAATAATGGCGACAATTCATCTAATAAACCGTCAACAAGTGGTTCTACCTTATCAACCTTTATTGATACGGAAAAATTTAAAAACGATGTAATAGCCTCAAATAATTCTAATATAAAAAAGGCTTTTGAAACGGCAAATGTTGCCACAAATGAAACAAATATAAATATTGCAACCGAAGCATTAAAAGCAAATCTTGCCGAAACTAACTATATTTCTTCAAGAGTTTCAAAATTAACTAATGTAATTGATAATTATGAATCTAATTATAAATCGAAACTTGAAACGGTAAATAAATCCGAACAATCATATCTTCCTCTGTATTATGACGGAAAATATACACCAAAACAAGATGGAGAAAGTAATGAATCCTTTGCCCCAAAACTTTATCTGATTCTTCAAAATCGTTATGCCAATTATGAAGCAGAAACCGCAGAAACATATATCTCCAAAACATTAAATTCGTGGGCGCTTGATATAAATAAAGTATTGGGAAGCGATGTTTCTTTTGATGGACCTATAGAAAATGTGTTTTCAACCTTATATACTCAATTAAAAGATTCAATTGATAAAGTAAATAATGATTTAAATACCGCAAAGACGGAGCTTTTAACAAAAATCAAGGAAGTAGATTCTTCCATAACCGATTTTCCATTAAGTTTAGAAGCTTTGATGAATTATTATAAATTGGAACAAAGTATCCTTAAGGCAATAGGTTCCGTTGAATATATTAATCCGCCTAATGCAACAACTAACGAATATACGGCACATTCAATTTATGATACCTCAGGTAAACAATCAGTCAAATTTGAATATAATGAGGATACAAAGGACTACTCTCTTGTCCTTACCGATATAGGCACCGGCACAAATCATAAACAAAACAGAACAGTAAGATTCCAACCATCTGATTTTGTTTCAAATTCCGGATATTATAAGGCCGAAAAAACTATCACAGATGGTAAAAGTACAGTTTCTTATACATATTTACCGGATTTAAAAAATTATATAACCGCTGGTGGAACTTTGGATATTTTCGCAAGAAAAAATAATGCAACAAACATTATTAAAAAAGTGTTGTATAATTCTGCACCAACCCAAACTGATATAAACGATTTCAATAAATGGTTTGGTACAACTTTAGCAACAGATTCTGTACTGACCGAAGACATTAAAAGTTCGGCACAACTCGTCATAAAAATGTTGGAAAAGGCAGATACCAATTTTGATATAACACAAACAAATACTATCACGGATATTGTAAAACTTGGTGGCAAATCATTAAATCTTTCTTACTCCGATTTCGGACTTTGGACCGTAAAGGGTGCAACCCAATATTCCGGAGATAATGATTTGATTAATGCAAAAAAGGATACCGAGGCAAAATCTTCTTATTACTATATTGATAATCCTTTCTATTCCGGCTTGGATGAATTTAAAGTCGGTTTTACAAAGCAATCCGATGCCGGAATTAATTCATTAACAAAGTTTTCCGGAACAGCCATTGCCTCTGCATCAAAGGATAATGTCAGAAAGGATTTAACCGGAACTGCTCTTTTAAATATAAATAATCAAACGGCAAAGGGTGATATTAATCTGTCATTTGACAGCTGGTATGGGTTTGCATTTAATAATATTGATTTTTCTTCCAATAACGGATTTTCTTTAAATAATACAGATGTTGCTATTTCAGGAGATTTTTCTGCATCAGATATTAAAATTACCTCTACAGCAAAGGGAAATATTTCAGGTGCATTGTATGGACCAAACTCAACAACTCCTGTTGAAGGTGTTGGAAATTATAACATAACAACAGGTGATAATGTAAAAATCGATGGTGCCTTTGGTGTAAAAAAATAAAGTTAATATAAACAGTTATAAAAACTACTTTCTTCTATGGAAGTAGTTTTTTTTCACTTGACAACTTATCAAATCGGAATAAACTACATACACACTGAAAATCGGGGGTTATTTATGACAGAGAATATAAGAAATGAAAATATATTAGGTATAAACAGTATTCCAAATTTAATATTGAAATTTGCCTTGCCATCAATTATCGCATTGATTGTAAATTCACTATATAACATTGTCGATCAAATTTTCATAGGTCGCAAAATAGGTGTTATTGGTAATACTGCAACTTCAATTATTTTCCCTATAATAATTATAGGTATGGCATTTGCAAGCTGTATTGCAGAAGGTGGTGCCGCATACCTAAGTATAAAACTTGGTGCAAATCATAAAAAACAGGCTGCCCGTATAATCGGAAATGTTATTAATATGTTGGTGGTAGTTTCCCTTTCCATAACTGTATTATCCTTTACATTCTTTAAACCATTTTTGTATTTCCTTGGTGCAACCGAGGCAAGCTATCCTCTTGCAAAAACATATACGGCAATTCTTCTTTTTGGTATGCCGGCAGGTCTTATCGGAATGGGAATAAATTCCCTTATTCGTGCTGATGGAAGCCCAAAATACGCGATGACTTCAATGCTTATTGGTGCTGTTATTAATGTAATTTTGGATTATATATTTATTTATCCATTGGATTTAGGAATATCCGGTGCTGCATGGGCAACAATCATAGGCGAATTTGTTTCCTTTATAATTACAATTGCCTATATTCCACATTTTAAATGTATTGATTTCAAATTAAGATTATTGAAATTCAAACCATCAATTGCAAAAAAAATTATAATCTTTGGTATTTCAAATTTCATTATCCAATCAGCAATCACTTTCGTTGTTATTGCATACAATAACAGCTTGAAATACTATGGTGCAAAATCTATATACGGAAGCGATATTCCAATAGCCGCACACGGTATCACGGCAAAGGTCAATCAAATCTTTATGTCAATTTTGTTCGGAATAGGTATAGGAATCCAACCGATTGTCGGCTTTAATATAGGTGCAGGTTTATACAAACGAGTAAAGCAAACATATATTTATTCTGTCACTATTGCATTTATATGTGCTTGTATTGCAATGTTGATAATAGAACCTTTTCCAGAAGTTTTTGTAAATATGTTTGGTGGCACAGAAGATATTTTATACAGGGATTTTGCAAACTTTGCCCTTCGTGCAACATTTTCATCTGCAATATTTTTATCAATACAAGTTATCACCACCAACTTTTTCCGTGCAATGGGAAAACCATGGCTTGCAACAATTGCAGCCGTTTCCAAATTCACAATATTCCTTTTTCCGCCACTTTTAATACTTCCATATTTTTTCGGTGTAAAGTCAATATTGTTTGCTGAACCGGTCGCCAATTTCTTGGCTATGAGCTTATCAATAATTTTAGTTATTTCCCAAATCAAGCGAATAAACAAGCTTATAAAAATACACGAAAGGAAATCTATTTAATAAACATTGCGACAAGCTCTATATGATTGGTATATGTAAATTGATCAATAGGCTGGATAGTTTCAATTTTATATCCGGCCTTTTGTAAAATTTCCGCATCATTTACAAAAGTCAAAGGATTACACGACACATATATAACTTTGCCTACATCACTTTTTGCAATTTCCATTACCTGATTTTTTGCACCATCACGAGGTGGATCAAGCACAATCAAATCGAACTCCCGCAACTTTTCCGTATGCAAAGGTTTTGAAAATAAATCAACACACTTTGCCTTTATATTAAAATTATTTTGCTTTGCAACTTTATTTATTTCCTTTATTGCTTCATCATTGCAATCAAACGCATACACTTCCGAAGCATTGCCATGAAGATAAAAGGGAAACAGTCCCAATCCGCAAAATAAATCCGCAATTTTTTCAAATTTTTCAGAACCAATAAACTTTTTCACCACCTCAACAATTTTATTTTCTCCCTCCAACGAAGGTTGCAAAAAAGTATTGATAGGATAGGGTACTTTGATCTCGCCAAACTTTACAAATGGTGTATCAGAGGAAAAAATTATCTCTCTCCCATTACTGATGCGAATAATCCCCAACTTCTCCGCAACAGCCTTTATCTTTGGTAAATCCAAAGGCGATATATTTATATTTTCAAAGTGCATATCCAACCCGTTTTCAACTTTTGTAATAAAAATACTTCCATCACTCCGCTTTACAAATGATTTAAAAAGAATTGGAAGATAGGGGATAATCCTATTTATTTCCGGCACTAACATACGACACGACTTTATCCCGACAACATCATTAGAAGCACGCTTGTAAAATCCGACATTGCAACCATAATCTATTTTAAGGTTCGCACGCCTTCTTATCCCAATTGGAAAAGTCGCAACAGGCAGAATATTTTCAGCTTTTATATTTTTACTTTTAAGACTGTCTAAAAATTTTTTTGTTTTAATATCAACATAGGTGTCAAAATTTTCTTCCATAATTTGACAACCACCGCAAACATTGAAATATTTACATTTATCATTATTCATAATATACATATTATAACTCAAAAAAACACTTATAAGCAATATCTTTTTTATAGGATTTTCTTCACTCAAATAATTCTTGTGTTATTTACAAAAACCATTTATAATAAATTTTGTTAATATGGTTCGGGTTAAAGGTTTAAATACCTTGTTAAGAACTAACAAAATGCCTATTTGCTTTTCATTCCATCATATTTTCAAAATATTAACATTAAAAAAAAGGAAATTTTTATGACTAAAGGTACAGTAAAGTGGTTTAATTCAAAAAAAGGTTATGGATTTATAGAACCAGATGACGGTTCAAAGGATATATTTGTTCACATTACAGCAGTAAAGGCAGCAGGTATTTATTTGAACGAAGGTTCCCGACTTGAATTTGATGTAGTTGACCGAAATGGTAAACAAGCCGCAGAAAATTTAAAACAAGAGTAAAAAAACAGCCCCTCAGATACGAGGGGCTTTTTGTTATACAAGTTATTATCTGGTTTGACAATATCCATTATAACATCTTTGTCCATCAGGACAAGTACATCCCGCATACTCTCCTTCATCACATCTGTGTGAAGGTGAACAAGCTCTACCTTCATTTTTATTACCACTAGAGCTACTGGAACTACTACTATTTTTTGCACAGCATCCACCAGCTGTAATATGACCATCTATACATTCACATTTGTTAGCACTTTCATTCTTAGTAAATCCTTTACCACATTCCCAATGACAATCATCAGCATATTTAATATCAGCACTTCCTGTAACATAGTATGCATATTCCGGTGCATTCGTGCAAGCGACGCATTTAAAAAGGTCTGCGGAAGCATGTGCATTAAGCAAGGAAGAGCCTACGACTCCCAATGCTGTAAATATATAAGATTTGTTCATTTTCTTCATTTTATTTT
>JAAVBO010000024.1 GCA_014803575.1 bacterium | reverse complement strand
TATCCCTTATGAATATACAGATTAAAGAAACGAAATACGAGGATCCTTTTGTTCTTCTTAAAAAAGCTGGATATAATGCCTATTATGCCGATACTTTGGAAAAACAAAATGCTATTTCAAAGTATTTTAAAGGAAAAGAAGCACTTTGCACATTCAGAGATAATACTAGATTTGAAAATTATTATATTATAAATGCAGTAAAGGAAAATGTTGATGATATAAAAAGGGAAGACTTTACAAATCCTTTAAGGGAAGATGAATATGGAACCTCGGTAATTTCCATTCAAATACTTAAAAACGGTGGATTTATTTCTATTAAAAACAGGTATAATCACACAGTTGAAAATCCTGATAATACATTCAATTCAAATCCTGACAATATAATAGCTGGCCTCAGCTATTCATTAAAAAAGTATTTTAATGTCGATTTTTCACCTACCATAGCTTCTTTGCCTGATAATTATATACTTATTAGTGATAAAATAATTAAGTATTATTATGAAATAAACGGATATTATTTTGGTGACGGTTTTTATGTAAAGGATGGTAAGATTATAGAAGTAAATAAAAATACCGAAGTTATGTTAGATCATCATATTTTAAATTTCAAAAATAAAACTATAACTCCTATTATGGAGGATGATGATATTCACAAAGATGAAGCAAAAGTATTTCAAACAGAATTAAATGAAAAGAAACTTCAAATTGTTAAGAATGAAGATAAAACTAAATCTATTCTTTTAGATGGCAAGGAATTTGCAAACTTAAAAGATTCTCGTATTATAAAATTAACACTTGAAAGAGCGTCAAAACTTCCGGAATATTTTTTATTTTGTAATATTAGTTTACAATATCTTGTTTGCCCAAAAGTAATATCTGTCGCTGATAGCGTATTATCTTCAAATGAATCCTTAAATTATTGCTATTTTCCGGAATTAAGACATATTGGTGATAAATTTTTAAGTTCAAATGTCGGTTTAGAGCGTTTGGATCTTCCTAAGGTTGAGGATATTTTTAACAGCTTTTTAAAAAATAATAAACGATTAGAATTACTAAACATGCCTAAAATAGAGAAAATTGGTAATAATTTTTTAGAAGAAAATGAAGGATTAAAATCTCTAAATTTGCCCACTGTTACGAAAATCGGTAATAACTTTCTATATAAGAACAAAGAGATAGGAAAAATAAATTTACCTAATCTAACGGAGATTGGGGATAATTTTTTAAATCTTAATAGGAAAATAACATCACTAAATCTTCCTAAACTGAAAAAATTTGGCGATAAATTTTTATGTGCTAATATGGTATTAAAAGAGTTAAATATGCCTGAAGTAACTAAGATTGGTGATACTTTTCTATTTACAAACCCAACTTTAAAAAAATTAAATCTGCCTAAAGTAGAAGAAATCGGTAATTATTTTTTAGAAGACAATAAGGAATTAGAATCTCTAAATTTGCCTATTGTTACAAAAATTGGTAAGAAATTTCTATATAATAACAAAAAATTAGAAAAAATAAATTTACCTAATGTGACTGAGATTGGTGATGAGTTTTTAGATAGCAATAAAAAATTAAAAAAATTAAACCTACCTAAAGTAGTAAATATTGGGGAAAGATTTCTATTTGATAATAGAATATTAAAAGACTTAAATATGCCTACGGTAACCGAAATTGGGGATGATTTTTTACTTCGTAATAATAAAATAAAATATCTAAATCTTCCCGAATTGAAAAAAACTGGTTTTAATTTTCTATATGAAGACAAAGAATTAGAAAAAATAAATCTACCTAAGGTAATAAGTATTGGAAAACGTTTTCTACATGATAATACAAAATTAAAGGAATTAAATATGCCTTTAATAAAAGATTATTCAAGTGAGTTATCTAATTTTATATGGGAATTAATTCAAGAATCATTAAAAAAGAAAGAAGAAGCAGAACTATTAAAACAAATGAGAAATAATTCCAGATAAAAAAATCTCCCCCTCATTTGAGGGATAAATTTTTCTTCATTTTTCTATTGACAAAATATTTAATATGTTTACAATATCCTTAATTTAATAAAAACAAGGAGTCGGTTTATGAAGCAAATTTCTGTTTATGATATTATTAAAAAGCAAAACGGTGAGTCCTTTGCTAATTCTATTAAAACTTACGATAAAAAAATATTTGATATTCCTAATATAGTTAATATTGTTAAATATGCCGGAACTTATTTCGAATATACTATTATGAATTATCTTTTATCTCTTATAAGCAAAGATATTAAAGAACCTAAATATTATGAAAAATGTTTTCCTTATGGTTATATGATTGTTGATGATAAAATAATTAATTATAATTATAAAATAAATGATTATTATATTGGTGACGGATTTTATCTACATAACGGTCAGATTACAGAAATAAATAAACAAACCGAAGTTATGATGGATTATTATATCTTAAATTTAACAAATAAAACTGTCACTCCTGTTATAAAAGATGAAAAAAGTTTAAAAAACAACGTGAACATATTTCAAAATGAGTTAAAAGATAAAGCAATTCAAATAATTGAAAATACAAATAAAACTAAATCTATCCTTTTGGATGGGAAAGAGTTTGTAAATTTAAATAATTCTCAGATTATAAGATTAAATCTTGAAAATACATTATATATTTATGATTCATTTCTATATTATAACAAAGAATTAAAAGAATTAAATCTACCTAACGTAAAAGAAATTGGCAATTTCTTCTTATCCAATAATAAAGAATTAAAAAAATTAAATCTACCTAACGTGGAAAAGATTGGTAATTCTTTTCTATCTGCTAATAAGGAGCTAATAGAAATAAATACACCTAATGTAAAAGAAATTGGTAATTTTTTCTTATCTGATAATAAAGTATTAGAAACAATAAATCTACCTGAAGTAAAAAAGATTGGCTGTTGTTTCCTAAAGTATAACAAACAATTAAAAGACTTAAACATACCTAAAGTAAAAGAAATTGGTGACTTTTTTCTATTCAATACCAAATTAGAAGAGTTAAATCTTCCTAACGTAATAAATATTGGGGATGGGTTCCTATGGGAAAACACAGAATTAAAAGAATTAAACTTACCTAACATAAAAAAGATTGGTGATTATTTTCTAAATTGTAACAAAGAATTAAAAGAATTAAACCTTCCTACTGCAACTGAAATTGGTGATTTTTTCCTATTTGAAAACGAAGAATTAAAAGAATTAAACCTATCTAATGTAAAAAAAATTGGAATAAAGTTCTTATTTCATAATAAAGAATTAGAAAAATTAAATCTACCTAAAGTAAAAAAAATCGATGATTTTTTTCTATCTAATAACACAGAAATTCAAATTATTAACAAAAAAATTAAAAAATTATTAGAAAAGAAAGAAAAAACTAAAATCTTAGAACAAATAAAAAATAATTCCAGATAAATAAAAATCCCTTATATCAGGGATTTTATTTTTGGTTTATATTTATTTCTTTTAAAATATTATTTGATATATCATATTCATATTTTTTTGGTAATCCATTAATTGTCACATCTGTTATGATAGTAGAAGAAATATGAAGGGTAACATCTTCCAGGGTTTTACCTTCGTTTAGTTTGGCAATCTTTCTCATTACTATTGAGAGTTCTCTTGAAGTGATATTATGAACTTTCATAAATTTTTCCTTATTTATTATTCCTATATAAAAGGATAAATGTTATTAATAATTATGTCAATTAAATTATTTTTTTTAATATTAATAAAAAGATTGAAAATATTCTCTTATTCTTTATAATAAAAATATTATATAATTTAAAGGAAAGAGAGGATTAAAATGGTAAGTTTTTTTAAAGATAACTTGGAAAATGCAGATAAATCTGTTTATGAAATAATTGAAAAGGAACTTAATCGCCAACAAAATCAAATTGAACTTATTGCCTCTGAAAATATAGTATCAAAGGCTGTATTGGAAGCTATGGGTTCGATACTTACAAATAAATATGCCGAGGGATACAGCGGAAAGCGTTACTATCAAGGTTGTAAGTTTATTGATGAAATTGAAACCTTGGCGATAGAACGTGCAAAGAAAATTTTCAACTGTAAATTTGTGAATGTACAACCTCACAGTGGAGCGCAAGCAAATACTGCTGTATTTTTTGCCCTTCTTAATGCCGGTGATACAATTATGGGAATGAGTCTTGATGCCGGTGGTCATTTGACACATGGTGCAAAGCCAACTATCAGTGGTAAATGGTTTAAATCCGTGCAATATGGCGTAAAGGAAGACGGTTATATTGATTATGATATGGTAGAAAAGTTGGCTCTTGAAAACAAACCAAAACTTATTGTTGCTGGAGGTTCTGCTTACCCAAGACTTGTTGACTTTAACCGTTTTCGTGAAATTGCTGACAAAGTTGGGGCTTATCTTATGGTTGATATGGCACACTTTGCCGGACTTGTTGCAGGTGGTGTTATACCTTCACCTGTGGGAATTGCCGATGTGACTACAACTACAACACATAAAACTTTGCGTGGACCTCGTGGCGGTATGATACTTACAAATAATGAGGAAATTGCAAAGAAGATTGATAAAGCTGTGTTTCCTGGTATTCAAGGAGGACCTCTTGAACACATTATCGCGGGAAAGGCAGTGGCGTTTGGGGAAATTCTTCGTCCGGAGTGGAAAGAATACTCAGAACAAATACTTAAAAATGCAAAGGTGCTTGGTGAAGAACTTATTAAAAACGGTTTTGATTTGGTAAGTGGAGGAACAGATACTCACCTTGTTCTTGTTGATTTAAGGAGTAAGGGAATAACAGGCAAGGAATGTGATTTGGTGTTGGAAAATGCTGGAATTACTTGTAATAAAAACGGTATTCCAAATGACCCTAACCCACCGTCGGTCAGTTCCGGTATTCGTTTGGGTGTGCCTGCGATTACAACAAGAGGATTTAAGGAAGATGATGTTCGCGATGTTGCAAACCTTATTACCGAAGTGGTTGATGATTTTGTAAAAAACAAGGATTATGAATCTGAGGTTATAAAATCTGTGAGGGAGAAAGTAAAAGCTCTTTGCTTGAAATATCCTATATATTAAGGGAAAAATTGGGAAAATTATGAAGACTATGAACTTAATGAAAACCTTATGTATAGGTTTTCTTGTGCTTATATTGGCAACTATTTCTTATATTGTATTAAAAAACTTTGTTTTTATGTTTGATGATGATATTTTGTATGTTGCACATCACATTTATGATAACAATTTATATTTTTATGATAGGATTTGTGATTATGGTGCAAGATTTTGCCCTCTTCAATTCTTTGATTATAATATAATAAAAATATTTGATTATAATAACAGATATTTTTTAACCCCTTATTATATTTTATTAAAGTTTTTTATATCAATCATACTATTTATCTTTATAATTAAAGATATTGAAAAATTTAATAAATTAAAAATAAATTTTTTTACTCAGATTTTCTTTTTATTATTTTTTATAATAAATTCTGTGTTTGAAATAGCAATGGATGTAAAATTTTCTGAATTAATGCAAGGTATTTGTGTATTATTATTTATATTGTTTTATCAAAAATGGTATTTTACCAATAAAACTAAATATTTTATATGGGCTTTATTATCTTGTATATATGCAACTTATATGAAAGAAACTATGTTTATACCTTTCTTTGTTATAGGAATTACTGGTCTTTTATTCTCGGATAAAAAAAATAAGTCGGCAAGAGCACTAAATCTATTACTTATTTTAAATGGAATAATTTACCTTATATTGTATATAATGGTATATAAATCTTGTTATTCCAAAGACTTATATTTTATAATACATCCTTGCACAGAAGGATTTAAAAAGGTTTATACATTTAAACTTGTATTATTATTTTCCTTTATAAGAGGTTACAAATTTTTTAAAACAAAGAAAATATCACTTTATGATAATTTTTTGTTTGCAGGATGTGCATTTGCAATTGTTATGTATATTTTAAATTTAAGATATGAATATTACTATTGGATTTCACATATGTTTCTATCTGTATTTTTGGTTTATTATTTCAATAAAATTTATAATAAGTTATGGAAAGTAAGTATTTGTATTATAATGAGTTTTTGTATATATAAATTTTTAATAGAAAATTATTATTGTTATAAATGGTCAAATCACAGGAGAAAAAATACTATCACCTTTATTAATAATACTAAAAATAGGGATGTTATTTTATTAGGTGATAATTATATATTTAAAAAATATAATCAATATCTTTTTGCAATAGATAATATATTGTATATTGAAAATCTAAATGAAAAAGAAATATTAAATATCGTAAAAAATCTTAATGTAAATAAAGAATATGTATTTATTACAATTAATATTAATTTTAATTTAATAAATGACAAATTTACAATAACACCCTTTAACTTTTTTTCTTATTCTTGGGGCAATGAAGCAATACAAACTTTTATAATGACACCAAAATAACTTCTCCTCCTATTTAGGGGAAATTTTTATTTATTTTTCGTTAATTTTATTTTTCACTATTTTATTATTGACAAAATGTGTAGCATTGTTTATACTATCCTTAATTTAATAAAAATAAGGAGTCGTTTTATGAAGCAAGTTTCTGTGTATGACATCATTAAAAAGCAAAATGGAGAACACTTTGCTAAGGCTATCAGAAATTATAATAACGGTATTTTTGAAATTCCTGATATTGTAAATATTGTTAAATATTCTGGTCGTGAGGC
>JAAVBO010000023.1 GCA_014803575.1 bacterium | reverse complement strand
TATCCCTTATGAATATACAGATTAAAGAAACGAAATACGAGGATCCTTTTGTTCTTCTTAAAAAAGCTGGATATAATGCCTATTATGCCGATACTTTGGAAAAACAAAATGCTATTTCAGAGTATTTTAAGGATGGCGAAAAACTTTGCACTTTTAAAGATAATCACAGATTTGAAAAATATTATATCATCAATGCTGTAAAGGAAAATGTTGATGATATAAAAAGAGAAAACTTTACCAATCCTTCAAGAGAAGATGAGTATGGGACCTCTGTCATATCTATTCAAATACTTAAAAATGGTGGATTTATTTCTATAAAGAACAGATATAATCATACGGTTGCAAATCCGGATAATACTTTTAACTCTAATCCCAATAATATAATAGCGGGGCTTAGTTATTCATTAAAAAAGTATTTTGATGTGGATTTTTCTGCCTTAACAAATACTATTCCCGCTGGTTTTGTATTAGTCAATAATAAGATATTGAAATATTATTCAGAAATAAATGATTACTATTTCGGTGACGGCTTTTACGCAAAAAACGGTAAGATTACAGAAATAAATAAACAAACCGAAGTTATGATGGATTATAATATCTTAAATATCAAAGACAAAACTGTAACTCCTATTATACAAGATGAAGAATCATTTAAAAATGAAGCAGAAGTGTTTCAAAATGAGTTAAAAGATAAGACAATTCAAATTGTTAAAAATAAGGATAAAACTAAATCTGTTCTTTTGGATGGTGAAGAATTTGTGCGATTGGATCAGTCAAGAATGACTAGATTATACCTTGAACGAGCATTAGAACTTCCAGAATATTTTTTAAATCATAATCGTGATTTACAATATCTTGTTTGCCCAAAGGTTGAAACCGTTGGAAATGATATTTTAATTGAAAATAATAAAATGTGTTACTGCGATATGATTAATGTAAAAGAAATTGGAAACTATTTTTTATATTATGCTGAATCTTTACAAGAAATAAATTTACCTAATGTTAAGGAAATTGGTAATAATTTTCTATCTGTTAACTCAGAAATAAAAGAAATAAATTTACCTAATGTAAAAGATATTGGTAACGATTTTTTAGCAACTAATAATAAAATAACATCACTAAATCTTCCTAACGTTTTTTATATAGGAGATGATTTTATGCGGAATAATACTGTATTAAAATCAATAAATTTACCTAATGTTAAGGGAATTGGTGATAAGTTCTTATACAATAATGAAGAATTAAACGAATTAAATATACCTGAAGTAATTGAGATTGGTAATAGCTTTTTAGCATACAATAATAAAATAACATCACTAAATCTTCCTAATGTTTTATATATAGGAAATGATTTTTTATATACTAATTCTGTATTAGAATCATTAAATTTACCTAATGTTAAGAAAATTGGATCTTCTTGTTTCCATAATATTATAAAAACGATATTAAAAGAAATATATATACCGAATATTGCAGATATAAATTATGACAGTTTTTTCAATTTAATATATTCTGAAGAAATTGAGAAGTTAGGCAATATAAACGATAATTATGAAATTATTAATAGAATAGAATTTTATTCTAATAAAAAGAAAATTATTGATAAAATAAAGTTTTATTCCAAAGGAAGATAAATAAAAATCCCCTCAAACGAGGGGAAATTTTTTATAAAAAGAATTTTTAAGAATTACTTTTTATCAGCATCGTTTAGCTTGTGTGCAAATTTTGACATAGTTCTTGCCATTTTTTTCTTAGAAACTATACCCTTCTTTACACCCTTTGCAAGTTGGCTGTTTGCTTCGGATAAAGCCTTTTGAACTTCGGCCTTGTCTTTACCGCCAGAAATTGCTTCTGATACTCTTTTCACAAAAGTACGGATTTTTGACATACGGCTTTTGTTTTCAAGTCTTTTCTTTTCGTTTCTTATAATTCTTTTCTTTGAAGATTTATGGTTAGCCATTTTTTTATCCTTTCAAATATTAACAATATATTATCGTTTAGAGAATTGGAAAGAACGACGAGCTTTTTTATGACCGAAGTGCTTTCTTTCAACAACTCTTGAATCACGAGTTAAGAAGCCAGCTTGTTTGATAGTTGGTCTTAATTCTGGTTCAGCCAAAGATAGGGCTTTACTGATACCGTGTTTTAAGGCACCAGCTTGACCAGAAAGTCCACCACCAACAATGGTTGCCATAACGTCGTAAGATGTTTCTCTTTTTGTAAGACCAAAAGGTTGGCAAATAACCATTTGAAGGATTGGGCGACGGAAATATTCCTCATATCCCTTACCATTTACAGTGATTTTACCTTTACCCGGCATAATCCAAACGCGAGCAATAGAGCTTTTTCTTTTTCCTGTTGCATAAACGCGACCCTTTGCATCACGAACAGGACGTTCCTTTTTAGGAGATTCTTTTTTAACTTCCTTTACGATATTTGCCTTTGGAGTAACATCTGCGATTGTAGCAGGTTTTTCAGTTGTCTTTTTTGAAGAAACTTTTTTAACTGTTTCAACCTTTACATCTTTTTTCGCATCTGCCTTTTTTGTAGTTGTTTTTTTAGCAGGTGCCTTTTTTGCAACTTCTTTTGTTTCTGTTGCTTTTACTTCTGTTTCTTTTTTTTCAACCATTTTTAAGCACCTCTCTTTGTATTTTTAGAATTCATTGATTTTACATCTAAAACTTCTGGTTTTTGTGCAGTGTGAGGATGTTCAGCACCAGCATAAACATGAAGTTTTTTCATTTGATCACGACCAAGCGGATTTCTTGAAATCATTCTTTCAACAGCCTTTATAATAAGTCTTTCAGGATGACGACCGCCAAGGATTGTTCCCCAAAGTCTTTCCTTTATACCGCCGGCAAAGCCAGTGTGATAGAAGAATTTCTTATTTGCAAGTTTGTTTCCAGTAACAGCAACCTTGTCAGCATTAATAATAATTATATGATCACCGCAATCGATATTTGGTGTATATATAGTTTTGTTTTTACCACGAAGATATGTAGCAGTAATAGATGCAAGACGACCGAGAACAATGTCAGTTGCGTCAATAACATACCATTTTGCATTCACTTCTGATGGTTTTGCAGAATATGTTTTTTGAACCATTTTTTTTACCTTTTTTGTTTATTAAACAGAAATATATTACTTTATTTTTTATAGATGTCAAGAAAATAAAGAGTTTTTCTTATATTTTTTGATGTGGTATTATAATACCGTTATTTTATCTTATATACATAAAGAACATTCCACGGTACATATTTTTATAAAATACTATTTTATATTTTTATTAACTTTATAAGCAGTTGCATATCCCCAAAATAGTGGTAATTCAAACTTTGTTAATTTACTATTATTATTTACCATATCAAAATTTTCGGAAAAAGTAGGCATAAAAACTATATCATAATCGTTTAAATCTCTTTCTTTAAAATCTTTATAATTTATAAATTCAAAATGTTTATTTTGTTGCATAATTATATTATAATATTCGTATAAATCTACTAAATAAATTAATTGAGAATCTTCAACAAAAGCTATAGAAGCTATTTTTGTACTTTGGTTAATATAGTTATTAAATTCTATTGTTGAAGTTCTTCGTGGTTGTAAATAGTATTTGTAAGTATTTTTATTACAAGAAATTCCTTGCACAGAAATTAATAAGCACATTATTGGTATTAATGTTTTAATATATTTATTTTTAGTCGTTATAAATAAATTATATATATAAATAACAAAGAATGTGTAGGAAATTATATGATAGAATATCTCACCTAACTTTAATAAACATATTGCCATAGAATATCCCATTCCTGCAAATAAAAAATAATCTGCATAATTCAGTTGTCTTTTAAACACTTTTTTTATTTTGAACAGTGGTAAAATAAAAAGCAGAATCATAAATACATCTGTCAGGCACCAATAAAATTCATGATATATAACAAAGTTATTATAAAACTCATCAGTGTTTAAAAAAACTATGCAAAAGTATAATAATAATAATAATACAAATCCGCTAAAAATAAGGGATAAATCGAATAACTTACGTCTGGATTTAAGGAATTTTTCATTTTGACTTTTTTTATTAAAAAATAAATCACATACCCCTATTGTAAAAAAGGGCACAAACATTGTTTCCTTCATATATGAGGCATAAACTGCAAATAAAAATGCTAAAATATAATAAATTAGTTTGTTGGTGAAGTATGCCTTTTGATAGAATAAGATGAATAAAAGGACAAAAATGATTTGAGACAGTTCTGTATATTTAATTTCAAATGTAACTTTAAAAGACTCTTTGAATGACAAGAAAAATAAGAATGTAAAAAACATTATTAAAAGATTTTTCTTTATATTTAAGAATTTATTCATATCAAAAAGTATTTTTATGAATAAAAATGTAATTAAGAACAATTTAAAAATTATGAACCATTGAAACATAACAGAATTATATTTTTCTATATTAATTAATTTTAATAAATAATAATCAAAGAATTGTAAAGGGCAAAATCTTCCAAGTCCACCTACTCTATCATTAAAATATATATTACTCCTTACAAGACGAGGAATTATAAGTTCTAATTCATCTTCAAGTATTACAACAAAATCCTTTGTTATAAAATAGGAAATATACGACATTATGCCTATGATAGAAAATATAAATAATACTAATTTCAATATATCTATTCTTTTTTTATTCATATACCTTCCTTAAATTTTTCTTATCCCGTATACTTTTACCTCATTCCATTGAATTGTAACCCAATATCTATCTAAAATAGTATGATTATCTATCTTAATATGTTCTTCATTAAAAAAGGGATCAGATGAATCTACTATAAAAATATCAAAATCTTCAAACTGTATTACATTACTATTGTGGTTATTATCGGGAAAATAAAATTTTACATCGTCTCCTTTAAAATAATTATAATACATATTTAACTGATTAAACCAATATCTACTACAAACATAAACTTTTTTACCTATGATAAATTTATTAAAGTATTTTGTTGCATTAATTTTATTCCTAAGCCAATCAAAATATATTGAGGTGTTATAATATATTCCTTGAAATAACATCAAAGTGCAAACAAAATATAGAACCTTTACATATTTTTTCGATGTTATGAAATAATTATATAACCATATCAGGAAAAATGAAAAAGATACTATATGATAAAATGTGCCACCCAAACCTAAAACAAATATTGCCGTAGAGTATGAAATACCTGCAATTAAAAAAGAATCATAAATATTAAATTTTTCCTTTTTTAAAAGAAAAGTAATTATTTTTATTAATCCCAATATAAATAATAAGATTATAAAAATATCCCAAAGTATCCAAATAAAACTTGTCCTATGAAGCTTGTTATAAAAACCATATGAATTAAAATAGACTCCACAATAACATAATAGTAATACGATTCCGTTTAAAATCAGCAATAGATTGAATAACTTGCCTCTGTGTTTATGAAATTGCAATTTTTTATTTTTTTTGATAAAAAATATATTTATTATTCCTATTACAAAATATGGGATGAATATCGTTTCTTTCATATATGTAGAATAAATTGCCGATAGTAATGCTAAAATATAATAAATAATTTTATTGGTAAAATAGGCTCGTTGATAGCAAAATATAAAAAACAGAATAAAAAGTATTAAAGTTATTTCTGTATATTTATATTCTAATGTTATTTGTAAAAATGCTCTATATGATAAAAATAAAAGAAATATAAATAACATTAATAAACAGTTAGGTTTTAATTTTTGAAATTTACCTATGTCTGATAATATTTTATAAAGTAATATAAACACTATTGTCATTTTAATTATTAAAAAAGCAGGAAACAAAAGTTGAAAGTTTTCTTTTGGAGAAAAAAACTTTAATAAATAATAATCAAAAAATTGAAGAGGCAGAAAACGCCCCAAACTTAAATCTATTCTATCAGAAAAATATATATTATTATAAAATAATCTTGGTATAATGAATGTGATTTCATCTTCAAGCATAATTACAAAATGTGTTATAATAAGAGAAGAAATAGTAATTAGAAGACTTAATAAAAGAGCAAATAAAATATATTTATTATTAAATTTATTTAAGAACTCCCTCATAAATATCTCCTTAAAATATTTAAAGTTCTGAAAGTTTTTGAATTTGATCTTCGGTTATAAGTTTATCGATTATTTCATCTAATGCTTCGCCAATCATAACATAATCCAACTTATAAAGTGTAAGATTTACGCGATGGTCAGTAACTCTGTTTTGTGGGTAGTTATAGGTTCTGATTTTATCACTACGATCACCGGTTCCGACCTGAGATTTACGCATACCGGCACGTTCTTCATCTAACTTTTGACGTTGTGCTTCATAAAGTTTGGCACGAAGCATTTTCATTGCTCTGTCCTTATTTTTAAATTGGGAACGTTCGTCCTGACATTGAACAACCGTATTTGTCGGAATATGGGTAATACGGATTGCAGAATCTGTTTTATTGACGTGTTGACCGCCGGCACCACTTGCTCGGTATGTATCAATTCTTAAATCCTTATCAAGTATTTCAATATCAACATCTTCTGCCTCCGGCATAACGGCAACGGTTGCAGCGGAAGTATGAACACGACCAGCAGATTCTGTTTCCGGAACACGTTGAACACGATGAGCACCAGATTCAAACTTCAATCTTCCAAAAACACCCTTACCTGTTATATTTGAAATTATTTCTTTAAAACCGCCTGCTTCGTTTTCGTGATAATTAAGAACTTCAAGTTTCCAACCTTTTAATTCGGCATAGGATTTATACATATTGAATAAGTCACCGGCAAAAATTGCGGCCTCATCACCACCGGTTCCGGCACGAATTTCCAGAATTGCACTTTTATCATCAGCTTCGTCCTTTGGAAGAAGGGCTATTTTTATTTGATTTTCTATTTCAGGAAGTTTTTCTTTACATTCATAAAATTCAGATTCTGCAATTTCCTTAAGTGAAGAATCCTTCATCATTTCTTCTGCTTGAAGCATATTGTTTTCTGTTTTTAAATAAAGATCGGCAAGTTCGATTACCGGTTTTAAATCAGAATATTCCTTTGATACCTTTGCCATTTCCTTTGGGTCTTCAAATGTACCCATAAGTTGATTTTCAAGTTCTTTATATTTATCTTTTAATTGTAATAATTTTTCCTTAAAATTCATAATGTTAACCTTATTTATTTAATGCTTTTGTTATAGTTTTTATTAAAGCAACACTTGAAAAAGTTTGCTGTTCACCTGTTGTCATATTTTTTAATGTGAAAGAGTTATTTACGATTTCATCTTCACCAATTATTATTGCAAATTTTGCATTTATTTTATTTGCATATTCCATCATTTTTTTTAACTTTTTATTTTCAAAAATTGATGTAACTTTTGTATTAGTTTTTTCATTTAACTCCAATTGAATTTTCATTGCAGTTGCATAACAATTTTCATTTTGCGGAATAATAATTATGTCAGTCATAGGAGTATCAATTTTTATTTTTCCTTCCTCTATTAACGGAATAAATAAACGAGAAAGTCCGATAGAACCACCTACTCCACAAATAGATTTATCGGTATAGTAATCACAAAGATGCTCATAACGACCACCACTTGAAACAGATCCGAACTCCGGATAATTTTGAAGATAGGTTTCAAACACCGTTCCGGTATAGTAATTAAGTCCACGGACTATGGATAAGTCAACCTCAGCATTTGAAAGCGGTAAATATTTCATTACGGTTTCAAGCTCTTGAATCCCCTCTTTCATAACCGGATTATCTTTTATAAAAGCAAAATCGTTATAATGATGTTCTGGAATAGAAATACCGACATTCGGAATATATTCAATTTTAAGAAGAGCTATTGCAAGGTTAAAAATCTTCTCATCGCCGATTTTTTCCCTTAACTCCATATTAAAATCATCTTCAGTTTTGAATTTATATCGTTTATCTATTATTGCGACAGATTCTACCTTTTTGCTATCATCAATACCAAATTGAGCAAAGAAACCGTCCCAAATTTTACGATTTGAAACTTTTACCTTAAAATTACCCAGATTAAACATATTTGATAATTTTGAAACAGTTTGGATAATTGTAGAAATTACTTCAACATCATACATTATAGAAAGATTATTTTCAGCGACTATATCAATATCAGCCTGAAAAAATTCTCGATAACGTCCCTTTTGCGCACGTTCACCACGATAAACTTTTCCTATTTGATAGCGTTTAAAAGGAAATATCAAATCCCCATAATGTTCGGAAACATATCTTGCAAATGGGACAGTCAAATCAAAACGAAGGGATAAATCATTATCTCCCTTACTAAAACGATAAACTTGTTTTTCGGTTTCTCCGCCTGCCTTTGCAAATAATATTTCCGACTTTTCAATTGTGGGTGTATCAATTGCAACAAAGCCAGCATTTTTATATGTTTGTTCGACAACAGATTTTATAGTATCAAATGCAAATTGGCTTTGAGGTAAAAGTTCAACAAATCCAGATAAAACACTTGTATTTATTTTATTTTTTGACATTATTCTATAATCCTATTTCTTATATATGCAGTTCCATTTTGAAGTTTTTCCGTATCCATTTCAATATTATGCCTTGATATAGGACGTGTAGATAAAGGTTTTATTGCTTCATCATTTACGATAATATCAACACCCTGTGCATTACCAATTGTCAAATACAAATTTTCCTCATTTGGAACATAATAAACATCACCATTTTCCAAGATAGTTTCAAATACACTTATACCGGTACCAACATCACCATCGTTTTCATCATATTTATAAAGTCCATCTTTTTTAAGTTTTATCCAAACTTTATCTTTTGCTTTTAACTGTATTTTAGAAGTTTCTTTATTATTTACACCATATTCGTGTGGTGTATGGGTAATGGAAACAGGATTTTCATAAGTTTCACCATACTCTTCTGACATTACATTTTCGGATTTTATCTGATTATCATTTACTTGATTATCCGTATTTTCAACAACATTCACAAAATTAATGTTTTGTGAAGAAGATTCTTCGACTGTTATATCTTCTGTTGCTGTTTTTTCTAAAGTAGAAGGGAGAACTATTTCAACCTCTTCTGTTGGTAAATTATTATTTGAGACAATATTTTCAACTTTATTATCTGTTTTTACTAAATTCTGAGGTCCTTTATTTTTGTTAGTTAGGAAATAAATCAAAAATATACCGATTACGATTATAATGCTTCCTATAATGATATGATTACTGTTTATCACAGGATCTTCCATAATAGAATTTTCATCACTTATCTTCATAGAATCTGAAACATTTTGATTATTTTCATTTTTATATTGGTTTATTAACTTTTGCACATCCGGAATATTTAAAAAAGTTGCATAACTTTTTATAAAACCTATAACATACGCTTGTCCAGGGAGTGCATTAAAATTATTTTCCTCCAACGCATTCAAATATTGTGATTTTATTCTTAGATAATCGGAAATATACTCAATACTTTTTCCGCTTTCTTCGCGTTTCTTTTTTAATATATCACCGATTGTTTCCTTTTTAGAAGGAAGAACAATTTCTTGTCTTTCGTTTTTTTCTTTTTCAACTTTTCCTAAAAGCTCTTTTTCATTGTATCCCATAATAAAAGCTCCCCTTTTGTTTAATTTACTTATCATTAAACATACGATTATTTTTTTTTAGAATCAATCTTTTTATGAAGAAAAACTCAATTTATTTAAATAATTTATCTATAAGAGAAAAAATTTCATTTATATCTGAGGAATTATTGATTAAATTCCTGAATTCATTTGAATTTCTTATTCCCTTAGAATACCATGCAATATGTTTTCTTGCATTAAGCATACCAGTTTTTTCTCCATAGTATTCTAGCATAGTCTTAATATGATGTATCATAACTTTCTTCTTTTCTTCTATTGAAGGAGAAATTTGCTCGTGTCCGGTTTTTAAATACTCAATAACTTGTGATAAAAACCATGGTGCACCGTAAGAACCTCTACCTATCATAATGCCATCTACCCCGGTTTTTTCAATCATTTCTTTTGCAGATGTGACAGTTGTTATATCGCCGTTTCCAATAACCGGGATAGAAACAGCCTCTTTTGTCTTTCTTATAGTTTCAAAATCAATGGTGCCGGAATAAAGCTGACTTCTTGTGCGTCCGTGAATGGTAATCATAGAAGCTCCAGATTCTTCTATCATTTTAGCAAAAGTGGGAGCAATTTTATTATTTGCATCCCAACCGGTTCTTATTTTCACGGAAACCGGCACTTTTACAGCTTTGACTACTTCCTTTATAATTTGGTTTGCAAGAGGAAGATTTTTAAGTAAATCTGAGCCGGCACCATTTTTTACAATTTTATTTACCGGACAGCCCATATTTATATCAATAATATCCGCACCTAAATCCTCATTTATTTTTGCACTTTGTGCCATTAATACCGGATTATTTCCAAAAATTTGAATAGATGTCAGTTGGGTGGAATTGTTACGTTCATAAAGTCTTTTTACTTTGTTGGTTATATTTTTTCTTTCATGTAATATTACTTGTGAGGCTGATGGTACCATTTCGGACACGGTAAGCGATACCTTAAAATCATTATTTCCAAAGGATGATACCAAATTTCGAAATGGCAGATCGGATACTCCTGCCATTGGTGCAAGTATTACAGGATTTTGAATAACTAATTTTTTTAACTTTATAGGTTTCAGCAAAATAATTCCCTTGTTGTTATTTAATAATTATGATAATATAATAGTAATTTATTAAAAGCAAAAAGAAAAGAAATGAATAATAATAGTATTGTAAAAAAATTAATTTTAATAGTATTCATAGCTTTAATATTAAGATTCCTTATAAACATATTTTTAGGAAAGTATAATATATTCAATTATTTAGAAAAAAAACATAAAATTGAAACTTTAACTATACAACTTGAAAATAAAACAAAACTTAAAGAAAAACTTTTATATGAAGTTAATATTTTAAAAGATGAAAGTATAGTAAATATTGATATTTTAGAAAAAGAAACAATTAAAAAATTAAATAAAATTCCAAAGTCATATTTTATGATTACCGATTAATAAAAAAACTTCCACCTTAAATGGAAGTTTTAATTTTTGAACTGTTTTATATCAAATTTAGCTTTCGCTTTCTTCGTAATAATCTTCATCAACTTCGGAATACTCAATGTCTTCGTCGTCATCTTCGTCCTCTTCATCAGAATCTGCTAACTCTTCATCATCTTCTTCATCGTCCTCATCTTCATCAGAGTCTGCATATTCTTCCTCATCATCAAGATCGTCTTCATAAAGATTATTTTCAAATGTCTTTATATTTTCACTAATAGGCATAACCTCTACTGTTTCCATATCATCTTCTATAAATACATTTTTTTCTGTATTTGTTGCGATAGAATTATCATATATATCATCGTCATCATCTTCCGCATATTCTTCATCTTCATCTTCCTCTTCTTCATCATATTCATCAGAATCTGCATATTCATCTTCTTCATCCAAAGAGTTTTCACTATCTACCAACAAATCGTCATTGTATTGCTCTTCTGTATAATACGTTGTGGAAGAAGAACCATTATCGTAAAGTGTTTCATCACTTACTATTACGGTTGTTGTTGCTTCTAACGGTATTAAAGTAGCTTCAATTTCAGGAGCATATTTTAAATCTTCTTCATCCTTAATTGCAATACCCTTAAGAACGGCTTTTACACCACCTGCTCTTTGAATTGCATTATATAACTCTATTAAAATTTGTAATTTAGCATTTGGTTTTCCAAGTATTTGCATTTCTTTTTCCATTACAGGATAAAGATTTGATGCTGTGCCATTTGCATATTCATAAGTCATAACAAATTCATTTACCAAATATTCATACATTTCAAAATATTTATTTGTGTAAAGTCTTAATAAATATTCATCATCAGTATATTCTTCATAATTTATGTCCGGTTTTAATGTATAATCACCTTCATAATATGTATCGTATGAAATATTTCTAAATGTATTCCAATATCCGTTCATTTCATTTAATTTTTCCAGTAATGAAACAACATTTGTATCATTTTCAAAATAATTACTTGTTATTGCATCAATTAATGTAATATAAGCATTATTTTCAATTACATTCTCATTGAAATCTTTTCTTGCTTCTTCAAGAGAAGAAAGTTCTTCTTCAACATCTTCTTCATCTTCTTCCTCCTCTTCTTCAATAATAGCGTCTTCATCGTCAAGATCATCAGCAAGATATTCTTCTTCATCGATATAATCTTCATCATCTTCTTCATCAAAGTCATCGTCATTGACAAGAACTTTTTCCTCTTCTTCAACAACAGGAGAAACAACTTCTTGTTTTACGAGAGCAGTTTTTTCTTCTTTTTTAACAACAGGTGCAGGAGTAGGAGCTTTTTTAACAGGTTCTACTTTTTTTACAGGTTTTGCAACAGGAACAACAACTTCTTTTTTCTTAACAGGCTCTTCTACTACCGGTGAAGGAGTCTCTCTAACTTCTATAACTTCAACAGGTTCAATAAATTCTTCAACAACAGGAGTTGGTTCTTGTTCTTTTGGTTGTTCAGCAAAATAATTTTGTTCTATATAATTTGTGTTATAAACATCTTCATTAACAGGAGCAGACGAATCACCGCTTATGAAATAGAAAATTCCAAATACAACGATAAGAGATACTAAAATAGAGATAGAATACATCCAAATTTTTTTGTATTTATCATCTAAAAGGATATTAGTTTTCTTTGCGAATCTAATATCTGTCGATGGTTGGTCCATAGCTGTATCATCAACATAAGGTGGTTTAAATTCTTGTGTTTCTTGAACTTTTTTGTTTTCTGTTTCTTTTGCCATGATAGCACTCTCCTTTGTTAAAAAAGTTTGTTCCTTTTTCTCTTCTACACGATTCGTAGCATTATTATTTTCAATTGTCAACTTTTCATTTATTTCAGGTAATGTTTCAGAAGGGATTTTTTCCTTAACAGACATTTGTTCTTGTGTTGGAATAGGCATATATTTAGGTTCATTTTCCTCCACAATTTTTGCCTGAGTTTCCATATTCTGATTCTCTTCCCCTATTCTTCTTTTAATTTCGGCAATTTGTTGTCTTTTTGCAGAAAGTTCTTTGTATGCAGATTCAGAACGTTTATTAGCTCTTTTAATTCTGCGTTCTGTTCTTTTTAATTTTTCTGTTGCAAGATATAGTTTTTGCATTAACTCTGCCTTTGCTTGTTCATCTACATTCTCAGGATTTGCCTGTTCTTTTTCCTCTTGATTTTTCATTTTTTTGGAAATAGTTAAAATGCGTTTTTTTAAATTTTCCAAGGTAAGTTGTGCTTTTTCAAGAGTGGTAGTTGATTTATTATAGATAAGAAGGTTTTCAGCCTCTCTTTCATAGGCATTTTCGAGGGATAAAATTTCGCGATTTTGTTCTATAAAATTTAACAGTTCTTCGTTTGGAAAAGCAATAAAAGAAGCATACAAATCAAGTGGAGCGTAACTTATATCTAATTTTTTATATTTAGTATTTTCCTTTGGTCTTATTTCCATAGGATTTATGCCAAACTTATTTTTCAGAATAGAATCCCATTTAGTTTCTGGCTTTTTAGGATTTTGTTCACCTTCCAACGGTTTAATAATAAGAAGTTCATTAGGAGAAATGACATCACAAGTATCATCTATTACAAAAATGATTTGTTCATCTTTAAAAAAAGCAGTAAAAGACATAGTTTGCGAAGAAAAATGAAATTCCTTCACATCATTATATTTTCCATTTATTTGCCAAAAGCTATTGGCTCTCTCCATATACTCTCCTTAAAAAATCTTATTTATTCGTCATAGTCCTCTTGAATAAATGAAGATTCATTTGCCTCTTGTTCTTCCAATGGGGTTGCCGAATTGGTATAAGCAATCGCACAATGTTCCAAACAATAAGGTTTGTTTTTAAAAACTTTTTTGCCACAGAAATGAAAATTTTCTGAATTTATATCATCAATTGGCCAACAACAAAGATCCGATGTTAACTCCAACAAAGAAAGACCGGCTGTTGTTTTTTTATTTTTAAGAGAAACTTTTGTAACCTTTACCGATTCGTTTTTTGTAACACGTGAAGGTTCTTTTTTCGCAGTTTTTTGCGAATTATCAATAGACTTTGTAACATTTTTAGATGTATTTTTTACTTTTGGTTCCGATAAAATTTCTGTATTTTTCTTAACAGTTTTAGGTGAAGATTTTATTGGTGAAGTTCTGTTTGAAAGACCAAGTCTATGAACTTTTCCTACAATTGCATTTTTTGAAAAGTCCAGCTTTTTACCTATTTCAGCGGTAGATAATCCCTTTTCCCAAAGTTTTTTTAATTTTTCAATTTTTTTATCTGTCCAATTACTCATAACAAAAAATCCTTTTATTTTTTTTATTCATGTTTATTATCATAATTATAAAAATAAAAAATGAAAGAAAAAAAATGTTAACAATTCAAATATTAAAAATTTTTACTTATTTTGCAATGGGTTTTTTTATACCTGTTTTAAGCAGATTTTTAATGAAATTTTACCCTTGTTCTTTACATAGTTACATAGGGGACATATTAAAGTATAACTTTAAAAATAAAAGAAAAAACAAACTTAATAATTCACATTATCAAAATATGTATAACATATTAAAAAAACGACATTTTTATAATAAACTATTTTACGGAATATTGTTTCTATTTTTAAGTTTTACTTTAACTTATTTGTTAAAAAATTATATAAATAAAGATTACCCTTTAATTTTATTCGTTATTCTTTTGTTTTTATTGATTTTTTCTTCAAATATAGATAACAAATGCAGACTGATTCCCGATATAATCACTTTACCTATGCTTTTAATTGGTATTTTAATATCTATTTATTGTAAAAACAATGAAATATATTCCCCTATTTTAATATCGCCAATTAATAGTATTATCAGCAGTTTATTTACATATATTTTATGTAGCTGTTTAGCATTAATGTTTTACTTTAAGTCACCATATGCTTTTGGAGGTGGTGATGTAAAGTTGTTAACTGCCCTTGCCTCCTTTACGGGATTTGAAAATTTAGGAAAAATTTTAATAATTTCTTTTATAATAATGCTTATTTATTGCAGTATAAAAAAAGAAAGATTTGCACCACTTGCACCATTCATTTTTACTGCATTTATTATATGGATTTTCAACGAAATCTTTTTCATAATTTTGTTTTAAAACAATTTGCTTTTTTCATACCTTAATGTTATAATTTTTATATAGGAATGGAGAGGTAAATGTATAAAAAAGTTGCAACAATTTCAACCTTTTTCTTTTTTGTTGGAAGTTATTTTGTTTTTGCAAAAACAAATAATGTAAGAAGTGTTAAATCTTCCAATGGCAAGGTTATTTCTTCTGCTTCCTCAAGAAGTTCTATTACAAAAAAATCCTCTTTACCTTCAAACATAGAAGAACCCAATCTATCCGAACCTTCAAAAATAACAGAAAAAACTTGTCAGGAGAAATTTAATGATTGTATGGATAATATCTGTATAAATAATCAAGGAATAAGGTATAATTGTTCTTCCTCCTACGACAGTTTTGATACGGTTGAAAAAAATGGAAATAAAATCAGGGTTGGTTCTGACTTATATACTTATGCAAAAGGAACTTGCCTTTCCTTACTAAATTCTTGCGAATTAAAGGACAGAAATAATATTGAAAACAGTTATAAAGCTCAAATACAAACTGACTTTTTAACTAAAAATTATATGGAAGCAATGGCATACAGCGGAGAAGCTGTTGCAAAAGAATCTTTACAAAAATATACAGAATGTATGCGTCCATTATGTGGTAATAATTTTACTGATTGTTTTTCAATAAATGCTGTTGAAAGACGAGCTTCTCAATGCGAATCTGTTCTTTCAGGTACAGGAAGACCTTTGGCTGTAAAAAAGGCTTTTTATGAAGAATTAGAAAATATGAATAAACAACTTTGTTCACAAACCGGCGGTTATATTGATTTTGATAAAAAGAATTGCAAAGTAGAAGTTATTATTGGTAAGCCAAAGACAACCTGGAAAGATGGAGTTGAATATTTAGATCCAAACGGTGCTTTGGATATAGAATTTGCCAGAAAATATTTTAATGTAGGAGAACTTGTTGAATGTACACAAGAATATTTTTCCACTTTTTATGAAGAAAATGAAGGATTTGCAAAGGGGGTTGTAAAAATGGCCTCTGGAATAATAAAGGCTGTTGCCGGTGTTGTTGTAACTGTTGTTGGTGCTATTGCAACAGTTTACACAGGTGGTGCAGCAAAAGGTTTGATTGGCAGTGGTGTAAAAATGGCAACAAGCGGGACTGCTGATGCATTGGATGGATATATTGCTATTGACAGCGGAGAGAAAAAAGGAGCTTGTTATATAAACAATAAATATGTTGCACCTTTGGGTCAATATTTTAAAATAAACTTTATGCAGTAGTTTAATAATAGGATTAATAAAATATGTTTAATTTATTAAAAATACAAGAAAAAAAATATTTGACTTCATTATTTATTATAATGAATGTCATTGTTTTTGCAAAAGGTTCTAATGCACAAACAAAAGCCAGAAAAACTTCATCAGGAGGAAACAGGTTAGCTACAAAAACTGCAAGTAATTCAGTAAGAACTTCTTCCAGAACGATAACTTCAATTAATAAAAATATACCAACAGAAAATACTTCGCCGAATAATCAGGAAATAGATGTCTCAACAATAACAAAATATAATTGTGAAAATTTTTATAATCAATGTATGAACAAAACCTGTTATAATAAATCTAATGGAAGATGTGATTGTAGCAAACAAGCAAAGTTTGATGAGGCTAATAAACTATGTGAATATATTACTAATGCCTGTCCTTCACAAGCAAATGATATAGTTAAAACTTTTGCAAGAAATGCTTCTAATGATTGTATGAGTATTGCTCTTGCCAATAACGAAGGTAATTTTAAAAATATAAATAATTACCTTGCAGATACCCTAACTTGTTTAAAACCAAAATGCAGAGCAAATAAAACTGATGAATTTGCAGGTTGCTTTGATGATGATAATTTAAAAAATAGATTAGAAATATGCAAAAGCAGTTTTAGTGAAGTTTCTGATTTAGATGAATTTAACAAATTAATTCAACAGTCTTTTTTAACATATAAACAAAAATATTGTAATGAAATGTTTGGAACATTAAAAGAAGATGGAAATTGTTATTTGACTATTGGTATAGGTGTTGCCAGTGGTGATATAAAAAAGACAAAAGAATTTAAAACCGGGGATAAAATAGTTTGTTCTTCTGAAGCATTTGATACATCAATGGGTGAAGATATGGCAAAAAAACTTTCATCTGTTAAAAATATTACTTTATCAGGACTGTCCTTGGTACAGCAAGGACTTTCCATGGCAAGCACAATTACCGGTGCTAAAAATGCAAAAACAAATAATAATGGAGTTCAAAAAGTGTCAACTGATGCATATGCAAAGGTTTCTATAACTTCATCTTCATTAGGTGCTTTGTCAACTACATTAGAAAGTGTTCAAGATATACAAGCTTTGGCAACAAATGATTATTCTTATACCGGAAAATGTTTTGTAATAAATAAAGGTAAGGCACATGAACTTTTTCCTGAAAATAATGATATAGCATATCAATTAAGATGGGCTGCAAAGTGGAGTGATACAGTTTATGAAAATGAAAATTAAAAAAGACTATATAAGTATTTATATTCTTTTACTCGGTTTTTTAACTGTGGAATCGAGTATTGCACTTTCTTCAACAAATGTAAAAAAAGTTGCTGCAAGAAAGGCTTCTTCAAAAAACTCTACCTCTACAAAATCGGTAAAAGTAGCAAGAGGAACAACAGCAAAAACTGCTGTTGTTTCAAACATATTATCAGATATAACAACTAATACCATATCTTCAAATATCAATGATATAGGCAGTGAAATAAATGACGATAATTGTGAATTTAACTATAACTTATGTATGAATAAGATTTGCAATGATTCATCTGTTGGAAAGTGTGTTTGTTATGAGGATAAATATACAAACAATTCCCAACAATTTATAAACATAAATGGGAATAATGTAAAAACGGGATTTGAATTATTAGAATATGCAAAAAAACAATGTTTATATATTCTTGATAAATGTATGAATGTAAGACGTTCCGTGACAGAAAAATATAATAATTCCATACAGAGAGATTGTCTTATGGTATCACAGACAGAAGTTGCGAAAAATCAAGGATTATCCGGAGAATTAGAAGAGTTAAAAAGTTGTATTTATAATCATTGTACCGCTTCGAATATGGGGCAGGAAGATTTTTCCATGCCCGCATACGGACTTTGTTTTGATCCTATTATAGCAAAATTCCAACTTGATGCAAATTGTTCATATATTATAAGTAAATCAAAAACTCCTATGGGACTTAGAGAATTATTTATGAATGATATAACAAAACTTCGTGAAGAAGCATGTAAAAAAATGAATGGAGAAATGTCCACTGACAGACAAAAATGCTACATAAATGTTTCTTATGGTGTAAATAAAGATAAAATTTCAGCATCAAAAAAAATTGCTGTTGGGGAATTTTTCTCTTGTAATGAAGAGGAATTTGGTACAAACCTAGGTCTTACCGAAGAATATTTAAGAGATAAGAAACATAGTCAAATGCATTTAGCAGCACAAAATCTACGGGCTGCAGGAAATATTGTTGGAGTTGTTGTCGGAGAATCAACAATTGGAAATATAATAGATAAAAGTATTGATGTAACAGCTTCTGTTGCAAATATTGCTGTTGATATATCCAAAACAAAGGATGGACATCTATCAGCAAAACAACTTATGGAAAATATAACGAATGAAATTAATATTACGGGATTAAATGTGCTTCAATCAATTTCTTTGGCAGGACAAGAAAAAAATAAGAAAAAGGATAGTAAAATTTATGGAGGTTGTTCAACATCCAAACCTGAATTTAACAGTGATTATTATAATGCTGTTATAGAAAAAAAAGCCCAAGAAAACATAGATAATGTCAATACTGATGAAAACTATAATGAAAAAATACAAGAACTTGCTAAAAAATTTTCTGAAAATAAAAATAATACCGGCGGATGTTCAAGAGCATACGAAAATGATAAATCTGCAAATGAAAAATACCAAAATGCTTCCAAGGCTTTGTCTATAGCAAGCAGTGCTGTCAGTGTAGCATCCGCAATTACTAATTATACAATGACTGAAGCAATAGATTCTATAAATATTGACAACGAAAAGAAAGGTGTAATACAACATTCGACCTTTGAAAACAGAGATGAGGGTGTTGGACAGGTTAATAAAACCTCTACTGCCAGAGGCAATTGTTTTGTAAACGGAGAATGGTTTGCAACTGAAAATGAAATAATATTACTTCAATGGAAACTTTAATTAAAAAATTCTTTATTTTTGTTCAATTTTATAATATAATATAGGAGATAAAGAAAGGAAATTTATTTGGTATTTTGTAAAAAATTTTTTATTATCTGTTTTTCAAGCATATATTTTTTTACTATATGTAATGGAAATCTTTTAGCTGTGACAAGAAAAAATTCAAAAACAAAATCAAAATCTGGTAGAAATGCAAAAAAAAGATCTGTTGTACCAACTACAAATTTAGCTTCTCAGCAAGAGGAAGCGTCCACACAAACAGAAGTAACATCTGAAAATGTTGCAAATACTACACAAACAACAAATACAACTGTATCAAATAATTTGGCAATAGACACTACTTCATCCGTTAGTGAAGGCAATGAGGAAATAGAGGTAGTTATTTCAGAAGATCAACAATTAAAAACCGTTCCAACGGATGAAAAATGGGAAGATTTTAAATTTTGTATGCAACAACAATGTATGGGGGGACCAGAACAGCCTCTTAATGTTGAATGTTATAAAACTTTGAATTTTGATAATGCTTTTCAATCATGTAAAGTTATGATTGGAGATGCTGCAAAACATAAAACTTTTGAAAGATATTTTCAAGAAATTTTCTTAATAGAAGAACAGGAAAAAGCTTGCCAAACTATGTTCTCTGGAACTTGGAATAAAGTTAATAAAACCTGTGATTTAGAGATTACATTTACAAGAAAATATTCATCAAAGGTGAAAACTGCTGCCCTTAAAAATGACAAAGTTGGATGTAATGATAATAAAAAGAAATTGTTTAGCTTTTCAGCAACTTCCAGTTTAAAACTTACTTGTTCCCATGATATTTTTGGACTTGATGCTTGTTATTCTGATCCTGTAACTGCTCAGGCTAATAATATTGGTTTAGGTGTTGGTATTACAACAACTGTTGTTGGGGTACTTGCTGGTACAGCTTCCGGAGTTGCTGCAGGTTTGAGTACAAAAGGGGACGAGAAATATAATGATGAAGGAAAAGTAATTGGACATGAAACAGCAACAGCGAAACAAAGTGCTTGGAATGGTATTTCAACTGGATTACAAGCAGGAACCGGTATGATAATGGAAGGTGTCGGTCAGATTGTAACGGCAAAGGCTTCTTCCGGTGATGTTGGACCGGAAGTAACAGGCACTTGTAAACTTCCTGATGGAGTTGTGTATACAGAAGGATCTGTTATGCAAATTTCTTGGTAAATGTAATTAATCCATATATTTTTTATGAATAAAGGTTTGTTTTTGGCTATCCTTTAACCTATGTTCAACAAAATTTAAAACTCTTTTGACTTGGTAAACAATTTCCGAATATTCTGCATTTACGATTTCGCTTCGTGCAGTAAAAATGAAGTCATATCCTCTGACTTTGAAGTTTCTGATATTTTCATTTATTGCATTTTTAAGACGGCGTTTCACAAGATTTCTTATATGCGCACGTTTAGAAATAGTTTTTACAGTGATTGTAAAACCTATATGAATATCGCCATCATCGAATCTTGTTTTTGCCCAATGAGTTATAAAAAAATCATTTATAAAATGGTTAGGATTATCAGGAGGAACTTCTTGATTTTTATTTAAAATACCTTTTCTTACCAAACGCTTATGCCCCATTTTTGATATAGAACGAGGATTTATCCGAAAAAAATCAAGTTTACGCCCTTTTAAAGTGCGTAATTTGATGTTGCTTCCTTTATATCTTATACAATTTACCATTTTCTCTCTTTAATAAAAAAGAGGGCAAAAAGCCCTCAATTTAATTTTGTTTGTTAAATTATTAAAATTCAACTTGAACACAAAGGCGTTTTCTACCTTTTGCTCTTCTTGCATTTAAAACTTTTCTTCCGTTAACAGTTGACATTCTTGCACGGAAACCATGTCTTCTTGATCTTACAATCTTTGATGGTTGGAATGTTCTTTTCATTTTTATAATCCTTTTATTTTCTTATATAAAATTAAAATGTTTCCTTAGAATACCTTTTATTTATAAAAAAGTCAAGTATTAAATAAAAAAAACTTCCATATTTTAATAATAAAAGTTTTGTATCTTTTATTTTTGAAAATATTATATATATTTTTTTGGAATGCCTCTATGAAGTTTACCATTTTTTTCAACAGTAAATTTTTGTTCGGCAAGTTTATATAAAGGTAAATCGGCTTTTGAATCAGAAACCATTTTCTTTATCTTGTAATCCTTTATATTATTTTTTCTTAAAAATTGAAATAGGCGGTTGACCTTTTCCTTACCTTTACAATTTTTTCCCATTATTTTACGATTATCCCTTGGATTTAATCTTGTCCCGATAAAGGCATCAAATTTAAGGTATTTAAGGACTATACCAGATAATAAAAATTCAGGAGTAGCGGAAATGCAAATAAGGTAATAACCTCTTTTTCTATCCATTTTAAGTTCATGTGCTACCCATGGGAAAATATATTTTCTTTTTACACCCCAAAATTTATAGACCATATCTGTTGAAATACGACGGCCAAAAAAGCGGAAACATTCTTGTTTAAAAATTTTTAATGAAATTATATGTAATTTTTTCAATAGATATAGAATTGTGAAATATGGGAGCCATAAATATAAAATCTTTTTATGTTTTGCACAAAAGAAATAAAAATCACTTATGGTTTCACCATTGTATAAAGTTCCATCAAAATCATATATAGCAATTCTTTTCATTATTTTAACCTATTATATTATTAAAGAGATATTATATAAACTTAATTTTAAATTCAAGGGAAAAATAATAAATGGACTTTTCTGTTGATAGGAAAGCCCGAACCCCACTTTAATGGTCTTATATCATCAAAGAATTTAGGCTCGCTAGGTGCTTAATTAAGCAGCCATTGCGAAAGAACGATTATCATTTGCGTTCATTTTTGTTTGACCCGTTTTAAAAGACGGAATCATCACTTAATACAGCTTTACCCTTTATTACATCCGTCGAAGCTATTTTGCCCCCATAGGAAACTTTTTTTATGGTGGAGGCATCGGGTACCGCCCCCGAGTCCGAAATGTCTATTCTGATAAAGGTTTAGTATCATAGTCATTGCTGACAATAATAAATATAATTGATTTTTCTTTTATTTTCAAGTGTTTTATTGGCACATATAGGAAACCTTTAATAATATAGAACTATATATTCCAGTCAACTATTTCATTGCATTTAATACCCTGCTCTGGTATCATTATTCATAATAAGGAGAAATTCTATGAAAAAGATTTTTGCTATATTGTCTTTGCTTCTTTCTATGCCTGTTATGGTTATAGCAGAAACTCATTGTCCACCAGCTTGGACGGATGAATTGGAAGAAAATTCAAATTGTCCGAAACTTGAATACATTCCGTTAAAATATAACAGCTGTTGGGAATATGGTAAAAAAGATGGATTGGAATGTATATATCAAGAGAATGGTAAATTACTTGTAGAACAAAATTGGAAAAATGGTCACGCTCACGGATTGAAGATTGAATATTTTGAAAATGGCAATATTGAGTTTATAAAAACTTATGATAATGATAATCTTTCAGGACTTTTTAAGCAATATTATGAAAATGGGAATTTATTTTTTGAAGGCTATCGTGAAGGAGATTGTGCTCTTAAATATGGAACTTGCTATACCGAGAATGGTATAGCTGTTCCATTAAAAGGAGAAGATTTAAAAAGAGCATGTTATAATATGTTGTGTTTGGATGCCATAAAGAGAAATGATAAAGGTGGTTAGTAAGGTTTTTTCTATTCGGATGAAAATTTTATTTAAAAAACTGTCTTAACTGCTTTATTCTTTCTTTTGTTTTTTCTATACGACACCATGTATTATCAATCCTACTTACTGTTCCCATAAACTCTACACCAACTTTGCAATCCTCATCTCTAAATTTTATCCAACTAAGTTCCGCTCGTTTCAAACGTTCCCAGTGGCATTTTTTACCATAAGGTTTATCTTTTTCACAATCATCATATTACTTTGCTCTCTTCATTGCTTTCTGGTATTCTTCATTTAATAACTTATCACAAGCTTTTAATTCTGTTCCAATACAATCTATTGAGGCAGAATATCCATTAACGCAAGTCCTTTGCCATAACATAATTTATTCCAACTGTTACCATCGCCTTCCAAATCACAATAAGCTTTTTTTCCATAAAATAAAATAAAAAAAATCTATCATAATCCTCTTCTTTGCATTCTTAAGCTTTTACATTTAAAGAAAGCATAGAAAACAAAACTAATAATATTATTTGTATTTTCCTTTACGGTGCTCATATACAAATTGAGGGATGTACTCTGTGTATCCTATCTTTTCCATAGGGCAAGCATAGCTTTCATACATTACTCCATGAAACTCAATAAAAGACTTTAAATCATCAGATACAGGTTGTACCAAACTAAAATTATTTGTTTCCATCATTTCATTTATATCTCCATCTTCTAATGTAGCTATAACTTTTATAGGTCCTAACCATTTATCATCAAAATCATTCATATAGATATAAATTGGATTATCAACTGTTATTTCATCAGCATCGCCAGGTATATCGCTATATCTTATTACTTTATCCTTTGATACAACAAGACGAACATTATATTTTTGCAAAAATTCATCACAATTTTTATCATTCTTTTTTAATTGCCAAGTTCCATATAGTTCACCTAAATCATTCATTATTTTTTTCTTGGCAAAACAAACTGAAGATATTAAACAAAAAATTATAAACAGTATTTTTTTCATATTATTCTATCTTTACCTCATAGATTGGATAAATTCCTTTTTCAAAAAGATTATACTCTCTATTGCGTCTGTTGGTCAATTCTTTTTTAGTTTCTGCATCTTGATTTTCTGTATCTTTTAAAAAATTATTTCTTATATTAGAAAAATCTTTTCTTTTAATAGATTTATATACTTCGGAATTAATCCAATTACCACTACCTCTGTTAAGTATATATGATAGAAGTGCATCCTTCTCATTTTGAGTAAAATTTTTATCTACTAACTTACTTATGTTTTTTACTGATTGTATAGGACTTTTTAAATCTTCAATTAAAAGATTTTTTATTATATCATAACTTATTATTAAATTTTTATATTTATTTTTTTCATCAGGTTTTATTCTATGTCCAATACCTATAGTTTTTACTTTCTTTGTATCACTATAAATACTATGCTTAACCCCTTCATTTTGCATGAAGAAAAAGACTCCTTGCGGGGAAATAAAGTTGTTATATTTATCACTTATTTCTTGAGCCATTTTATGTAAATCTTTTTGAGTTAATTTCTTCGCTTTTTCTTTTTCATCTTGTTGCTGTGTATCCTCCTCAACCCATACCTCTATAATCTCACATTTACAATTAGGATGAACGGGGAATATTACTCCAAAATCCTCTTTGTTATCTACCAACTTCCCATCTAATGATGAACAAGTTTCGCAAGTATGATCCCCTTTCTCACTTACCCACTTATATTTCTTTTTGGTATTTGCTCCCTCTTTGAAATTCTTGCTTACCTCATCCGTTACTTCTTTATGCTTAGGATTGGAGGAATTAGTGTATGCATCGGATAGCATTAAATCCTCTATCCTTTTTAATATCTTTGTCATATTTTTCCTTTATTATAAGATTTATAAATAAAAAAAGGACTAGTGCAGATACACTAATCCTATTGGTTATAATATATATACCATAATATTAATAAAAAGTCAAGAACAATATAAGAACAAAAATTATATATATTTTTTATTGGTATATTGTTTCCAAAAACGACTATATACACTATCTTTTACCCATGGTTTTGCATGACCTATAAAATGTATCATAGTTATATTGTTTTTAACGTCCTTATAATCTTGTTTTGAATAGATTGATTTTTTTAAATTTGGACCATACAAACAAGGTATAAAATTATATTTTAATGATATATATTTTCGTTTGTTTTGTGTTGTATAGTTAAGCAAATCCTGATCTGGTAAACTATACTTATTTATTTGTGAAAGATGTATCCATTTTTCATATAAACCGAGTATCCTTATTTGTTTTAAATTAAAAATACAAAAACCGGAATTTATATAATTATATGTATCTTTAACGCCTGCCAAAATATTGTCTTTCAGGTCAATTTTATCTGCATCAGATAAATCATTTAAAAAGACGGTATCAATATCTGCATAAATGATTTTATCTAAATTTGGTAATAATTTCACAAGCTCTAAACGATAATAAATTCCGATATTCCACTTACCCAGATAAGATTTATTAAAGTCATTGTTTATATATAAAAATGTTAAAGTATTATTTGAATATTTTTTTATAAGATTAAAATAAACCTCTTTGTCTTCCTCTGATACACTATTATCAATAACACAATAAATATTATAATCACATTTATTTTTTGAATTTTCCAGCAGAGAAGTTATTGTAACTTTTGCATAATTTACTAAATTTTTATTAAAGCAAAAAGCAATATTAACTTTCTTTTTATATTTAGATGTTTTTTTATTATTTTTAATATGTGGGAATGCAATAAATTCCTTTATTATACTTCTGTAATATCTTGATGGAACGAACCAATTTATTATTGATGCCATTGTATATTTTATTTTAAAGATTATATATCGAATATAATGTTTTTTCATAATACTACCTCTTTTTTTATTTTTGTTACCTTTATGAAAAGGTCGGGCAGTTTAGAAATCTATATTGCGAGATCCTATGGTTTTTAGAATATATAAATATATTCCTATTGTATAGCCACAGCTACCCAACCATAAGGTGGGTATGTATTTCTTTGCAATATAGAGCTTCTAACGGCTCCGCACACTTTTCATGCACTAAACTTTAAAAAATTAAAGTCTATAAAAAAGATTACTGTAAAACACGAAAAAAATCAACTTATAAAATATTAGAAAAATGTATCATAGTTTTATCCCTTGATTTTTTTATATTTAAGAGTTATCCTTGATTTTAAATTAAAATTAAGGATTAAAAGATAAAATGATAAAAGTAAGATTTGCTCCATCTCCTTCCGGATATGTTCATATAGGAAATATTAAAACTGCTATATTTAACTGGCTTTTTTTGTTATCTGAAAAACAAAAGGGAAATGACGGCAAATTCCTTCTTCGTATTGATGATACAGATTTATCTCGTACTAAACAAGAATACATTGATGCAGTAAAGGAAGATGTTAAATGGTTCGGAATTGACTGGGATGAAAGTTTTCATCAATCATCTCGATTTGACAGATATAATGAATGTTTTGAAAAGTTAAAGGCAGAAGGTCGTGTTTATGTTTGTTATGAAACTGCTGAGGAATTAGAAGCAAAACGTAAGCGTCAAATTGCAAGAAAGGTTGCTCCTGTGTATGACAGAAGTGCCCTAAATCTTACCGAAGAAGACAAGAAAAGGTTGGAAGCAGAGGGGCGCAAACCTTACTGGCGTTTCAAACTTAACGAAGGCGATGTGATATTTAATGATTTAGTAAAGGGTGAATGCAAGTTTAATATGAAACATCTTTCTGACCCTGTGATAATTCGTGAAGACGGTACATATCTTTATAATTTTCCGTCGGTAATTGATGATATGGACAGCGGGATTACTCATATAATTCGTGGGCAGGATCACCTTACAAATACTGCTATGCAAATACAAATGTTTGAGGCTTTGGGTGCAAAGTTTATTCCTCAGTTTGCACATTATCCTATGATACTTAATGCTGAAGGACACAAGTTTTCAAAAAGGGAAAGCGACATTTCAATCCGCAACCTTAAAAATGATGGAATTGAGGCAATGACTATTGCAAATATACTTGTCGGGCTTGGTTCTGCAAACGGTGGTAAAATGCATAAGAATATGGAGGAACTTGCTTCAACTTTTGCCCTTTCTAACTATGGTTCCGCGTTCAGTCGGTTTGATATGGATACTTTTTACAAGGAAAACGGAAAACTTCTTCGTGTACTTGATTTTGATGATGTAAAGGACAGACTTGTTTTAATAGACGGTCGCATAGATTCAAAATTTTGGAATATGGTAAGGGGAAATATTGATAAGCTTTCCGATATTTCATATTGGGTAAATGTTGTTTATGGTGATATAGAAGCCCCTGCTCTTTCAAGTGATGAAAAGACTTTCCTAAATAGTGCATTGTCATCTTTGCCCGTCAGTGATTTTAATGAAAACACTATGAAAATTTGGGCAAATGCTATAACTGATGCAACAGGTAAAAAGGGTCGTGATTTGTATCACCCTATCCGTCTTTGTTTAACTGGAATTGAATACGGACCGGAGCTTTCGGCACTTCTTCCTTTGATAGGACGTGAAAAGGTTATAGAACGAATTAAAAAATCAATATAACAATTATTAAATAAATTTCTTTTACATTTCACTTAATTATTAACAAAAAAAAGGAGAAATGTAATGGAAAAATCTATTTATTCTGGTAATTATGCTTATTTAATACATATTTTAGTAAGAAAGAGAAAACAATATGATATAAGTCAGATAGCTCTTGCAAACAGTTTGGGAAAACCTCAATCTTTTATATCAAAAATAGAAATCAGAGAAAGAAGGCTTGATGTCATAGAATTTATTGAAATATGTTTTGCATTAGGCATAAATCCGAAAACTGTTTTTAATGAGTTAATAGATAACTGGATTATAAATAGATAAAACATCCCCTCACACAGAGGGGATGTTTTTTTATTATGATTAGTCATGAACCTCCACTGATGAAATTTCACCAGTTTCTCCATTACATTTTACTGTCACATAATTTCCTTGTTTATTCTCATAAGAGAATTTTTTAGAATTAATTCTAACATATCCAAGATCATTATTTCTATCTATGCCGCCATTTTTTTCATCATTAGGACATAACATATTAGGAAATTTAGGCCCTGAAAAATCTGCACAGGATAAACTGTTAGCAGGAGTAATACCAGTAAATATATCTACTATTTTATCAACAACATATACTTTAGATGACACATTAAAGTCACAGTATTTATAATCACATGATAGGGTAATTTTTATACTATTATTGCAAGACTTGCAAGAAGACTGACCGGTTTTATCCTGATATTGCCCTATTCCGCAAGTTTTACAGCTTGAAGCACCGGCGGAGGAGTAGGTACCTGCACTACAAGGCGTACAAGAGGTAGCTCTGTTATTACCTTTTTGGAAAGTACCGGCAGGGCAAGATGTGCACTTACCATCTTTAATGTACTGACCATCGCTACAAGTGATAGGCATACACTGGTAGAAGGTTTGAGCGTTAGTATTAGCAGG
>JAAVBO010000022.1 GCA_014803575.1 bacterium | reverse complement strand
TATATGTGTAAAACCTGCAAAGCCGGAACTTACGCCAATAATAATAAATGCGAAACTTGCCCTGCCGGCTCCTACTGTATCGACGGCGTCAAACACCCCTGCCAGGCCGGTACTTTCTCAAATGCAGGTGCCTCTTCCTGCACTACCTGTTCCGCAGGTACTTATTCAACAGCCGGCACTTCTTCTTGTACTGCTTGTCCAGTAGGCTACTATTGTAATAATGGAAACAAAACAGCATGTCCTACCGGTTATTATTGTGAAGAGGGTTCTTCCTCACCTTCTCTTTGTGAGTATCAAACTTCTATGAGGCAATTAACTATTTATTATAAGTGTTCTGGTGGTGGTTGTGCTGTATATAGGCATAATACTTTTAGATTCAAATTAAATTATGGAAAAAATAGTTACAATACATTATTTAGTGATGCAATTAGTGATGGAAAATCTAAAGCAACTGTTGATACAGGTGAAACTTGCACTGGAGAAAAAACTTTTAATGGTGTAAGTTGGAACGGATCTTTATTTAATTATGGAAATACAACTGCTAATTTGATTTTAAGTTGTAATAATAATGGAGGCAAAACTGTTAGAAATGAAGTCATAGGTATGACAAAAGATTATTGTGAAGGTAGTGTTAATGGAGGAACTTATACTCCAAATGGGGGAGGATGTTGCTTTAAAAATGTAGATATTTAATAATAAAGTGCATTAAAAAATCCCCTCAAACCTGAGGGGAAATTTTTCCTTGGTGCCGTCTGCGGGATTCAAACCCACGGCTTCTAAATTACGAATTTAGCACTCTATCAACTGAGTTAAGACGGCAATCTTTAATCCAAAATTGTCTTTGGTTTGTTATCAATATTTTTCAAAGTTCCCTTTAAAATACCACCCTTTTCAACAACCAAATTGGCATAATTTATCTTACCTCTGACATCTCCAGTTTCATAAACATAAAGAACTCCAGTCACGGTCAAAGTTCCATCAAAAACTCCGCTTATATGAGCTTCCTTAACTTCCGCAGTCCCAGTAAAACTTCCACCATAGACAATATCCAAATACTTTGCACCGGTTAAGTTTGCTTCCAAAGTTCCCTCAACAACCAAACTTTCGCAAACATCAATTGCACCACTAAGTTTGATATTCTTTCCAACAATAAGTTGCTTACCGTCAGCCTTTGGCATAACACTATGACCCTTTGACATATTAACGGCAAATGATGATTTTGATTTTGTTAAATTATCAAGTAATTCTTTTTTATCTTTTACTTCCATTTTTTCTTCCTTTCTATTTACATTTTGTAAGTATATATTAGAGTATCAAAAAATTCAAGAAGATAAAAAGTTAAAAAAATATCAAAAAACTATAGATTTTAAAAAAACTTATGTTATACTGTGCTTGTGTTAGTAAAAAAAATAACAATATAACAAGGAGAGAGAAATGGTTTCAAAAAAAGAATATATACAAGAAGCAGCTTATTTTATTTGGTTAAATCGCGGACGCCCTGAAAATCAAGATTTGGAAATTTGGGACGAAGCAACAAAACTATACGAACTTACACATACTGAAATAAATGTATCATCTAAAAAGGCAGTTGCTAAAAAAACACCAGCAAAGAAAACCGTTGCAAAAAAAGTTGTTGCAAAAAAATCTGCACCTGCAAAAAAAGTAGAAGCAAAAAAGCCAGCTGTTAAAAAAGTTGCAAAACCTACTGTTGCAAAGGCAAAAACAACTCCTGTAAAAAAGGCAGTTACCAAAAAACCTGTTGCAAAGAAAACTGCTACAGCAAAAAAATCTGCACCTGTAAAAAAAGCAACAGCAACTAAAAAAGCTCCTGCTAAAAAAATAGAAGTTGCAAAAATTATTCCTATGGTAAAAAAGGAAGAAGTAAAAAAAACAACTCCTGCACCAAAAACAAAAATAAAAATCGTTGTAGGCACAAAAAAATAATTAACTATAACTTATGAAAAATCAAATGAAAAATCAAAAGGGGTAAATCCACCCCCTTTTTTTTTATCCATAAACACACTTTACAACCTCCAAAAAATATAGTATACTATATAAATATGAAGAGGGAAAAATTGAAAAAGTTTTATACACAAATTGTTGAATTTTCATTATTGGCAATCACCTGCCTTTGTATTTCCACACACATTTTTGCCGCACCGGCAAAAAGCAAAAATCAAAAAAAGGGCATTCCTGCAAATTGCCTAACCTGTCTTAACGACTTTTCACCGGAAACCCTAACATTCACAACACGTGCGGAAAAATGTCCTTCCACCCTTGCCCGTTGTAACAAATCTACATCAACGGCAAAATGCGAAGGAATAATAAACGATTGCTTTGCCGTCAATTGCACTGTTGAAGGAAGTTGTGCAGATGAAATCGCGAACAGAAGCCTAGCCTACGGTTGCCTAAAATCAAACGGGGCATACCTACCTTACACTTGCGCAAGTTATATTTCAAGTCTTGCACGAAACAAAGCTGATGAGGTTCAAGCCACACTTGATGCAAAGGAACGTGCTCACGAAACAGCCCTTAAACAACAGGAAGCAAAAATCGCTGCTGACAAGGCAGCCGCTGATAAGGCCGCCGCCGATGCTAAGGTAAAGGCCGCACAGGCAGAGGCTGATGCAAAGGCAAAACAGGCACAGATAGAGGCACAAAACAAACTTGAACAACAAAAATTACAGGCACAACTGGAAGAACAGGCAAAACAAGCCGAACTTGCACGTCAAAAACAAGCAGAAATTGACGCCCGCAACAATAAACCAAATGTAAAATATAATAACATTTTAAATGCCGTTAAAAAAGATATAGCTACTGCGAAAAATCATACTTCAAAGGCCTTCAATATTCTGGGTATTGAAAAATTTAACAGCTCAAAACAAAAAAATACACTTGATAAAACTCCTCAAATAGTAACTGTTTATGCAATAAGCAGTACCGGTGCCGACGCCAAGGCAAAATCTTACATAAATGCAAGTAAATATAAAACAACTACTGATTTTATATGCACAAAAGATACAAAAGAATCCTATATAAAAACCGAACTTTTAAATGCTCTTAATGTTTTAACATCAAGCCGTGACACATTGATGGATTCCATTTCCGAACTGGAAGCAATAAATGCCGATGATGAAGTATCAGGCACTATCTCCGACGATAAAATAAACACCCTTTACGAAGTACAAAACAAACTTACCGAAACAATAAACACTATTGAATCGGAAACAAATGAATTAAAAACTTCTTGCGAAACAAGATGTGCCGGCGTCTCCGCCTTCTCCTTCACAACAAGTGAAATCAAATTAGATGAAAACGGACTTATAGTGGATGAACAAACAAACAGCGATTATTCTTGCAAAGATTTTGAAACCTCATCAAACTCAAATGATATTATTGGAATACTTTCCGGCGGAATATCTTCCCCATTCGCATCAAATATCAATCAACAAATAGCTGACCTTACAAAACGCGTCACAAAAGCAGTCCTTACCGCAGACAGAGCATTAGTCGAAACCGAAATTGCCGCCGCAACCGGCAACTTTGGAAGCACAACCGCAAACTACGCAATCATAAACTCCTGCATAAAATATGCATTAGATACGGAACAATATATAAATTGTATAAAATCAACACTTGGCGAACAATTACAAGTCCTTTCCCAATATCCGGATGAAGCTGTTTACAGGGATGCAAATTATGACTATGTATTAGGTGAATTTAATAAATCCGTTTACGTTGCATTAGAATTACTTAACTCATCAACTTACATATCTAAGGCTCAATGTGATGGAAGTATTAAAGGAGACAATAACAATCATAAGTGTTGCAAAGAAGATATAACAAATTCATCCAATCAACGAGAAAGACTTGCTACAAACACAACAACAGCAAGACAATGTTCAACAGATTTGGCAAATCGTTTAAACAAAGCCTTGAAAAACAAAGATAATAATGGAGCAACAAGTTCATATATCATAGATATTCAACCGGCTTTCATAACTATACAAACACCTACCGGTGCATCAACTGTAACTGCTTCTGAATTTAAAACAAAATATTGTTCAAAATATACAGGAAATGCAACAATCGAATGTTCTACTTCAAACACAATGACAATGTATGGTATGGTAACAACAAATAATTGTTATATAAAAACAGGTGAAAAGGGTGAAATAATTATAACAAAAGAAAGTTATCCGAATATGTGTAAGGAAGACAGAAAAAAATAAAACACATTCAAAATTAACACAAAAAATCCTTAGCTCTCTCAAACTAAGGATTTTTATTTATTTCTCTCTCCCCAAACTTTAAAATTATAATGCACTGCACTCACGTTCAACTTCGTTGATAAAAAGTTCCATTTTCGGATTAACAGTCATCAATTCACGTACTTTTTTTACCGCATAAATCACAGTCGCATGATCTCTTCCACCAAAAGATTTTCCAATCTCCGGCAAACTTTTCGAGGTCAAATTCTTTGCAATATACATTGCAACCTGACGCGGAATAACTATCTCCTTTTGCTTTCTTTCAGAATCAATATCAGAAACGGAAACAGCCCACTTTTCAGCCACAACCTTTTTAATATCGTCAATAGTCAAAGGTTTGGAATTAACCGCCAAAATATCAGCCAAAATTTTCCTTATATTTGAAAGTGTAGGCACCTCATTCATCAAAATAGTGTGTGCAGAAATTCTGTTAAGCGCACCTTCAATTTCACGAATAGAAGTTGTAATCTTGCTTGCAATAAAATCACCAATTCCGTCAGCCAACGATAAATCCAAAGATTTTGCCTTTACTTTCACAATCTCTGAACGAAGAGCAAAATCAGCAGGTTTTATATCCACAACCAAACCGCTTGAAATTCTTGATTTCAAATTATCATTCAACCCCTCCATCATAAACGGAGAAGAATTCGAAGCCATAATTACTTGCTTTCCATTTGTAATATAATCCTCAATTATATGGAATAATTCCTTTGCAGTAGATTCCTTACCAACAATAAAATGCAAATCATCAATGATAAGAATATCCGCACTTTTAAAACTTTGTTTAAAACGATAAGTATCATTTTCCTTTAACGCCTTAACAAAAGAATACATAAATTTATCAGCCGAAATATAAATAATACTTTTATGTGGATTAATTTTCTCCATTTCATTTACAAAAGCATTAAGCAAATGAGTTTTTCCAAATCCGGACGGTGAATGTATAAACAAAGGATTAAATGAAACAAAATCATCACTCATAACCCTTTGAATACTTGCAACTGCTAAATTATTTGATGCACCCTTTACAAAATTATCAAAAGTAAATTTTTGTGAAACCTTCGCCCCGACATTTAAAACGGGATTCGCACTTTCAACACTTACAACTTTTTGCTCTGCCTTTTGAATTTCTTCTTTAATAACCACAGGTTCAACTTTTTTAACACCGACAGAAATAATAATATTTTTAACAGAAGGATTAACAGCTTGCACAGCAACCAAAATCTCCGAGAAGAAGTTCCTTCTTACCCAATCTGCAATAAATCTTGTTGGCGAAACAATATATAATGTATCAAGATCAATCTTGTCAAAATCAAGTGGCGCAATCCAAGTGCTGTAAGCAGAAGCACAAATACTTTTTTGAACAGTCTCTTGAATTTGTTTCCAACTTTGCATTTTAAAAAGAACTCCTTCTCTTTTACCCTTTTCTCTCATTAAGGTTGCTTTCTCAAAACAACCGTATCATAATTTTTTAATTTAATAATCAATCACGATACAGGGTTATATTAGAAATTAAAAAACAAAAAATAAAGTCTAAAATTTTTTTTTATTTCTTGACACTTTCTTTTATTGACTCTTAATAAAAAAAGAAATTATTCTCAGCAAAAATCACTTAAAAAACAGCGATGATTCAATAAGTTAAAGCACACAAAAGTTTTCAAAGATTCTTTTTATTTTTTACAAGTCGCACTTTTCTGGGAAAGAATCGGAAATATACCTCTTGCGATTCCAGCAAATTCATAATATAATAAAACCAAACTTAAATAAAAAGGATTTAAAAATGGAAAATAAAATCATATACTTAAAGGACGATTTAACCGACAATCTTAAATTCAAAAGCCCAATTGCAGTAGATACAGAAATGACAGGACTTTCACTTTTACGCGACCGTCTTTGCGTTGTTCAATTAACGGACGGCACAGGAAATATTTATGTGGTCCACATTAAACCTCCATACGATTGTCCGAATCTTAAAAAACTTTTATCTAATTCGAACATTGAAAAAATTTTCCACTTCGCACGTGCGGACCTTGCAATGATAAAAAAATGTTTGGGAATAAATGCAACACCGGTATTCTGCACAAAAATTGCATCAAAACTTTCCAGAACATCAACCGACAGACACTCTCTTAAAGCATTGGTAAAGGAATTTTTCAATGTTGATTTAAATAAGGAAGAACAAACATCCGATTGGGCAGTTGAAACACTCTCCGACAAACAAATTGAATATGCCGCAGGCGATGTTTTATACCTTCATCAAATAAAGGAAATTCTAACCGAAAAATTAAAACGTGAAGGAAGATTAGAACTTGCACAAAAATGCTTTGAATTTCTACCATACCGATACGAAATGGATTTACAAGGCTGGGGGGACGAAGATATATTTCAACATTAAAAAAAAGCCTCCTGTTGGAGGTTATTTTTTTACCTGTCAAAAAGTTTTCCCAAATCCGACAAACTTATCTTCACATAACTGCGTCTTCCGTGATTACACTGCCCCGCATTTTCACAACTCTCCACCTGACGAAGAAGTTCGTTCATCTCCTCCACAGTCAAAGTTTTCCCCGCCCTAATCGAAGTATGACACGCAAAAGTTTTTGAAATCATCGCCATTTTATCCTCTAAAATTTGTGCTTTATTAAGCTCATCAATATCATCAGCAATATTTTTGATAAATGCTTGCAAATCACAATCTCCAAGTATAGCCGGCATTTCACGAACAATCACCGCACCACCACCAAACTCCTCTATCTCCAAACCAAAGGAAGAAAGCTCATCCTTCACTTCCAAAAGCATACCCGCCTTTTTTTCACCAAGCTCAACTATCTCAGGAATAAGCATTATTTGTTTTTTTATACCACCCGAAGCAATCTCTCGCTTAATCTTTTCATAAACGATTCGCTCATGACAAGCATGCTGATCCAAAATAATAATCCCGTCTGCAACCTGCGAAATAATATAGGTATTGTGAAGTTGTCCACGTGCCACCCCCAACGGATAATCAAGTCTTTCATCATCGGACGAAACTTCATCCATCGCCACTGTTTCACTATTCACACTCATGGGCAAAATATTATCACCAAATCCCCTTTGCACCGATTCGGAAACATTAAGCGGACGTTGCAACTCATTCGAAAATTCCAAAATATTCGATGTTATTTTTCCCCTGTCTTCAAAGGTATTTTTTAAATCAATCACATTCGCTTTTACTTCCACATTTGAAAGATAACTGCGGATAAGCGAAATTATACATCCGCGAACATTCGCCGGCTCCTTAAAACGAATCTCCGCCTTTTGCGGATGAACATTCACATCAATATCAAAGACAGGAATTTCAATCCACAAAACACATACCGGAAATTTTCCCTTCTCAATCACATCCATATAGGAGGCCTTCAAAGAACCAAGAAGAAGTTTATCTTTCAATGCCCTTCCGTTCACATAAAAATATTGTGTAGCCGAACTGCCCTTATTATAAGTAGGTCTGCTTATAAACCCGCTGATTTTAAGATTGTGTTTCACCGCATCTATTTCAATAAGATTTTCTTTGAAATCACGACCCAACACATCACACACGCGAGAAGTTTTATCAGTAGCCTTTAAACGCAAAGTGTCATTAAGAGTAAAATCCTTGTCCGGATGGCAAAGTGCGATTCGCTCCACCACATCAATAATCGCCGACATCTCCCCCCTGTCGGTTTTAAGAAACGACAGACGAGCCGGCACATTGTAAAATAAATCCATCACCTCTATTTTCGTTCCCTTGACATAGGACGCAGGCACAATTTTTTTGACCTCACCACCATCTATATGCAAAGCCCAACACTCCACACCGTTATTAGTGGTAATTATCATTTTAGAAACCGAGGCAATAGAAGGCAACGCCTCCCCACGGAACCCGAGGAAATTTATATTCATCAAATCATCGGTTGGAAGTTTCGATGTCGCATGCCGAAGGATGCAAACTTCCAAATCAGCCTTGCTCATCCCACTTCCGTTATCCGCAACACATATATATGATTTTCCGGCTTGCCTAACACTAACATCAATCTTTGTTGCACCGGCATCCAAAGCATTTTCCACCAACTCCTTTATCACGGACGAAGGTCTCTCAATCACTTCCCCAGCGGCAATTTGATTTATTAAATTCTGCGATAAAACTCTGATAGGCAACATCCCCTCCAAAAACTATGTATTAAATAAGAAATGGAAAATATCTCCGTCTTGAACCGTATACTCTTTTCCCTCTGTACGAAGTTTTCCATTTTCCCTTGCACCGGCTTCACCGCCGAATTTCAAATAATCCTCTGTTGATATAGCTTCCGCCCTGATAAAACCCTTCTGGAAATCAGAATGTATCACACCCGCAGCCTCCGGCGCCTTTGCACCGTTTTCAACCGTCCACGCATGCGCCTCTTTCGGACCTATTGTAAAAAATGTAATAAGGTTTAAAAGCTTATACCCTTCCTTTATAATTTTGGAAAGCCCAGTTTCACTTATCCCAAGAGTTTCCAAGAACTCCTTTTTTTCCTCTTCATTTGAAAGGGAAGCAATCTCCTGCTCTATCTTCGCGGAAATAACCGTCGCAACATTCCCCTCAGAGGAAGCAAACTCAAATACCTTTTTTGAAAAATCATTACCCACTCCCGCACTTTCCTCATCAACATTACAAACATAAAGCACAGGTTTAGAAGTCAAAAGTTGCAACATATTATACACCCGCAACTTCTCCGGCTCTGATTTAAGGGGTTTCACAGTCAAAGCAGGCTTTCCATTTTCCAAAGCCGACAATACGGTTTTTATCATATCCGCCATCAACACCGCCTCCTTATCACCGCTTTTCGCCTTTTTTTCCTGCAAAGGCAAACGTTTTTGAAGCGATTCCATATCGGAAAGCATCAATTCCGTATTTATAATTTCTATATCACGAATAGGATTAACATCATTTTCAACATGAATGATATTCCCGTCTTCAAAACAACGAACAACGTGAATAATCGCATCAACCTCACGAATATTCGCTAAAAATTGATTACCTAAACCCTCACCTTTGCTTGCTCCTTTCACAAGTCCGGCAATATCCACAAATTCAAGCTTTGTAGGAAGTATTTCCTTTGATTTCGCCACCTCAGAAAGCTTAACAAGTCTTTCATCGGGAACACTCACAACACCGGAATTCGGCTCTATCGTACAAAACGGATAATTCGCACATTCAGCCTGTATAGTTTGAGTAAGCGCATTAAACAAAGTAGATTTTCCAACATTCGGAAGACCGACAATACCACATTTAAGTCCCATAATAATTTCCTGTTGTTTATTTTTTTTCATACTTTATAACAATAAAGAAACGAAATCAATTAAATAAAAAAACATAACAAAAATATTTTTGCTGGTATTTTACAAAATATGCTTGTATACTAAAAAAGTAAAACTAACAACTAAGGAGAGTTAAAAATGGTTGTATCAAAAAAAACTACAAAACCAACAAAAAAAACACCTGCAACAGCAAAAAAGGTTCATACAGCACCTGTAAAAACTGTTGCTACAAAAACAACAACTTCAACAAAGAATAAAAAAGGATTGTTAAACTTCCTATTTTCATTTAATGGTAATATATCAAAGGAATTATTCTTAGGTTCCACATTTATATTAACCATCACTTCATTGGTAATAGATTTAATATTTTCTGTTATTTCAAACATAACATTACATCCTACACTTGATTTGGTATACGGAATAATAATGTTATTAATCGCATTAATGGGAATTTCAATCGGATATAAACGTGCTCATTCATTAGGAATCAGTGGCTTTTATTCAATAGTCGGAACTGTTATATGCAAACCTTTCTTCACATTCTTTAAACCAACCGAAGACAAAGCAAACGATTCTCAATATGCACCATCATTCACAAGAACAAAAAAGCTAGGTGCATTTTTCGGAAAGACAACAGGAAGACAATTCTTGTATATAGTTTTAATCGCAATCATTGCATTAATTCCATATTCAAGAATTTCAACACAACAATCAAGTGCAGAAGCCATTAAAAGCATAATTGCATTCATAATTTGTATAGCAGGTTTCAACATAATTCAAATAATAATACTAGATTCTAATTGGTTGAAAAAATATTATGCACCTATCGTAAAGGTATTATCTTTCTTCGGATATACTTTCCTTGTCATAGGTATCACAGTATTGGTATATTCAACATATATCTTAATGGCAATGCTTCAAGCAATACAATATATGCCAAACTAATAAAATTATAAATATTTTTTAAGGGACTTTGTTTTTTTCAAAGTCCTTTTTTATTGAAGAATTTTTTTTTATATGTTATCATAAATTTATTCTAAAAAACACTGAGGATTAAAAATGCACAGAAAAAATATATCATTAAACATAATACTGTTATTTCTGATTTTATATGTATTAAAAACTACACAAAATATATTTTTGCCTTTTGTAATTGCCTTATTTTTTTGGTGTATTATTTATATAATAGACAGATCATTTAAGGATTTATTTATAAAGAAATTAAATTTCCCTCAATGGACAACCCATACAACAAAACTCCTTGCCATAATAACAATTACAAGTATAGTTTATTTTATAGTAATAGGTATAAAAACAAATATAAACGACGTATCAAAAACTTTTAGTTCATATCAACAAAACTTCACACTTTTAGTTGATAAAATAATGACATATTTTCATATAACATCATTAAATTCAAAAACAATAATACAAAATATAAACATACCAAAGCTGATAAACTATGTCGTTCAAAATTTTGCCGGATTCGTAAGTAGCACCGCTATGGTCCTTGTATACATACTATTTTTAATATTAGAAGAAAAAAGTTTGATAAATAAACTTCCTCTTTTATTCAAGGAAAAAAAGAATTTAAAAACCGTAAAAAATATCTTCACAAAAATATTTTCAAAGATTCGCACATATATGCTTGTAAAATTTTTCACAAGTTTTCTTACCGCAATAATATCATACATAATAATGAAAAGCGTAAACCTTGACTTCTCTTTATTCTGGGCAATTTTAATGTTTTTATTAAACTTTATCCCAACATTCGGTTCAATTGTTGCATCAATTTTTCCAATACTTTTGTCATTACTTCAATTTAACGACACATTACTTCCTTTTACAATAATAACCACAGGAATAATCATAACACAACTTGTAATAGGAAATATCATTGACCCGAAATTAACAGGAAACAGCTTAAACCTAAGCCCTTTGGTTTTAATCTTATCACTTGTAATTTGGGGACATATTTGGGGAATTATGGGAATGTTCCTTTCTGTTCCGATAATGATAATATTAACAATAATTCTTCACGAAATTCCACAAACAAAAAAAATTGCCGTGCTTTTAACTCACGACGGCGAAACTATTTAACGAGGTGTAAAATGTATAAATTATTAAGTCTTTGTATACTATCTTTAACACTTGCAAATTGCACCTGCAATTGCAAATATAATGAATACTTACCTGAAAATAATCCACTTGTTATTCCAGAGGATTTAAAACCAATTCAAAAATAATAAGCATAAATTATGACCACAGAAAATAATACTAAACCAACCCCTATGATGCTTCAATATTTAGAAGTAAAGGAAAAGCATAAGGACTACCTTCTTATGTATCGTATGGGTGATTTTTACGAACTATTTTTTGAGGATGCAGAAATAGCATCAAAGGCTTTGGACATAGCCCTCACACACAGGGGAACCTACTACGGTAAACCTATTCCTATGTGTGGCGTTCCACATCATGCCTTTTCATCATATATGCCAAAACTGATAAAACAAGGATACAAAGTTGCAATTTGCGACCAAACAGAAACTCCGGAGGAAGCAAAACTTCGTGGTGGAAATAAGGCTGTTATAAAAAGGGAAGTATCAAGAATTATCACCGCCGGCACATTAACCGAGGATAATTTACTTAACAGCTCATTAAATAACTACCTCTGCTCTGTTTATGTAAAGGATGGTTTGGAACCACACATAACTATCGCTATCGCCGACATTTCAACCGGTGAATTTACACTGCAAAACTGGGATACTAATTCAATTTCCGAACTTCAATCATTTTTACTTATAAAAAATCCGGTTGAAATCATCATATCCGAAAAACTGTTAAACAATAAACAATTCGAAGAAATAATAAGCGAACACAAACAAAAATTGGTAATTAAACCGGAAAGCTTTTTTGATACAATAAATGCACAAAAAAATCTATGCGAACAATTCGAAATTTCCACCCTTGCTTCCATCGGAAATTTCACAAACGAAGAAATATCTTGCTGTGGTGCAATACTGAATTACATACAAATCACACAAATAGGCACAAAACCAAACCTAAAATACCCAACCAAGGAAAAAAATTCTGATTTTTTACAAATCGACGCATTCTCCATAAAAAATCTTGAAATCTTTAATAATATAAATGATGAAAATATAAAAGATTCAAGCCTTTTTGAAATACTGGATAAAACAGAAACATCCCTTGGTCGCCGACTTTTACGTAAAATTCTAAGCACACCGCTTGCAAACACAAAAAAAATAAACGACCGCTTAAACATAGTCGAATTTTTCACCGAACATTCCGAACTGCTTTCGCAAATAAGAGCGGAACTAATCTTAATTTCTGATATTCAAAGAATAATAAGTCGTATCACATTAAATCGTGCCGGACCAAAGGATTTACAAAATCTTGCAAACTCCCTACAACTATCATTGTATTTAAAAGATGAATTGGAAGACGAACTTAAAAAAACTATTACAAATCCGCTGACACAAATACTTGACGGATTAAAGGATTTTACAAACCTTTCAAAAAAACTGAAAAATGCGATAATTGACGACGCACCGCTTACCACAAAGGATGCCGGATTTATAAAGGAAGGGTTCAACGTTACACTTGATGAATACAAAAACATACAACAAAATACAAAACAAATAATACTTGATTTACAATCAAAATACATTCTTGATACCGGCATAAGCAATCTTAAAATAAAATACAACAATATTGTCGGTTATTTCTTAGAAGTCCCACTTAAACAGGCAACATCCCTTATGGGAAATAAAACTTACACCCACAGACAAACCCTTGTCAATAATGTAAGATTTTCCACCAACGAATTAACAGAAATCGAACAAAAAATCCTTGTTGCAAATGAAAAATATGTATCATTGGAATTATCATTGTTCAAGGAACTTTGCACCGATATTTTAAATCAAACAAATGATATAGAAAAATTTGCAGAAAGCATTGCAAACCTTGATGTATTCACAAATCTGGCATTAATCGCAATTGAAAATAACTATACAAAACCATTAGTTGATAACAGTCTGGCATTTGAAATAATTGATGGTCGACATCCGGTAGTCGAAGCAAATATCAAAAAACAAAATGCAACATTTATACCAAACGATTGTATTTTAGAAAATACAAAGGACTCAAGCAAACTGTGGATTTTAACCGGTCCTAATATGGCCGGAAAATCAACATTCCTTCGCCAAAATGCAATCATAATAATAATGGCACAAATTGGCTCTTTCGTTCCGGCAACTTCCGCACACATAGGTGTTGTAAACAAATTATTCAGCCGTGTCGGAGCATCCGATAACCTCGCCCGCGGGCAATCAACTTTTATGGTGGAAATGAGCGAAACCGCAACCATCCTGAACCAAGCAGACGAACACTCATTCGTAATACTTGATGAAATAGGAAGAGGCACCGCCACATTCGACGGTCTGTCAATTGCTTGGGCCGTTCTTGAATACCTAAACAATATAAACAGATGTCGCGGGCTTTTTGCAACCCACTACCACGAATTAACCGAAAGCATTTCAAAACTTTCAAACGTAAGCACCCACACAATGGAAATAAAGGAATACGAAGGCGACATAATCTTCCTTCACAAAGTAATATGTGGCATTGCTGATAAATCATACGGAATACATGTTGCAAAAATTGCTGGTATTCCAAACAGTGTTATCCAAAGGGCGACACAAATCCTAAATAATTTTGAATCCGATGAAAACCTTGCAAAAACAAAAAATGCAATAAAGAAAATAAACGAAATGGATTTATTTTCATACAACACAAAAACAAACCCAACAAAAACAAATAAAAATTCAGAAATACTTGAAAAAAAATTAAAAGAATTAAACCCTGACGAACTTACTCCTAAATCCGCACTTGAAATTTTATATGAAATAAAAAATCTTATAAATTAACGTGAACGATTTTTATTCAACAATTTTCTTTGTCTTAAATGATAATTTTTTCTTAATTTTGCAATTTCAATATCAAGTTTAACATTATTTGCAAAATCATTCATCCTGACATTAAGTTTCGCCTTAACTGCAATTTTATTCACAATGCTTGCGATAATATCTATTAAATATCTATCCTTTCTCATAATATTAACAAAAGCCATCGCACGAATAAGCTCCTTATCCCCCAAAAGTTCTTCAATGGATTTAAATTTTTTATTTCTCTCATCAAATAATTTTTTTTCCTTTTCATTAGAAATAAAACTTATCGGCAAAAAGAAATCAGAACTGTTCATAATCACACCCCGTATATTAAATTAAAAAACATTATTTATACACGCAAACCCTGTCTTGTCAATAATTTTTATTGTAAAAAATAAAAAATATATAATAATAAAATAAAAAAAAGGCAAATTTATGCTAAACGGTTTTATAAATATAAATAAAGACTTAGGAATAACTTCCAATGATGTAGTATTCAAGGTAAAAAGAATACTCTTTCCCATATTTGGCAAGGTAAAAATAGGTCACACAGGCACACTTGACCCTCTTGCAACCGGAGTCCTTCCCATTGCTTTAGGCGAAGCCACAAAAACAATCCAATTCCAAATGGACGGTAAAAAAACTTATATATTTAATATAACATTTGGCTCATCTACAACAACAGATGATAAGGAAGGCGAGATTATAGACACCTCCTCCCATATCCCGACAAAAGAAGAAATTGAAAAAATCCTCCCTTCTTTTTCAGGAGCGATAGAACAAACTCCCCCAAAATATTCCGCAATCAAAATAAACGGCAAACGTGCCTATACACTAGCAAGAGACGGAAAAGATTTCGAAATACAACCTCGCCCAAACTTTATACACGACCTAAAACTCCTCTCGCAAATATCAGACACAGAATTTCAATTCACCGTCACTGCAAACAAAGGCTTCTATGTCCGCTCAATCGGAAGAGATATAGCAACCGCCCTCGGCTCTTGCGGACATATTTCTTACCTGCACCGCACACAAAACGGCAAATTCACCATAAACGATTCGATATCTCTTGACAAACTGGAAAAAATAATGCAAAATACAAACAAATCGTTGGATGTGCGAAATTGTATTGGCGATTTTTTGTATCCTGTATCATACGGACTAAACGACATCTTGGTTCTTGATATATCAAAGGAACAAAATGAAAAGTTAAGAAACGGCATTGCCCTTTCTTCCTCACTTTTCAATAATCTAAGGGATAACACCCTTTATCAAGTCCATTACAATCAAACCCTTCAAGCGATAGTTAAAAACATAAACAATAAACTAAAAATTATACGAATTTTTAACTTATGAAAGGGACAAAATGTCAATAACAAAAGAAAAAAAACAAGCTCTTATCAAAGATTTTAAAATCAATGAAAAAGATACCGGATCAAGTGTTGTTCAAATTGCAATTCTTACCGAAAGAATTAACAATTTAACAGAACACTTCAAAACAAATAAAAAAGATAATGCTTCAAAAATGGGTTTAACAAAAATGGTGAACAACAGAAAAAAATTGTTAAGCTATTTAAAAAGAACTAACCCAAAATCTTATGAAGAAACAATTAAAAAATTAAACATAAGAAAATAAATTTTAAGGCAGGGGAAGTAAAATTACTTCCCTTTTACCTCAATTTGGTATATAGTAAATAAGACAAAGGTGGAAAAGTCAGAATATAGAATCCAATAAAAAATAACTTGGATTGTATTTTCTGACTATGAACAGTCGCTTTCCTTCCTTTGTTAAATAATAAAAAAGAAAATGAAAGGAATTTATTATGTTCGGAAAGAAAAAAAGTATGTTCAACATAGTTGAAAAAGAAATAATGTGGGAGGGCAAAAAACTTACCCTTCAAACCGGAAAAATCGCACGTCAAGCAACCGGTGCAATAATGGCAACCTATGGCGAAACAATGGTTCTTGCAACAGTAGTTGCCGAAAAACAACCAAAAGAAGATCAAGATTTCTTCCCACTTACCGTTAATTATCAGGAAAAATTCGCATCAAGCGGTAAAATCCCAGGTTCATTCAATCGTCGTGAAGGACGTCCATCAACACACGAAACTTTGGTTTCACGATTGATTGACCGCCCTATCCGCCCACTTTTCCCTGAAACTTTTAAAAACGAAGTGCAAGTAATCGCAACAGTATTTAATTATGACAAGGAAAACAATCCTGATATAGTCGCAATGATTGCATCATCTGCAGCCCTTGCTGTTTCCGGTATACCATTTATGGGACCAATAGGCTCTGCTCGTGTTGCATATATAAAGGATAAATATGTAATCAATCCAACACTTAAACAAATGGAAAATTCAAAACTTGATTTGGTTGTTGCCGGAACAAGCGAAGGCGTTCTTATGGTAGAATCAGAAGCAAACGAATTATCGGAAGAAGTTATGCTCGGTGCCGTAGAAGCCGGTTTCAAATCATTCCAACCTATAATCAAGCTTATAAAAACTATGGCAAAAGAAGTTGGAAACGAAAAATGGGAAATCCCTGCACGTCCAACAGAATACGAAACATTAATGGAATCATTCAAATCATTAATAGGCAAGGAATTAAAGAAAGCCTATACAATAAAGGCAAAACAGGAACGTGCCGAAAAAATTACAGAAATAAAAGAAAAAGCTATCGCATCTATCAATGAAGATGACGAAGTATCACTAAAAATTGCACCAAGCGTTTTTTCTGATTTAGAAGCTGAAATTATGAGAACTGCAATCTTAAAGGGTGAACCAAGAATTGACGGTCGTGATACAACAACAATCCGCCCTATCGAATGTGAAGTAGGTATCCTTGGAAGAAATCACGGATCCGCCCTATTCACACGCGGTGAAACCCAAGCCTTGGTATCCGCAACAATAGGTATCAAAGATGATGAACAATTAGAAGATGACCTAAACGGTGTTCGCGGGGAAAGATTTATGCTTCACTATAACTTCCCTCCATTCTCAGTTGGTGAAACCGGAAAACTGGGTTCTCCTGGTCGCCGTGAAATTGGACACGGAAAACTCGCATGGCGTGCAAACCATGCAATGCTTCCAACAGAGGCAGAATTCCCATACACAATCCGTGTAGTATCTGATATCACAGAATCAAACGGTTCCTCATCTATGGCAACAACCTGCGGTGCAAGTTTGGCTATGATGGATGCCGGTATACCGGTTAAGGCTCCTGTTGCCGGTATCGCAATGGGCTTAATCAAAGAAGGCGACAAATTCGCAATCCTTTCTGATATTATGGGTGACGAAGATCATCTTGGCGATATGGATTTCAAAGTTGCCGGAACAAAAAATGGTATCACTGCCCTTCAAATGGATATAAAAATAACTTCAATCACATTTGAAATTATGAAACAAGCTCTTTCTCAAGCCCATACCGGAAGAGAACATATCCTCGGCAAAATGGCAGAGGCAATCACCTCTCCACGTACAGAGCTTTCAAAATACGCACCAACCATAGTAGAAATACATGTAAATCCTAAAAAAATTCGTGATATTATCGGAAGCGGTGGTAATGTGATAAGAGGTATCTGCGAAAAATCCAATACCAAAATTGAAATAGAAGATAACGGTCTTGTAAAAATCGCAGGAACAACCCAAGAAGAAATCCAAACCGCAATCGATATAATAAACGAAATCTGTATTGAACCGGAAGTTGGTCAAATCTATGATGGAACAGTTTCAAAAATAATGGACTTCGGTGCCGTTGTGACATTCCTCGGCAACAACGATGGTATGGTTCATATAACCGAAATCCAAGATGAAAAGCCATCAAAGATAGAAGATGTATTAAAGGTCGGTCAAAAGGTTCGCGTTCTTTTAACAGAAATAAAAGACGGCAAAAACAGACTTTCTATAAAGCAGGCAAAAAAGAAAGACAACGGTGAAACAAAAGCCGAAACAAAGACTGAAACAAAAGCAAAAAAAGAAAGCAAACCTAAAACAAAAAGAAAAGAAAAAACCGAAAAATAAAAAAGGGAGGCTTTAACCTCCCTTAAAAAAATAAAAAAAGGGAAAAAATGAACATAGGTTTATTTGACAGCGGACTTGGTGGACTTATAATAACAAAATCAATAATTGAATCTATACCAGAATATAACTTCTCATACATAGGTGACACAGCCCATGTTCCCTACGGCTCCCGCTCCAAAGAAACCATTTACAACTTCACAAAAAACTGCGTCGACTACCTTTTCAAAAATCAAAACTGTGAACTGATAATAATTGCTTGCAACACTGCAAGTATAGCAAGCCTAAGACGCCTTCAACAAGAATATTTAAAGGAAAATTTTCCAAACAGACGAATTTTGGGTGTTGTAATCCCAACCCTTGAAACTGTAATAGAAAACAATTACAAATCAATAGGTCTTCTTGCAACAAATGGCACCGTCGCCTCCAATGTTTTCAATCAAGAATTAAAAAAGTTGAGCAAGGATATTCAACTATATTCAACGCCGGCTCCTCTCCTTGTGCCATTAATTGAAAATAATGGTGATAAATATGCTCGTCCGATAATCCAAGACTATATCAAAACATTTGAAAATAAAAACATAGAGGCAATAATACTTGGTTGCACCCACTATCCACATTACAAAAATATTATAAAAACAGAGGCAGAAAAAATTCTTCAAAGAAAAATTGATATAATTTCTCAGGATGAAATAATCCCTAAAAAAATAATCACATACCTACAAAATCATCCGGAAATTGAAACAAATTTATCAAAAGACGGTAAAAGATTTTTCGGTATCACGGATATAACCGAAAGTTATAAACAACAGGCATACTCAATATTTGGAGAACCTATAAAAATAGAAAAAATCAATTTGTAATATCAACACCGCAATGTTCATAAATTGAATTTTTCATACTTGCTAAATAATCCTGATAACACAATCTTTTATTTTGCTCATAATTACACTTCTTTATTAAAAAAGTTTCATAAGCAGAAACACACTTCATTTGTTCAAAAGTAACAACTTTAAACTTTGGCGTTGGGGAAATTTCTATACAGGAAGCCAAAAATCCCCCAACAATAATAAATAATACTGGTCTTCTCATAATAGGCACTTATTCTCCTATGATATAATAATATCTGATATTATTATATCCTATATAATAAGTCAAATCTTTTCTATATTATAAATATGATAAAGAATACAGAAAAAATATTAAACAGCGTTATAGATATTTTAAAACGCGAACGAATAGCAAGAGGAATCTCTCACGAAAAACTTGCTATACTCGCTGGCGTCCACAGAACATCTATCGGTCATTTAGAGGCAAAAATCACAAAGCCTACTCTATTTCTTTGCCTTAAAATAGCAGAAGCTCTAAACCTAAAATTATCTGATATTTTAAAAGAGGCAGAAAAGAAAAATAACTACTTGTAAAATGCAATTTTAATTATTACATTTATATATATGATAAATAAAATACTGACATATTTTGCAATTTTTTTAATAAGAATTTACCAAACATTCATCTCACCAATAATAGGCGGAAGATACCATTGCAAATTTCACCCGCGCTGTTCAGATTATTCTATTGAAGTTTTAAAAAATTTTGGTATATTAAAGGGAAGCTGTTTAACAATAAAACGAATTTTAAAATGTAATCCATTTTCAAAGGGAGGACTTGATCTTCCACCACAAAAATCAAAGGAGAAATAAATGGAAAAAAATATAACACCGACAAAACAAAAACCAAGCTTTTTTAAAACATTCATATATGTGCTTTTCGTATTCATAATACTTCAACTTCTTTTCGGAAATAAAAAAGAAGAAAATAAAAGCATATCCATCCCGAAAACAAAACAAAAAGTTATTGAAAGAAACCTTATTCCATTTGAAACAGAAAGTCTAAAAGGTAATTTTAACAGCATAGGTTTAAGAATTGATGATGTAATATTAAAAAAATACAAACAAACTATAAATCCCAACTCTCAAAACATAGAATTATTAAAATATATAAGCGATGAAACGAAATCAGATGAAAAATCTTCTTACATAGAATTCGGATTTTTATCAAACGAACCTGACGAAAATCTTATCCCAACAGAAGAAACAAAATGGAAAGTATTATCACAAACAGATAACGGCATATCTCTTTCCTGGACCAATAAAAACGGTGTTAACTTTATCCGCGATTTATCATTTGATGAAAACTATATGCTGACGATAAAGGATAAAATAACAAATAATTCAAAAGAAAATTTTGAAATTTTCCCCTATGCAAGAGTCGTTCAGTCACACAATATGTATGAAGCTCCAAAATCATCACACATAGGATTCGTAGGATTTTTGGACGGGGCATTAGAGGAACACACCTACAACAAAATATCAAAAGAAAAAACGGCCGAATTTTCATCAAAAAACGGCTGGCTGGGTTTCGGTTCCGATTACTTTATGACAATCTTAATCCCAAACCAAAATAACTCATTCACCGCACGTGTATTAGAACTTCAAGAATCAGAAATTCCAACCCCGCAATCAAAAACCAATTACAAACAATTCCAAGCAGACTACGTCCGTGATATAATTACAATTGAACACGACAAGTCAGAAGAAATCACCTCTCAAATATATATTGGTGCAAAAGTTTCATCAATAATTTCCAAATACGAAGAAAAATTTTCAATTCCAAAATTCGATTTGGTAATTGACTACGGATATTTCTATATCCTTTCAAAACCATTCACAATAATCCTTAAATGGCTTGATAAATTAACCGGTAACTTCGGCTTGGCAATCATACTTTTCACAATAATGATTCGTGCAATACTTTTCCCTATCGCACAAAAATCATTCAAAAGTATGGAAAAAATGAAAAAGATGCAACCAGAAATGAAACGCATTCAAACCCTATACGCAAACAATAAACAACAAATGAATATAGAACTTGCAATGCTTTACAAAAAAAGCGGTGTAAACCCATTATCAGGTTGTCTTCCATTACTTTTACAAATTCCTGTATTTTTAGCCCTTTATAAATCCCTTGTCATCTCCATAGAAATGAGACAAGCTCCATTTTTCGGATGGATACAGGATTTATCGGCACCGGATCCAACAACAATATTCAACCTTTTTGGTCTTCTTCCGTTTGAACCATGGGTATGGCTTCCACACATAGGTGTTTTGCCGGTAATTATGGGAATAACAATGTATATTCAACAGACATTACAACCGGCAATGGCATCAGACCCGACACAGGCAAAAATTATGAAATTCTTACCGCTGATTTTTACTGTTATGTTTGCAGGACTTCCAAGCGGTTTGATTTTATATTGGACTGTAAATAATATCCTAAGCATCATACAACAAAAATATATAAGATAGGCATAATATGAAACTAAAAGAATTTTTAAAAAATAAACCTACCTTTATAGGAAGTTTTCCAAACGTTTTTGATATTCCGGCAACCTGTCTTCCGGAAATTGCATTTATAGGTCGCTCCAACGTTGGAAAATCATCACTTATAAACGCAATTTTTTCAACCCCAAATCTTGCAAAAACATCATCAACACCTGGACGCACACAAACACTCAATTTCTTTAATATAACAGACACAATAATGATTGTTGACTTACCAGGATACGGCTTTGCAAAGGCACCAAAGGAAATTGTCAAAAACTGGAACAATAATGTAAATACTTATTTAAAGGGACGTGCCCAACTTCGCCGTGTATTCTTATTAATAGATTCGCGACAGGGTGTAAAGGCTGTCGATACTGATATGATGAAAATGCTTGACATAGCCGCAGTTAACTATCAAATAATCCTTACAAAAACAGATAAAATTTCAGCAAAAGAATTAGATAATATAAAGGAAAAAACTCAACTTATATACAACGAACATCCGGCAATGCACCCTATAATAATAGCAACCAGCTCCGAAAACGGAACTGGTCTTGATGAAATTCGTGGTGAAATTTTCGATTTAACTAAATAAAATCTATCTTTCATTACCAACTTTAAAGGACAATTTTTCATTAACGAATTTAAGGGACAATTCTTTAATAACTACCGCTCTTGCCTTAGGATCAGATGGAGCATTACTTTCTGGATTTTTAAATGGATTAATAACAGAAGGCACATGAGCATTCAAATTAGGCCAAAAAAGAATTGCTTGATAATCGGCATTAGAAACATCATAATACTTACTTATCAAAAAAAGCATTTCAAGATATTCCGTTTTTGACATAGGTTTAATTTCTTTATATTCTTTTTTTAAATATTCATTTCTAAAAATTGTATTCATAAATATATCTCCATTATTAAAGTTAATATAATTAAAATCAACGATTCTGTCTTTTTGATTCAGCCGTTTCTTTTAATAAATTGAAATTTTTCTTTGTATTAAATTCTTCTACTCGTTTAAATAAATCTTCCAAAGATTTTTCACTTAAACTAATTCTCTTACTCAACAACCTCACACTCAATAAATCCCTACTTTTATCTAAAATATTGGTATGAGAAATAACATATCTATACCCCTTTAATTTATCTTCAACATTTTTTAAAGATTCGGGTTTAAATAATTTTCCCTTAAAAAAATTAATAACAGGAACATCTTCATCAGATAATTTTCTTAACACACCTTTAAAGTGAAAAAATCTGGAAGTAAATTCATTTGCAGGTTCAAATATAGGTATGTAACCTAATTTGGAAAAAGCATTATTGTATTTGATTACGTCATCTTTTGCATAAATGCGATTCTTAATCATAATAATAGCCCCACAAGTTAACTGTTATATGAAATAATAAACCAAAATATTTTTCAGTCAAGTATTATTTAAAGGCTTCCAAAATTTTCCTACCCATAGATGAATTTTCAAGGACTTGCATATTTTCTTTTAAATCAATATCAACCAACTTCCCGTCGACAAGAGCAATTTTCCTATCCATTTTTTTTGCAAGAATAGGATTATGTGTTGCAATAAATGCAGTCATATTATCATTTCTTACACGCAATAACAAATTTTCAAAAACAACCTCGGAATTATATGGATCAAGATTCCCCGTTGGTTCATCAGCCAATAATAACATAGGTGAATTTGCAAGAGCTCTTGCAATCGCAACTCTTTGCTGTTCACCGCCAGACATCTCCATCGGTCTGTGATTAATTCTGTTAATCAACCCCATTTTATCCAAATGAGATTTTGCAATTTCCAACGCACGCTCCCTCTTTACACCATTAATCAACAAAGGCAACATCACATTTTCCCCTGCGGTAAAATCAGCAAATAAATTATGTTGCTGATACACAAAACCAATCTTTTTACACCTTAGCTTAGTTTTTTGATTATCACTTAATTTTGATGTCATTTTTCCATCAATAATAACATCCCCACTGTCCGCTTTATCAAGAAGTCCGGCGGTATAAAGAAGTGTGGATTTTCCGGTTCCCGATGGACCGATAAGTGCAACAATTTCACCTTTTTTAATTGAAAAAGAAGCATCATTAAGTATGACAATCTTGCTTTCGCCTTGATTGAAAGATTTGTTAAGTCCTTTTAATTCCAAAACAATTTTATCTGCCATTTATTCATACCTTAATACATCAATCGGTTCTTGCTTTGCCGCTTTTCGTGAAGGATAAAGTGTCGCCAAAAATGAAATGGCAAGAGCCATCACAACAACCCATAATACTTCATTATACTCAACCTTAGAAGGAAGCTCAGTTAAAAAATATACATCATCAGGAAATAACTTTGTTCCTGTCAATGTTTGAAAAGCCTGTCTTACCCATTCAATATTAAAGCTGATAAGGAGTCCAAGCATCACCCCGCAAAATGTTCCAACTACACCAATAAAACTTCCAGCTATAAAAAAGATTCGCATAACTTCACCACGACTTGCACCAATAGTCCTGAACACAGCAATATCATGGGATTTTTCCTTCACCAACATCACAAGCGAAGAAATTATATTGAATGAAGCAACCAAAATAATCAGTGTCAAAATCAAAAACATAACATTTCTTTCTACATTAAGTGCCGACACAAACGAAGAATTTTGACTTTGCCATGTATAAGCCCTAAATGCAGGAGTAATCACACTCTTCGCCCTTTCCACAAAAACAACGGAATCATCAGGATTATTTAAAAATATTTCTATATGAGAAACTTTATTTTCCAAATCAAAAAATAATTGTGCATCATCAAGTTGCATAAACACAAATCCGGAATCATAAATAGACATCCCAGTATTAAACACGGCCCCCACACGATAAGATTTAATCCGTGGCACGGTTCCAAATGCCGTAATATTCCCCCTTGCCGTAGTCAAGGTAATTTCATCACCAATATCAACACCAAGTTTATTTGCAAGCTGATACCCGATAACCACATCACCACGTTCCAATCTAGGGAACTCATTACCCTCCATATCAAGTCCATACACACTTTTAAATGCAGGAGATAACTTCGCCATATCATCAACACTCATAGCCCTTAACATTCCACCCATTGAAACACCTTCGGATGACATCATAACTTGATCTTCAATAATAGGAATAATAAAATTCCCATCTTTTATATACGAAGATAAATCAGAGGAAGTAATTTTCCCAATAACCCTGTCCGGATTTTCAAATTCCCGCACAAACGAAGACATCACGGTAACATGACCATTTATGCCAAGGATTTTAGAAAGCATTTCTTCCCTAAACCCATTCATAACAGACATAACTATGACAAGAGTAGCCACTCCCAAAGTAATACCGATAAGAGAAAGCCAGGAAATTACAGAAATAAAACCATCTTTTCTTTTCGATTTTAAATATCGCCAAGCAATCAAAAACTCAAAATACTTAATAAACATAAAAAAACCTTTACTTATCTTCCAAAGGATGAACAATTTTTATAATTCTGGGACTTACCAACACAACCAATTCGGCATTAGGCGGAATAATAGTTTCCTTTCCATCCACAAAATATTGCGTTGGAATACCAATAATCAAAATATTATCACCAAGTCTGCTTGGCACGGTATATTTCGCAATATCACCGTTAGAAGTTCTAAGTACAATAGTAGAATCAATTTTTCCGACATTTTTATCATTTGGATAGAACTGTGCCTGAGTCAAAATATTAAGATCCGTTTCAAGACGCACTTCTCTACCGCATCTGCCAATATCAAACCTGCCCTGCCATCTATCAGGAGTAATAAAAGTTCCACTTGAAACCAACACAGTATTTGCCTGAGGTTTCAAAAACTCATACAAACTGTCACGATTAAAGTTTGATGAAACGACAAGAGCACGTCCGATTACCCCCTTTTGAGAAAGTTTTATTGAACCGGTATTAAACGCTTCCAATATATTCATCCAAATAATCGAATTATCCAAAGCCCTTGGATAAACACGATATACATCAATATCAAATGCAAGAAGATAATTTTCTATTGAAAACTTATTAACTATATTTCTGACCTTATCTTCGACAACGACATCTCCTTCAAATATAATAACCTTGTCTTCCCAATCAACAACTATGTCATCAATATCCGCACCGCGAAGAGAATCTTCCATTGCAAGAATAACATCCGTCGAAAGTGGCACATGCAAATTCCACTTTGCATATTTACGAAGTGTAAGACGCTTTATCCTATTATCATAGGAATAATAAACATTACCAAGGGAGGTAATCAAATCAACAACCTTTGTTAAATCACCGCTGATCTCACTTTGCGATATTTTCTTATAAAAACCATCGGTTGCATACACCTGTATTCCTGTATTTTTAAGAAGAGTTCTTAATACCTCATCAACAGGTTGTTTTTCAAATGATAAATTTTCCACTTTTAAAACAGGAAGATTATCACCCTTATCAACCCTTTCCAAGAAAAAATCACGTCTTGCAAAAGGTTGCACAGAAATAATGGATTGGGAATCCCAATCAACCTCACATCTTAACGGAGTTTCCAAATTAAACTTTTCCACATTTTCAAGTGTTCTTGATGGCAACTTATCAAACACGGGAACATAATCATTAACTTTTATATCGTATGAAGTGTTATCTACCACATAAGGAACATTCATTCCATTATTTCCAAAATCATCAGAACAGGAAGACATAAAAATTAAACTGACTATATATATAAACTTTTTTAATTTCACTTTTACCTCACTTAAAAAGTATTTTATATTGTATTTTCAATAAATACCAGCAAAAATTTAAACACCTTTATTTTTCTTCGTTTTTAGTATTTTCACTATTATCAGAAATTACAACTTCTTCCTGTTTTTGCTTTTTATAAAATACTATAATCTCCTCTAATTCTTGCTTTCCGCCTTTTAAATACTGACGTATGACATCATCTGATTCGTCAGATAAGATTTTTTCTCCTTGAAAGACAAGATAATCTATAACATCAATGACAAATCCATAGTAAGGATATTCTTCCAACGAATTCGCCCCCTTAAATAAAGAAATCGCCGACATAACTTCACGAAGTTGCGATACAAATCCATAAACTTTCACGAAATTCGAAAGCTCCCAAGAAGAAACATTCCCAGAAACTTTTTCAACTTTTTCAACGGGAGTAACACTTTCAACTTTTACCTCTTCCCTCACAACCGGCTCTTCTTTTTTTGGAAGTTTCACAAAAACTCCCTCTTCCAATTCCTTACTCGAAACTCTTTTTAAAATTTTATCGGATTTAGGAGTTTCTTCAATATTTTCAACTGCTTCTGCCTCTTCACCATAATCCTCTTCTTCTGGATTTTGTTTACTTTCGGGAACTTCCTCAACCGTTTTTTCCAAAACAACATTATCACCGGAAAGATTGAATTTTTCTTTAAGTTTTTCAAGAAGCCTTACCCCTTCCACTCCGAATTTAGGCAAATATTCCTCATACTCATCAATATTTTTCATAATATCGGCATTCATTGGTCTGGCACCTTTTAATACCTGTTGTGCCACCATCCAAAGAGAAACTGCTTTATCAAAAGTCAAAACATTACGGATTATTGGAAGATACTTTTCTTTATCCTTCTTATCCATAGTGCTTATATAAAGTTCTAAATTAAACTTCCAATTTGCACCAAAAAACGACGAAGCGACTTGAGAAATTGCATTCAAGGATTTTATATCATTAGAAAAATTTTCCAAAGCTGATAACACATCCTGAATACTAACTTTTTTCTTAATAAACTTTTGCATGAAACCCATAGTAATTTCCCTACTTTGTTAAAGCTTCAATTTTTTCATACAAACTTTTTCCGCCTGCTCCAAACATATTCAAATACTTTTTATATTCGGGAAGTTTAGAGGAAATTTCATCTTTGCTTTTCAATTTGGGATTTTTCACCAAACCGACAGCCTCTTGCCAAACATTCAAAGCATAATCAAACACACAAAGTCCATCAAAAACCTTTTTCAAATTAGCCTTATCTGCCACATCAGATTTCATAATCAAATCAGAAATTTTTGATTTCCATTCCGGACCGAAATCACGCACCTCTTCTTTTGATTTAAAGGCTTCTAAGTCCTTAGGATTATTTTGAAATTTACGAAGAAGGTCAAATATCACCTTTGCATTATCATTTGCCAAATCACTATCCACATCGGCATCAACAACTTGCTTTACAACAACCTCTTCCTCTTTTTTCACAGGTGAAACTTGCTTTTCCTCACGCACAACTTGTTCTCTTCTCGGAGTATCATATTGCACATACTTTTCAAGCAATTTTTTATCCTCAAAAACCTCTGGTCCAAAAGGAAGTAAATCAAAATCAATCTTATCAATAGGAGTAATACCGTCTTTAAGATTCTGTATATGCTGTCTGAATTTTGCTCCACCGGCAAGCTCCGGTAAAATTTCCACAACATTATCAGGAAGAGCAATAAACTCCTTATTCAAAACAGTCAAACCAGCGGTAATCACATGAAGTTGGTGAAAAAGATTAAGATACTTTTTTCCAACTGCAATAGCCCTTTCCTTAGCCTGAAATTCAGTAAAATTTACTTTATTTTTTCCGTTTTCTGCCATATATTCCAAAGAAATTGCATATCACAACTTCTCTCCCCCTCAAATAAAATAAAACAAAACTAATTCATAGAAATAAGCACAACTCTTTGAAGTTTGCTGAGTTCGTTTGAATTAAGTTCAACTTTTTCATCTGGATTGAACATAACGCCATAGAATTTACCGTCAATATCCTCCCTTACGGATACAAAACGAATTTCCATTTTTTCTTCCATATCTCTAAGAACTTGAACGGCAATATCTCCGCTTCTAACCGCTTGATTACCATCCACGAAAAGAATTGAACGCATAGGAATTATATTACCAAGTCTACGGCTTGAAAGTTCCAACGCATAAATGTTTTCAACTTTTTTATCACTTACCGGATAAACGATATAATCTTTATTTGTTTTATCAACAATCATATTACCGTTTTCCAAAGTTTTTGAGTATACAAGAACCTTATTAAACTTCACTACACCGGAAGGAGTATAAACATTTTCAGTTGTTTTAAGTATATCACTCATCTTTGCAATGGAATCAATCGGATTGTTATTTGCATTTAAGAATCTGTCAAGACTTCCATCCTTTTTAAGTTCATAAATTTTAGTAAGAACTTCCTTTGTAGTCATACCCAAAGCACGAGCAATATTGAAAAGTTCCTGTTCATAGATTTCGCGTTGACCTATTTCAATTCTGTGATAAACAGAAAGAGTAAGACCAGCAGCTTCTGCCACTTCCATCAAAGTCATATCTTTATTGCTACGGATAAGTCTTAATCCTGCACCGAAAATTTTAAGTCCGTTATTTTGGTTAAGTTGAACACGTCTTTCAATTTCCTTTTTCCAAGCCATAAGTATAGCTTCATCTTCTTCATCTTCGGAAATGAAAATATCAGTCATAGCACAACCCAAAAAATTTGCAACAATCATCATTTGCTCTTGGTCAATTTTTCTGTATCCCTTTTCGATTTTGGAAATCGCAGACAAACTGACCCCAAGTTGATCTGCTAAATCTTGCATAGACTTTCCAGCCATTTTTCTTAATAATCTTATTTTATTAGGGAAAATAATTTCTTCCATTTTTTACTCCTTATACTTAAAATTTATCTTACAAAAAACAAATATATAGTATATTTTTGAAATTTCCACAATTTTTTTTCATTTTTTTAAACAAAAAAATTTAATTAAGAAGAATCAAAGAATTAAGCACGTATATTTAAAGTATAAAAATTTTAAATTACATAAAAACGACAAAGAATCTACTATAAAAAAAAGAGTCCGTTAAAATATTTAAAAGGACTCCAAAAAAAACTTTTATAAACAACAGTTTTATCTATCAAAAAGAGCATTTTTAATGCTGTTAATATCAACCTCTTTTTGCTTTTCAACTTTATTTGCTTCTAATGATTTTCTAAACTTTTCAATTTCTTCCAATGAAACATTACATTCGTGTCCATCAACAATTTTAAAGCAACATTTTTTAATTTTCGCTGATTCAACATCCATCGCAATTTGAGAAATATGCAAATCATTTGGTTCAAAATGTAAAATTTCATCTTTGTGAAATTTAAAAAAAGATAAAAGATATTTATATGGAACAGCAGATGTAAAACCAACATCTTTATCTTCATCAAATTTATAATTATCAAAATCTTCGGCACCTTTTCCTATACCAGCAACAGTTTCATAATGACCATCTACAATTATAAACACATCATGATTTTTTCTGTGCCATTCAATTTGAGAATCATCATTAAAAGTTTTTGTGATATATTCCTGAAGCAAAAGACGAAATCCATTATTTATAGGATATTCACCAGCCTTTGCATTTTTAAGCTCAGGAAGAACACTTTTATAAACCTTAAAAGCAACATCAATATATTTGTTTTTATCTTTATCTTCCATTCCTACTAATCTCATAATAAAAAACTCCTTGATTTGTTAATCCTAAATAAAATTATAATAAATTTTCCTATATATTGCAAACAATTTATTTGGTGCACCCAAGAGGATTCAAACCTCTGACCTTTGGCTCCGGAAACCAACGCTCTATTCAGCTGAGCTATGGGTGCATACAAAAAGTATATACACAAAAAACAAAAATTGCAAAAAAATTAATAAAATCTCTTTATTTTGACTAAAAAAAATAGTATAATATCAAACGGAGAAAAGGAAATGAGCGATAATTCGTATGTAATAGTCGTTGGAAACGAAAAGGGAGGCAGTGGAAAATCTACTATGTCAATACATTTGGCAGTTGCCTACCTATATGCAGGATACAAGGTTGCAACCATAGATTTAGATGGTCGTCAAGGCACCCTTACCCATTACATAGAAAACAGAATTCGTTATGCAAACGATAACCATATAACTCTTCCTATGCCTGAACATTTGGTCGTCACTCCATCACAATTTTCAAATAAAAAAAGCTCTTCCGAGGACGAACAACAACTTGATGCAGAAATAAAGGATTTAAAAAAAGAATACGATATAATCATAATTGATACCCCCGGAACATACAATCATCTTTCAACCGCCGGACATAAAAACGCAGATATACTAATCACTCCTGTAAATGATAGTTTAGTAGATATTGATGTAATCGCAAACATAGATCCATACACAAAAAACATTATATCAGAATCACAATACACCAACAATATAAGATTTATCCAACAAAAAAGAGCAGAACTTGGTAAACCTGAACTCCGTTGGATAGTATTAAGAAACAGAATTTCACACATTGATGCAAAAAACAAACGTGAAGTAGACCAAATACTAAGACTGCTTCAACAACAAATAGGATTTAATTACATATCGGGAATTGGCGAACGAGTAGTATACAGAGAAATGTTTTTAAAGGGATTAACAATACTTGACCTTATGGAAATAGGCAAAGAAGAAATCACCCTTTCACACATCGCCGCCAAAAACGAATTATTAACAGTATTAAATACTATCAACATACCACTTAAAAATATAAATAACAAAAATTAATTCTTACCCTTCTTTATCATATTTAAAATAAAGGATACAAGAAAACGTTCCCCTTCTAAATAATGAAGTTCTTCATTAGTCGCATTCGGTGGCAAATATCTACCAAGACTTAAAAGTATAAGATATTTCAAAACCTTCTTACCGCTCTGGCTATTAAAGGTTCTTACAAAATCCACCTCTATGTTATCAAAATATTCTTTATTATCTTTTAATAATACATCTAAATTTTCATCCATATTTCCTCCTTATATAAAAAAAAGAGGTGGCAAAACCACCCCTTTATCATCAAAAACAAACAAAATTAAATAAATATTTGACCAGTTAATTTTACATCGTATGGAAGAGCCCTGATACTGCTCTTACCCTTCACAAAAATATGACCATCAATAAAATTTTTACCCATAAAAGTAAGTCCATCGGAATTTATAACATAAACATTTCCAATCACAGCAAAATTTTTCGGAATTTTAAGGAAATTTATATCACGAATATATAAATCACCAACTATCTTTGTATTACTTTTAAGATATTTCAAATTATTCTTTGAAAAAGTCACATCACCTCTGACAACCTTAATTTTAACATTATTTTTTCTATTACAGTTAGAAGTTGTTGCATTTTTGCCGGTCAAAATCTGCCTGTTGCAATTTTTTCCACTGCAAATAATTTGAAAATTATCCAATTCTTCAATAAATCTCTTTGTTCCTAAATAATAAGGTATACTTCTTTCAAAATTAGGAATTTCATACACATAATTAAGAGGCAATCCCTTTGGTTTTTCCGCCTGAACAACTTTCACCACTTTCACGGTTTCCACAGAATAAGAAACAGGTTTTGTCAAACTAACTGTTTTATTTTCTACCTTTTTAGACGAATCGATAAAATAAACAAAGAAACCTACAAAGATTAAAAATAATCCTGTAAATACAATATAATATTTTTTATTATCCATATTCATATCATACCTCTTTTATTAAAATATAGTTATAATATAAACTTAAAAATATGATTTGTCAATAATTATTTGTCGATTTAAAAATCTATATCAAAATTAGTCTTTATTTTAAAGGTTTTTCCGGCCAAACTATACCTGCCCTTTAAACCGGAAAACAAAGTCAAAGGAAGTCTGACCGGTTGCGAAGAAATAGCCCCCGCAACACTGTCAAGCCCGTCATCATGCGATTTTGTATCCACACCCCAATCACAAAATTCTGCAATCCAAGGCGTATCTTTAACCTTTTCATTCACAAAAAGATACCCAGCGGAAATAATCACATCAAACGCATCTAAAATCCTCAAATTCTTTGAAATTCTGGATGTTTTTTCAATAACAGTAGCATTTACCCCCATTTTTGAAAGCTCTCCTCTTAAAAACCCCGGCAAAAATTTGCCTATGCCATTACTTTCCACATACACAGAAGGTATATGATTTTCCCGCAAAAATTCGCCCACTTGCCTACATTGGTCAACCGCAGACTGAATTTCCTCTGCATTCCCATCAGAATGATATAAATACTTTACATCATGAAGATAATATCGCCCCACTTCATCAATAAAAACAACAGAAATTACACTTCCGTCACCACCTCTTGACCCATAGGACGGATCCCACCAACAAGAACAACTTACAACCTTATTCCCATTAATTGAAAAATTAAGAAGCCTGTTTCTTTCTTCCATAAGAAGTTCTGATGAATAAAATTTTAATTTTTTTACATCGAACCTACCCTTATTTGTATCAATAGGCATCAACATCATTTGGGAAGAAAATTTTTTAATTCCAACTCGTGCCTTAAGCTCCTCTATTTTTTGAATCGGAAACTTTTCTTCCCAAGTAGGTTTTCCATTTTCAATCACAGGTATTTTAAGGACATCAAACCCGACCAAAAAAGGCTTACTCAAATCTTCTTCCATAATAACCTCTTTAAACTAAGATATAATCAATTTTTCAGACACACCAAAAACTTTACCAAGCCATAATGCGACAGCCTTTTTATCAATAATACTCATTGCATCTTCACCAAATTCAGCCAAAGTTTTTATCCAATTTAAAACATTTTCGGCATCGCGAACTATCTGATTTTGCGCAAGTGGAGATTGATACTTCAAATCAACTTCATACCCATTCACCATTATATCAGAAATTTCCCCGCGACGCTTCAAAATGCTAACCGCACGAATAATGACAGGAGTCAAAAACTCCGATTGCAATCTGCCATAAGTCGCACCCAAAATACGGGATATCTGATTTATTCGCTCTATCACTTCCGTAGCAGTCATTTTACCACCGGACGAAGCAGTCAATTGATCCACCAATAAGCACCTGTTGATATTGGCCCTTAAATCAGAAAGAACAAGTTGCGACACATCAAAATCAGCACCGCTTCTGATAGGTGTAAGTCCGGCAGATCCAACTGCCTTTGGTATAATAGTTCCGGGGGCAAGAGTAATATTCTGAGGATTTAGAATCCCGTCATCATCCGCCTGCCAAATACCGCTTACCGCAATAGACGCATTTTTAAGGATAAGCTCTACAACCTTGTTTGCAGTTTTAATATCGGGAAGTGCCTTCATCACGGGCGATCTTCCATATATTTCGGAACTTACCTTCTGCCATCTGAAACAAATAAACGGAGAATTTGCAAATACTCCGGTTTTAAGGACAATTCTTTCATCACTGCCAAATATTCCATCAACATCATCCACAAACGCAAAGTAATTATATCCTTGTTGTCCGGTTGAGGTAATACGAGGAACTACCACCTCAATCACATAAACTTTTTTATCAGAATTTTTTGAAATAATATCTTGTTGTCTTTCATCAAAAACACTATTTACAAACCTTGATTTCAAATTGGAAAGAGAAACATTAGAACGCCTAAACACACTATCCAATTTTCCATTTCCGCTATCTTCAAAAACAATTTCATTCATAGGCACGGCCGTAAATTTAAACGCAGAATTTTCACCGACCGCATTTTCTTCAAATAACATAACCGCCGTTCCGACAGTTATCAAATCAAGATAGCATTGATGTGCCTCCACATAAAAATTAGACCTGTCAAAATGCGATTGCAAAATTTTTTCAATATTTTCAAGTTGAAGAACCTTTTCCGACCTTTCCTCATCATCACTTATATCAATTCCAAATTCAAGCCCGAACCATTTTGACCAAGGCGGTGTAAGTTGAGAAAGAAGACTACTGGCAAGTCTGTCTACTGCAGATTCCGCAGTTGAATCAAAAACAGTCGAATTTTTTTTCACACTGCCATTATCATTTTTGAAAATCCCGCTTTTTTGTGGCAAAGCATATTCATAACATTCCTCCCAATAATTTTCCCAAACGGCACGTTTTTCCAAGGCATTAATATACCTTTCGTAAATACCGTCTATCATATTTTTATCTGTAATATTTGTTTCTATCATATTTCACTCCTTTATTTATAAATAAAAAAAATCCCTTTGAAAAAAATCAAAGGGACAAACAGCAAAAATAAACTTTTAAGAACCTTTTTTAAATATTGCAGGTATTTCCAAAGTTTCCTCCATTTTTTTAATCATTTCCATCAAATCAATTTGCTTATCCTCTTGATTTTTAGTATCAAGACTACCTGCTAAAAAAACGACATTATCTTCTTCCTTTTTATCGGAAATTTGCTCTTCTTTCTTAAAAGTAATATCATCATCCTTTCCCAAATCAACATCTTCAAAGAAAGTATCATCATTACCTTTTTCTCCAATCATATCAAAAAATGATGACAAAGGATTTTTCTTTTTTCCCTTTGGTGGTTCCGGATTATCATCACCATCATCATCAGAAGATGAAATTTTATCTGATTTATCGGCAAAAAGTTCATTTGTTACATTACTTGCAATGTTAAGCTTTTCTGCTTCCTCATCAATAAAACTTTGAATATCCTTTTCATCACCGGTTTCAAAAAAACTATCAAGTTTATCAGTATTTACAATCGGTTCCTGTTTAACTTTCAAATTATCTTCTTTGATAACAGGTTCTTCCATTTTAATTTCAACTTTCTTTTCTTCCTCAAATGAATAAGGTGTAGGTTTTACAACCTCAGATGTAAAACTATCAAAACTGCTGAGGACCGGCTTTTGCGATACGTTTGCACCATCAATTCCGGTTGCAATAATTGCAACTTTCAAACTGTCACCCATAGAATCATCAAAGCAAGTTCCAAATACAAAATTCGTATCTTCTGAATTTATTCCGGCTCTAATGGTATTCATAATCTCCCCAACTTCTTCCAAGGAAAGATTTGACGCATTACCGGTAATATTTACAAGAATACCCTTTGCTCCACTTATACTTTCATTAGAAAGCAGAGGATTAAGAAGAGCACCTTCCACCGCCTTTAAAGCCCTATTTTCACCACTTTGAACAGAAGTCCCGATTATTGTCTTACCTTGTCCTTCCATAACCGCCCTTATATCGGCAAAATCAAGGTTAATAAGTCCAGGTTTCATAATTAAATCTGTAATATTTCTAACCCCTTCATAAAGGACATTATCAGATAACTTAAAGGCATTCATAAACGACATTTGCTTATCCGCAACCTTAAATAAATTCTGATTAGGAAGTGTTATTACACAATCCACATTAGGGATAAGTTTGGAAATAGCCTCTTTTGCAATACGCTTTTTCTTTTCCCCTTCAAAATCAAAAGGTGTAGTAATAATTGCAACCGTTAAAATCCCCTTTTCCTTTGCAACCGAGGCAATCACGGGCATAGCACCACTACCAGTTCCGCCACCCATACCGCCAGTTAAAAATAATATATTAGAGTTTTTAATAACATCAGTAATTTCATTTAAGGATTCTTCCGCCGCACTTTGCCCTACTTCCGGACGAGAACCGGCACCAAAACCGCGAGTTGTTTGCTTTCCAAGTTGGATTTTCCTTGATGCTTTTGATTGCATCAAAGACTGAGCATCTGTATTTGCAACAACAAAATCAACACCGTCAATACCCTGAGAAATCATATTTCCCACGGCATTACAACCGGCACCACCAACTCCCATTACGGTGATTCGTGGAATAAAATTTTGAATATCATCATCATTTTGTGAATTATAGCCGAAGTTTCCTTCTCCTATCATAATATCTCTCCTTACTTTATTCCCCGACATTATACCATAAAAAAAGCAAAATGTTAAGAGATAAAGAAAATTTTTAAGAAAAAAAACTTTAAACATAAAAAAACTCCCAAAATAGGGAGTTCAACCTTTTATGGTGGCGAGGGGCGGGAGTCGATAGTTGCTTAAACGCGAGCCAAAGGCGATGCTTTAAGCTTACGGGACGAACGAGGGCAAAGCCCGAGGACGAGTCGATAGTTGGCAAAACGAGGACAAAGTCCGAAGTTGAGCCTTACGGGACGAACGAGGGCAAAGCCCGAGGACAATCGAACCGCCGACACACAAATAAAAAACTCCCGAAAACGAGAGTCTGACCTTTTATGGTGGCGAGGGGCGGAATCGAACCGCCGACACAAGGATTTTCAGTCCTTTGCTCTACCGACTGAGCTACCTAGCCAAAGATGATAGATTTATAACCTATATTTTACAAAAAGGCAACCTTTTTTTTTATTTTAAGCAAAAAGAAATATTTTTCGGCCTCCTATTTTATATCTAAACCAAATATAAGTCTTAACATTTCAAAATCCCAATCGCATCATAAAAATGAATACCTGATAACATAGCCTTTTTAACTGACTTTTGCAAAGATGTTCCCTCCGCTAAATCAGATATATTAGGATTATCATCCGCATTATTAAATAAAAAATTATAAACAGATTCAGAATCTTCCGTTTTAATTATACTAAAATACCTTCGAAAATTAAAAATATTACTGTCAGATTTTAGACAAGTACCCAACTGTTCACCCAATAACCAAGAATTACATATAAACGAAACCTTATCTCCAAAATACTCCTTTGCCATTGTAATGGATTTCTCTACTGCATCAGGAGTAAACAAAGCTCCGGCAGGAATATGTATCGCAACAATCATATCTCCAATAGATATTTCATCACACACATATTGATTATTTGCTTTCTTTATTTCATATTGTAAACATCCTAACTGTACAAGATTCGCATTCAATAATATACTCGCCCATATCATTCCGGATATAAGCATACCGGATTTCCCATAAACTCGCATACCCTTTGTCAAAGTATTTCGTATCTCTTGCCTGTTAAATTCAATCTGAGTTATATCAAATTTTTTCTTTTTCATATTTTCAATATGCCTTTGCCAACCGCAAAGAATTATCACAGCCGGCAACATATCAACAACATTTCTTTCAAACTTATTCCACAAAGGAGAAAGACTGTTATCAAATAAATAATTTGATATACTATAAACAACAGCCTGCAATTTACAACTCTTCAAAACACTATACCATACAGGATTAAATAACTTCATAAATTGGGTATCAGAATCTAAGCCATAATAAACCAAGGCCTCCGGAATCTTACATTCATTCACCCCTTGAGCATAACCATTCTCCGGCTCCGAATTATATATATTCGTTGGATACTTTGTAAAACCGGCAATATTAAAATACTCTTCATTCATAGTATTATTATACATAAATATCATATAAAAAACAACCCCTCAAAAGAGGGGATTTTATTACCTTCCTTTATATTCCAAATACTGTGCCATCATATTTTCCGTGACTTTTACATTTGGAAATTTGTTCTGTATAAATAAAGCACCACGCCAATTAGCTTTAGCAAAAAAATATCTTATATAATCAAGTAAACGTCCTTCGTCTAATAGCATACAATGTGTATTAAAATTTCCAAGATAATCATGGTATGTCAAGTAGTCCCTCCCCTCCTTAACTATTCTATCATACATACTGGCAAGAACTAAATCCCTTTCTTTTAATCTTTTGAATATATCAAAGGATTTTTTCAATTTCTCTATCTTTTGATTTTTATCTAATACTGGTATTTCTTCTGTTCCTATTTTAGTAACCTTTACAACACGATTATTCCAGTTCTTTTCTACATACTTAATATCGTGTCTATAGATTTTTTTTCCATTAGATGATGAAAACAGAGGTGCATAATCGTCATCATATATATTATAATATAAATCATTTAATAAATTATCCCTATATGGAGTACCTTCCTTATCTTTATAAGGTTCATTTTCATCAAACAAATTATAAAAATCTAAAAGAAGCTTAGCATGATCAGCAGGTAATCGTTCTATCTCTATTTTAGTAAGTTTTACATAAGTTGTTAAATTTTGATATCTATTAGAAGCTACAGCACTATAGTTCTCTGGGAAACCCCAATCCGCAGGTTCCGCCTCTTCATACATTTTATCTATATCATCAAGGGTCAAATATTTAATTTCTTCTTTTTCAGTATTGGTATTCGCATTTACATTATTCATAATAGACCTTTCGTTTTTTATATTTTGAAGTATAAACTGAAACACAGAAAACTTTCAAGGATTATTTTGAATTTCACACCTTCATCAGTCATCAAAGCCGATACTCTTTGGTCTATCCCCCTTGGGGCGGGCACATATGGACCTACTTTTATAAATCTTTATAAATATTTTTACTATCTAAAAGCTCTCTGTCAGCAATACCCATAGGCACAAAAAAAATTCCCCGTTGCGAGGAGAACACAAACCCAGCTATCCTTAGCGACGAACGATATTAGTGAGAAGCTTAGGATTGCTTGTTTGGGTCAACGCCCACCCGACACAAAATCTCCACCAAAAAACTGTAAGTTAGACATTAACGAAGGCTATCTGTCCGTAATATTCCATCAGCACAAAAAAATTCCCCGTTGCGAGGAGAGAAGGAGGAAAGGAGAGAAAAGGAACGCAACAGGGAATAGGTTTGAAGTTTCACAGAAACAATTTCTATTCGCTTCATACAACGATTCTTAAAACATTCGACAAAAAAAGTCAAGCGATTCTTTTTTTGACAACTTTTAAAGTACACAAAAATAGAAAATAATGCTGTAAAAACAACATATTAAAATTTTAAAGATTCTTTTTAAAAATTAGATTGTCTAAACAATAAAATCTTAAAAAACACAAAAGAATCGATTCTTTTTTATAAAAAAATTAAACCGATTCGCAAATCTTTTAAAATACAGTTTTATTTTTAGCAATTTAAAACAAAAATTTCAAATAAAAAATCAAAAAAATTAATCTCCCATAAAAAATCCCCTAAAACCAAGGGGAATTTTACTATCTTTGATTTTCACGAGCTTTATAAATTAAATTAACTTCCCTATCAACAAAATTTTTATCATAAGGAATAGGCTCTATCGGCAACTCAACATATCCATTATTTGGTATACGATATGGTTCAACTAAATAATGTTGACTATAATAAGGTGGATTATATACTTCCGTATTATATAGTTTAAAATATTTATTATTCTTTCCTTCCTTAATATCATCAAATACATAATTTGGAATACTAATACCCCTTTTACCATTATATAAAAAGTTTCCTGCGCCACCAATATAAGTAGCCTTTATTTCATCAGTTGTTATAACACCAAAATGTCTTGAAACTTCATATCTGCCTAAATCACTTTTTTCTACTGATACAATGTTTTTTTCAGTAGAAGGAAATACACCATCTATATCTATATTATACACCTCTTCCATTGATATATTAAAACTTTCAACATAAAAGCGTAAAGAGTCTTCAATATAAGTTTTTATCATTCTCTTTATTTCATTTTTATCTTTGGTTTTTTCTTTAATAATTCCGGAAAGATCATCCTGCATAGTTATGAGTCTTCTTTGTTTTTTTAAATCTTGAGGCATATATTCAGGCAAAACATACCTACCCAAAAATTCAATAATATAGATTTTTTCAACTGTGCTGAGTTTCATTTTTTCACCTTTCTTATTTGTATTAAATTATTACAAATAATATTAAATAAAGATAGAAATATCAATAAAAATTTATCCCCTAAGTCGAGAAGAGAGAATAGCAAACGAAGTTATCCTTAACGACGAGCGGTTTTAGCGAGAAGTTTAGGATATCTGGTTTGCTATACTCGGAATTCTCGGTAAAAATTTATCCCCTAAGTCGAGGAGAGAGAAACCGAACAAACAAGAACTTAATTTTCTACGGGGTTAGTAGAAAATTTTAGTTCGCCTTTGTGAGATTACTCGGAATTCTCGGTAAAAATTTATCCCCTAAGTCGAGGAGAGAGAAAATAAGGAGGGAATGACTTAGGGGAATTTACTGGCTTTCACCAGATTTGCCGAAATGAGGGGTCGTCCCGGCAAATTCTTTTTTAACTAACTAAACTACCTCCATTATACAAACATATTTTACTTTGTCAATAATTATTTGAAAAAAAATATTTTCTGTATAAAAGAGGGCAAAAAATCAACTGTTTAAACCTTGTAAATGGTATCAAAAGTATGTGGTGTCCCTATAAAAATCTGCATTCCATTAGGCACCAAAATAAAATTCAACTCCAATAATTTTTCCCTCAAATCACACCGTTTTTGATAAGTATCACAGTTCTTCGGCACCTCCACATCATCGCAAATAATAACATCTGCCCTGCTTCCAGTCGAATTGCAAAGAAGTCCAACCGCCATCACAGATGGATCACGAAGTGCCAAATCTCGCTCCACAGTAAAACTTCCCGAAGCCCACTCTTGCTTTTTCTTGGGTTTAATATCCTCTAACATAGGATGAATCTCCACTATCCTTTTTATATTTCGCACCATTTTTTTTGCAAGCACCGTATCCGCCGCCAAAACCAAAATCCTGACATTCGGGTTAATATACAAAAGCCATGAACAAAAAAGTCCAACGACAGTAGACTTCCCACTACTTCTGAACGCTAATAACAACCCCTTTTTTTTATCAGAATAAAAAATCTCTTCCAACCACTGAGCAATTTTTTTATGGTGCAAAGGCAAAGAAATACCTTGCACATCACACCATATTTTCAAAAATTCTAAAAAACTGACTTTTGTATTTTTTTTACAATTTACCATTATTTTTCACATTAATGTTTTGAGTATCACTAACCAAACCATAATCAAAAATTTTATCCGAATCAGATGAAATTAACTTAAAATCTTCAAAGGCATCGGGATGATATCCTCTGATAAGACCCAACAAATTATGAAAAAGTCCCAAAATACCGACATCAAGACTGTTTGTAATAATCTCAGTCAAATCATTATATAAATTTTCCACCGAATTCAAGCAATCTTCAACAAAGTTTACTTGTTCGGTTATATTAATATCTAAATTCGAAAATCCATTTCCCTTCTCGTTCCATACAATTGCATGACCTGCCTTTGCCGGAGGCAAAACAGGATTTACTTCTTTGTTATCAAAGCGGGAAAGTTTTATAGATTTCTTCAATATTTTATCTAACTGATTAAGACAAGCAATATTATAATTCATTTCATAATTTAAATCCTCTGCCCTAAAAACACCGCCAGTTTGAAAATCACAAACTCTGGAAAAATTCAATTCTCTTAAAACAGTTAATTTTTTACCGGCTAATGGAGGATATTCAAACACAACCTTTCCACCACATTTATCATTAAACGGATAAACTGTAAAACCTTTTTCAATCAATTCTCCATCAAGATAAATTTTCACAAATGGAACAGAAAAAGTTTCAAATAAATATTCAAAAACAGTTTGTTTCCCATCACAAATATAGGAATATTCAATAATATCATTCATCATAAATTACCCTTTTAAATTTTCCATAACGAAGAAAAAAGCTGTGTAGTTGACTTCAAAGTATCAGAAAAAACATTATAATTATTTTTTGATGAATTTAATAAATTAACTTTCTTTTTATAATTATAAATATTATTTTCATTTTGCAGATTCAAATCAGCGAAATAATCATTTTTTGCAATTTCTTCATCAACATTCTTTTCTAAATTAGAAAGATATGCCACAGAAGAGCCGGAAGTTGCATTAATTCCGTTAGCACCCAATTTAGCCCTTTGAGAAGCAAGCTTCACCTTCAACAAATTTGTTTTTTCTTCTTTATATTGTTGTTTTTTTACATCAATCTGCTCTTCTTTTATTCGCTTTTCTTCTTCTAATATTCTATTTTCTTCCTTTTGTTTATCTTTATTGTTTTTATAGCTAACAATATTATCAACAACTCCAACTGCCGATGTCACAGCACTCACAGTATTAGCAACATTACCCATTTAAAACTCCTTTCAATATTATTTTACGCTACCAACAGTAGCAGAAACATTTAAAATATTAACATTATAAGGTTTTGAACTTTGAAGTTTCCATAACGGAACATTAAAATTTCTTAACAAACCTTTTGCCTTTATATGAACATCCCCGCTAAAAATTTTTATTGGATTATCAATATTATCTTCCCTGTCAAAATTACGACAGGTAATATTTCTTAAACCATCACCGGTATCTATTTGCAATAAAGGTGTATCCATAACACGAAAAGACAAATCAAACAACCTAACAACCTTAGGCGCCCTAACACCACCTATCAAAAATGGTAACGGACACAAAATATGTGTATAAGGAAGTCCGATAAAAATATTTTCCGCCTCAATCGGTAAATTAATTTCCCCATTTAAAACTTTTACATCAAAAACATAATTATCGGCATTAACACTGACAACTTTATTATTCAAATGGGAAATTCCAACTATTTTATTTGTTTTATTTTTAGATTTAAATACCAACGAACTATCAGTAAAAATATCTTCCGTAAATACTTCTAAAAAATAGTCATTTTCACGTTTTACAATAACATATAAATTATTTAAAAATACACACAAAGAAATAAATTCTCCGCAAGTTTCATATTTAAACCAAGCATTAATACCACTTGTTTTATTCAAAAGTAAAACAGAAACAGTTCCGTCACTTTGTAAAACATAAAGCAATCTTTTTTTAATATCATAATCCAATTCTTTCGGTTTATTCATCAAATGGTTAGAAAGTAAAATCAAATCTTCGGATGAATAATTTTCAGTAATATCACCATAGAAAAATTCTCTGATTTCCTTATTATTTTTTGCAACAAATACAGTTGAACCTTCTATTAATTTAGGAGAGATAAATCTATCCGAAACAGAACCGATTTTTGTTTGTTGTTTTACGGATAATGATGATGGTGTCAAAGGCAATCCGGAAACCATCCATTCGGAATCAGATGTAAAAACCTGCAAATGCCGTCCTGAAAACACACAAACAATTTCATTAACTTTATCCGATAACATATCAAACTCTATCGCTTCATCATCAAGACCTTCACCTAAATCAAAATTAAAATAATTTCCAGTTTTGGAAAACCACAATCTATTAGGTAAAGATTTTGATGCCCCTATAACCAATCTGTTTTGATGAAATGTAATAGTTTTAGGATAACCTCGCCTGCAAGAAAATGCCTGTTCTTGCCAAAAATAAGAAGCTTCCGTACCTTCTAATTCAATAATAACCAAAGCCTTAACTTTCACAAAAGAAATAAACTCTGTAATCAAAACTTCACCACCATTTATTTTAATTTTTGTTCCGACATAAGAAACATCAAAAAATTCGTCCGAAGCTTCCAACTCTATCTCTCCGGTCAAATTTGATGGAGTAAGAGAAATTTCTTCTGTATCATCAAATTTTGCAAACGGCTGATACGAAGCTCCGGTTTCCGGATTTTTATCAAACACCCAATCTTCAAACTTCCAAATATTGCCAGACGGAATATATTTTAAAATCTTAGGAAAAATATCCTTATGCACAATAAAAAGAAGATTACCTTTCTGTGACCATCTTATATTAGAAAGTTGTTCCAAACTAAACGGAGAATACAAAGATGCGACCAAATTATTATCGCTATCATAAATATACAATATTTTATCAGTAAAACACAAAAGAAATACTTTGTCCGAAGAATATTCAAAAACCAACAATTTTCCTACACCCGACAACTGAGATATAAACTTAGTTCCATCTCTTCTTTTTATTCCGCCGGTAGGAATAACTGTCATATTCGAAATAGTCATTGCTCCGGATTTATATGCCTCAATATCTCCTCTTCCAAATAAATAAGGGGAAATTTCACCATAGGAAAAGTTAGTATTAGAAATCACTTGTTTATACATATTCACTCCTCTCTTAAAACCTCACATCAATCAAAGAAAAGTCATTAAACTTTTTTGGACTTTCCTGCATACTGTCTAAAAATCTTGCTTCCCTTAATTCAGAAGTATAAAGTCGGTATAATAAATTAAATTTAGTCACATCATCCAAAAGCGAAACCGATAATTCTGCTGCAATAGCATAAATAAATGCCGATACAAAAGCAGATGAAAACCTACATTCATCAACATCAGATATATAAGTAAGTATAACACCTGTCGCATCGGTAAATAATTTATCCCCAATAATCTTATATGGAAGTTTTGATGAAATTTTCACTGCCCTTATAAAATCAGACGGAAGCAAATAACAATTAGAAAATTCTGCTTCCACATCTTCAATAACAATCTTATTAAGCCTTTTAATTTCCGTTGCAAAACTCCATGGAAATGATGATAATAACTTATGCTTTAATACAGGATATATACTTCTTGAAAATTCCGCCTCTGGTGTTCCTTCGTCAAAAGAAACTATTTCACTTGCTCCTATTTTATTCAAAGCCTTAGAACACAAATCCACCATTGTAAAATTATTCATCAAATTTCTCCCATAAAAAAATCCCCGTCCGAAAACAGGGATTTTATTCCAAATTACTAAAATTAAACACTTGTTGGCATTACATCAGACACACTAACAACACCACTTTCCACAGAAGAAACTGTATACATTACCATTTCTTTTGAGGTATTTCCAAGAGATGCAAAAATAACATCTCCTACATTAAATATATTCGACACTTTATTGAAATATCCGCTTGCTCCGACAACAGTTTTCGCATCATCTGTTTTATAATGCCACAAAGTAAAACCGTTAGAATAAGCAAGAACTGATAAATTTTTTGAATCCATTGACATTTTTATTTCCTTTTTTTTGTTTATTATTAACCAATCACAGAAGTATCTTTACACATAATTTTAACAATACCGCTGTTATCAATAAGCTTTGCACCTTGACTCATACAATTAGAAATAAAGTGCGCAGCTCTTTCACCATGCCATGTAATATCAGTTTTAACATCACAACCTGATGCATGACCTATTGCATTTTTGTGATAGATAAAACAAGCTCTTGAAGAATTATCTTCATCAAAAGGCAAAGCATTATGCATAATCCAATTAATACCAAGCCATTTTCTTGATTCCGTTCCGTTTAATAAAGGATAAGAATCACCGACATAATCAGCATTTGAGAATTCTTTCATATTTAAAAGTTCATTCCATTGATGCACACCGACAACAGCAAATCTTTGACCATCATCTGGCACATCATTATTATTAAGTATTTCCAAAGCAGAAAGGATTTTCGCCTTTGTAAGACCGGTTGTTCCCATTTCAACAGATTGTGAAGCAAGATTAAGTTCTGAAATAATAAGCTCATCACTTTTACGACCCAATGCATACGCACCGGCAGATGCAACAACACGTCTTTCATCAACATTTGTTTTAAGCTCGTCTAACTCATCAACCCAATCACCGGCATAGTAATCTGATAATACACATTCAACAGGTGTATGATCCAAATTCATAACTGGCACAAGACCGTGTCTTGCTTTTGTTGTAGCAGTTCCCTTACCTACTTTTTGGAAAGTTGTAGAACTACCTCTTACATCATTTTTTGTTCTGACAGTAGAACGAAGTTTTGTTCCTGTTTGTTGAAAAGCAAGATGCACTTCGGCTTCAAACTGTTTTATAAAAGATTGATCAATAGAAATTGACATATTTATATCTCCTTTTTTTTAAATTAAAAAAATGCCTTTAAAATAAAGGCACACCCAAACGGGGCATAAAGAAATGTTATCCCGAAACTTTATCTGCATATTATTTGCAAAATTAAAAATCCGCACAAACCGGCGGATTTTAAATCTTACAAAGTATAATTAAAATTAATTTTATTATTTTTTTTGTTCAAATACAGGAGAAATTCCCTTTAACAAACCATACATTGAAGACAATGTAAATAATACAGATAAAAAGAACAAAATAAATAACTCTAATGATGATTCTACTAATTGACGAGAATAATTGGTCACCAATAAAACATCAAAATAAAATATAATTGCAAAAACAAATGAAATTGTAAACGCAATCATTGTTTGTCTTTTGAAACTTCTTTTAAAAACAAATTTTAATTTTATCTTTCTCGCCTTCATCATAATATACTTTACAATCAAAGCAATAATAAGAACCGGCACAAAATATTTGATAATATCAAATATGGAATATGCAATAGAAATAAACATAATTTCCACAGGATTAGTTGAAAATCTTATTTGCTTATAAACATCCAACTCTCTTATGAAAGCAAATGCGAAAGAAAATACAACGACAAGAGCAAGATAAACTGACAATATTTTTTTTGTATGGTTATAAAAAAATCCCAACAAAGAAGAGATAAACGAAGTTTTTTTCTTAACCTCATTACCCTTTTTATTGGGATTAGATACCATCAAAGAAATATCAACTACTTCTTTTTTGCTACTTTTTTTTTTGCAACTGGTTTAACTGATTTTTTTACAGAAGCAGTTTTTACAGCAGCCTTTTTAACAACTACTTTTTTAGCAGGTGCTTTTTTAACTGCAACTTTTTTAGCTGGTGCTACTTTTTTAGCAGGAGCCTTTTTTACAGTTACTTTCTTTGCTACAACAGGTTTCTTTGCAACAACTTTTTTAGCAGTTGTTGTTGTAGTTTTTTTAACTGCAACTTTTTTAGCTGGTACTGCTTTTTTAGCAGGAGCCTTTTTTGCTTCAACTTTTTTAGAAGCAGGTTTAGCTTTTTTAATTATACTTTTAAACATATTTCTCTCTCCTATTTAACAAAAGACAATTTCAGTATATCACATTCAAAAGCATACTTCAATAAAAAATATCAAAAAAGTATTAAAAAATTTTATCTGTCATATAAATTTTTAAAACCTTCATCAACTTTTTTTATAAAATCTTTATCACCATCTCTCCAATATCTTGGATCACTCATCATACTTCTTAATTTTTTTTCACTTAACACACTCTCTCCTTCACCATTCATATTCACCATAGAAGGTTCATTGTTACTTGTCATCATATTATACAAAGCAATAACACCATAATAAGAAGAATTAAGAGATTCATAAATTTCTTCCGGCACATTTTTTTCAGCCCACATCAAAATCTGTCTTGAAATTTCATCAAAACGTTCCTCTCCACCAAAATATTTTTCCAACTTTTCAAGCTCACGATAGGCACGAAATTGTTCAACAATATTTTCAATCAAAGGCATAACTATTTCAGCCCCTAAATCATAAACAAGTTGAGCTTGAGCATTTGTGAATCCGGCATTTTTTAACCGCTTATTAAGATTCTCATCAATATCTAATAACTTATGATGAAGTACAATATTATAATCTGATGCAGGACCTTCTGTTTCAAGAGCAAGTTCCAAAATATTTTTATCATCACCTTTTTTTTTGGAACAAGAACTAAATTTTTTTTCTAATTCCAAATAAGATTTCAAAAGCTCTTCATCTCTTAAACTTCCGGTTTCACTATTCCAAAATTTTTCCGGCACATTAGAAGGTTTATTTGCAACCTCAGATTTAATACCATTATCAGGAACAATTTTTTTTAACTCATTATTTTTTAAATTATCCATTCTAAAATCCCTTTCAAATTATTTTATCAATCACAATTATTATAAAAAAGATAACCGGAAACATCTTTTATATATTTAAGTCCTATTGCCCAAGATGGGAATTCTCCGACTCTATGAAATCTGATAGAAGAAAAAGTGTCATCTTTTAATTTTCCACTTAATACAAAACCCGCAAAATTAAAACATTTTTTAAATACACTATTATCAATACAAATATTATCCATAGATTTCAAATCTTTCCAACAAGGCAAAAAAGAAATATCCGTAATACATTTTATAAAAGTTATTTCATTATCAATTTCATACTCATATAAAAACCTATTTAAAATAACATTTGCAACAGCATTTAATAACAATTCATCACTGCCTGCAATTTTAAATAAAGTTTTTGCCAATATTAATTTATTCATACTATTATTAAGTTTTGATTTCTTAATAAATTTATTTCTATCATCAACAAAATTCATAAACTATCCTCCATTAGAATTCCATAACAAATATGGAAATTTCATAAGCTATCTAAAAAAAGATAGCCATTCAAATATTCATCACAAAATCTCAATAAAAAAATCTTCACAGAAAAATGAAGATTACAGATTATAAAAAAAATGGGTATACTTATCCCATTAGTTGAAAACTACTATACACTATTTTTTATAAAAAGTCAAGAACAAAATGAAAACATTTAATTATCTTCAAAAATCAACAACAAACGACAACATCAAAAAGCTTAGTTTGAGTTATGAGATTACAAGAATGGCAAACGGTATGACATGAATGTTCTAAAATTGTTCTTGACTTTCCAACTAAATTATGATATAGTAAAATTCGCTAACGGACTAAATCTATCCATTATTTAAGAACCAAACAACATCAATAAACCTATAACTATTCCAAATAAATAGAAATCACAAAAAGCAAATATCTTTGTTGACAGCTTTGTTGTATTTCTGAATACAAATAATTGTGTAGTTATAAGAAGGAAAAATGAGGAAACAAACAGCCCCAACTGAAATTCATCAAAGTATGGGCTGTCATAATATCTGACAATGTCCCATATAAATGTATCATATTCTACATTAGGACCAAAACCGAATAAACCGATAATAACAAATATGGAATACATAAAGTTTATCCCTATTAAAAACAACCAAGGGAAAAACTGTATAACAATAAAATCTATAATATTATCAATTTTTCTTTCTGCCATATCACACCTCATCTGTTAATAATATAATTATATACAGGAAGGATATAAAACAGTGCAAAGGCAAATGCCCTTATCCAAATATTCTTCACATTTGTAAATACAATATTATTCATAATGGTGAATAATGAGAAAAATATTAAAAAAGAAATTACAGTAAAGAGAATAAACTCTATATCACTGACATTTGGGTGCCCATAATCTTCACAAATAAAAGAATATATGAGAGCAGAAAATGTTCCAAAAATTGCGGAGATAAGTGAATTACAGCAAATCATTATTATATAATGGCTGAGTTTCTTTATAATATCCTTATGGTATTTATTTATCATTTCTCCTCCTTATTACTTACGGAAACGATATAATATAAAAAAAACAATAAAGAAATGATTGAAAATATTTCCTTATACGTAGGTGGTAAAAATAATAAATTACCAATAAAATATGCAAGTAAAATTAAACCGACAAGAAATTCCTTTGATGCCTTTACCATCAAAAAATAAATAAAAGAAAAATATAATGCAAAAGCCAGAATATAGATATAAACATACCAAACACCATATTGAAGATTAATGTGTAATCTTAAGAAATGAAAATCGAGGATTGTAAAAAATATACTGAAATATAAAACAATGATTGCCTTTAATATTTTATAACCAACAGACAATGTTTTATGAGTGAACAAAACATCAACTATATCTTTTTTTTGTTTTTGCATTTTACACCTCTTTGCCATTTAACAATTCTATTATAACGAGAATTATTTCATAAATCAATTATAAAATAGAACAAAACGATAACTTTTAATATGAAAGGAGAATTTTCTATGAAAAAACAAAAAGTTAGTAAAATAAAAAGATTACAAGGTTTTCTCAATATTGATAAAAGTAAACCTGTTTACAATCAAATTATCGATTCTATCTACAAAGAAATGATTGCAAAAATAAATGACCCTAATTTTGATGCGATACGTTTTTGGCAACTCTATGACCTAGCAAATTCTGATATTTTTGATTTTAAACCTATACTTAAAAAAATTGCAAACAGATATAAAAATGAAAAAGGACATACTGTATTCGGTTCGAACATTCCAAACGATTATAAATTCATTTATGACTATGATATTTGGAGTAATATTCATTGGGGCTATACCTTACAAAAAAATAAAGTTTGGGGAAGAAAATTTGGTGCTCAATTTCATGACGCATTCAAAGGACATATAAATGCTTTCAGCAACAGCAATACTGATAATAATGCTGTAAAGTTTGGTATGGAATTATATGATAAATACGGTCCAAACCTTACCAAAGAACAATTTGAAAAAGAAATATTTAAAAATAAGGAAAAATTAAACAGATGGAGTAAAGAAAAACTTACTTTAACAGAATCAAAAGAACCCGATACTAATTATTTTAACCTACCTTATGATGAAAGAATAGATTTAATCCCAGATGTTCCATTTGAAAAAAATGAAGATAATATAATCACAAATCCTCAATCATCTTTTTACTATGAAGTGAAAGCAAATGACAGCTTGGAAAAAATCGCTGATGATAATAATATGTCGCCAGAGGAACTTATTGAACTCAATCCAGAACTTGAACAAAGCAGAAAAGTTATACCTTTTCAAGTATTAATTGTCGGTGATAAAAATGCAGAAAATATATCTCCTGAAGCTTTTCAAATTGACAGCCTTAAAAATGCAAAAATTGTGATGAGGCACAGAGGGTATAGGAATTCTGACAATCCTAATTCAAAAAAGGTAAATGATGATGTTTCTCAATTCTTTCATTTTGCATACAGTGATGAAAATAAAGAATGTAATATTACAGACAATTCTGACACAATAAAAACAAAAGAAAAAGAAGCAAAACTTATGCAAGATGCAATACTATTTAGACAACTTCATAAAAAAGTTGAGGAACAAAAACCAGATTCTGATATAAAACAAGAAGTAAAAATTTTCAATATGCAAAACATTCCCGAAATAAAACACAAAGAAATTGCAAGCGATATATTTGAACTTTCTGTAATCACAGATGACCCTGTAAAGATTGCAAAAACAACCCAAACTATTACTAACCAATTCTTAAATGATAATGACGAATTATTAGTTGATGGCGTTATAGGTGAAAAAACTATCTCCGCAATCAATAACCTTGATGAACCGGAGGCAGAGATTGTAGAACAAAAATTAAATACTATCTTTGAAAAAGAAATAAAAGAAAATAACTCCGAACAAAATAAAAATACTTTATATAATTTTGACGGTGATGATAATTTATTATATTGCCCTGTTCCGGACGGATTTTATGATTAAAAAAAGGGGAGCTTAGACTCCCTTTATTTTACCAGCATTTCATATAAATCAAACGAAGGATACCCATCTTGAACCACAGGATTTCCCGATTTATATTCTGTAATTGGAACTTTTTTAGGCGATACTTTCTTATCCCCATTTAATAACATTTTTTGATATTTCTTAATTGCCTGCATAGTCTTTTTTCCATAAAGTCCCGATACAGTCGTATCATAAATACCAAGTTTTTTTAATGCCTCTTGAATTTCCTTTATTTGCACTGTTGTCATAGGTTGAATTTTATTCCAATTTGCAGGTCTGTCAAACAAAGGTGTAGAGTTAGACACTATTGCATCAGAAAGAAGCCCGACTGACAAAGCATAATTTGTAGAAGCATTCCAACGCATAATATATTTAAAATTATCATACACAAGAAAAACAGGGCCATCAACGCCATTCGGAGCAATCAAACTTGCATTTATATCTGATGTTGGAAGTGGTGAACCGTTATACTGTTTTACTCCTAAATTTTTAAAGAAATTTACAGTCTTCCATTCGTTCGAATTTACATATTCCCATAAATTCTTATCCTTTTTATCAATAAGGACCGGACGTCCCCATTTTTGTTTTCCATTCCAACCCATTTTTGATAAATAATTTGCAGCAGAATGAACTGCATCATAAATATTATTTATCACATCAATTTTTCCATCACCATTACCATCTTTTGCATACGCCATAAACGACGAAGGCATAAATTGAAAATTACCAAACGCACCTGCCCATGAACCAACCATATCAGAAACTTTCATATGTCCGTTATCTATGATTTGCAAAGCCTTAACAAGCTCATTTGTAAAAAATTCTGACCTCCTTGGATCAAATGCCAAAGTTGTAAGAACTTGCACTACATTATATTTTCCTATATAGGTTCCATAATTCGTTTCCATTCCCCAAAATGCAATCAAAATTTGTGGTTGGACATTATATTCCTTTGCAACCTTATTAAATAACGAAGAATATTTTTTTAACTTAATTTTTCCCTCTGCAATACGTTCCGGTTTTAATGCAGAATCATAATAACTCCAAAAAGTTTTCATAAATTCAGGCTGTTTTCTGTCTGATACAATTACCTTTGGTTCATACTTTATATTTTTGAATGCTTCATCAACGGTTTTTTGTGAAATTTTATATTTTTTTACAACAGTTTTCTTAAAATCTTCCACCCATTTTTTAAAATCTCTATCATCAAAAACTTCCACTTCCTCAACAGCATTTTCCAACGCCTTTATCGCAGGAGCATTTTGAGCAAATGACATATTTGAAAGAATAAAAAATAAAATAAAACTTAAAATTTTCATAACCACCCCTTTTATATTTTTGCAATATCATCAATTATAAATTGAATATAGTTTTTACCGTTCCAACTGTTAGCCCTTATTTTTCCGGCTAACTTGAAACGCTCACCTACTTCAGATAACAATACTTCACCAACAGGAGTATCAACAGATTTATAACAAATCGCGGAAATACTTTTTCCGTTATCAGAAGAAAAATAACACCTGATATTTCCACCACCTATTGCATCACTTCCGGTAAGTTTAGCATTAAGTATCGCAAACCTAGGCTCTTCATTCGCAGTTCCAAAAGGTTCTAAAATTTGAAGTTTTTTTATCAAATCGGCATTTATACCAGTAATATCAATTACAGAATCTATTTTTAACACAGGAATTATCTTCTGAGATTTTGTTGATGATTCAATGTAATCATGAAGGAATTTTTTAAATTCATCGATTTTTTCAACCCGAAGAGTAAAACCGGCAGCCATAGAATGCCCACCGCCTTCTGTTAAAATGCCAAGCTCTTTTGCCTTTATTATCGCACTTCCCAAATCAATTTCCGGAATACTTCTTCCACTTCCATTTGCAACACCATTATCATCAATTGTCGCAACACAAGTAGGAAGATTATATCGTTCCTTTAACCTTCCGGCAATAATTCCTATAACACCGGTATGCCAATTTTTACCGCTTACAAATATAAAATTATCATCAGGCTTTATTTCGGCTGTGACTTTTGAAAAAGCTTTTTCTAAAACAGTTGCCTCAATATCCTTCCTTTCCAAATTAAAATTATTTAACTTTTGGGCAAGATTGTCCGCAGTCAAAGGATTACGAGTTGTCAAAAGTTGTGCTGCAATACTGGAATTTCCAACACGACCACCTGCATTTATTCTTGGACCTAAAACATAACCCAAATGATAAACAGAAGGTGAAGTACTGACCCCCGACACATCACAAAGTGATTTAAGTCCGATATTCTGCCTGCGTGCCATAACCTTTATACCAACAGAAACAAACGCACGATTAACTCCGACAAGAGGGACAACATCACACACGGTTCCAAGTGCAACTAAATCTAAATAAGAAAATAAATCAGGCTCTGCTATACCCTTGTTTTTATAAAACCCTCTTTCTCGCAAAGTTTTATTAATAGCAACTGTCAACAAAAATACTACACCGCAAGCAGCAAGATATGTAAGTCCGGAATCGTCATCAACCCTTTTCGGATCAACAACAGCAACCGCATTTGGAACTCCAACCTCTGCCTCATGATGATCGGCAATTACAATATCCAAATCCATTTGATTTGCCATATCAACGGCATCAAATCCGGTAATACCGCAATCAACAGCAACAACCAAAGAACACCCTGCATTCATTAACTTTTTTAATCCATCAGAATTTAATCCATACCCGTCATTCTGTCTGTCAGGAATGAAAATTTGAATATTCTTAACACCTACATCATATAAAAATTTATATAATATCGCAGAAGAGGTAGCACCATCAACGTCATAATCCCCAAAAATTCCTATTGCTTCACCGCTCTCTATTGCACGAACTATTCTTTCCACAGCCTTATCCATATCTTTTAAAATAAAAGGCGAAGGAAGTAAATTTTTTATTTGCGGAGAAATATAAGTTTCCGTTTGCTCAAAAGTAATTTTTCGCGAATTTATAATCTTTGCAATAATATCAGGAAGATTATATTTTTGACATACCGTTTGAACAAATCGTTCATCGGCATTGAATAATCTCCACCTAAAACCATTAAGTGAAGAATTTTCATCAGTCATAAATTCTTTTTCCTCGCTCTCGGAAACCATATTAAAAATCCTTTATAATCTATGTCCATAATCTAAAAAAGGCAGAATCGAAAAACTGCCTTTTAATATAACACTAATAATTTATATAAATTTCTGTTCTTCTGTTTATTGCTTCGTTAATCGGCATATTTTCTTCAACAACCTTTTCAGTATCAGCCACGCCATCAATAAATATTTTATCCGCAGAAACGCCATTTTTAATTAACGCATCACGAACCCTTTCGGCACGAAGGATTGACAAATCAAAATTCGTTAATTTATTTTGAATTTCCTTCATATTTTTCGAACGACTTGAAGAGTTTCCGATAATACGAAGTGTTGCATTATTCTTATTTACAAAATCAGCAACAGATTTAATAGCTTTCATATCAGCAGAAGAAATATCGGCTCTTCCATTAGAATGATAAATAATTGCACTTAAAAATGTAATATTTTTAGGAGCTTCCACTTCCTTCAAATTAAACTTTTTCACAGTTTCCTTTTTATGACTTTTCGCTTCGCTTACATTGGAAAAACGTCTTTTTTGTGAAGGTCTAACTGCCATAGGTTTCGGTTCGGATTTAATACCGCGTTTTTCTTCCGCTTCCCTTACAGCCTTGTCAAAATCAGATTCAACTCTATTTGGCATATAAGCATCTTCATCTTGATAAGAGTATTTTACAAAAGAAACTGTCTCATCTTCATTTGCAGGAGGAGGAGTAATCACTTTCATATCATCAAGTTTCTCTGAACTACTTTCCTCGGTCTTAGAAGTTTCAACATCTTCCTCTGCAATAATTATTCTAACTGTATTATCGCTTTTATCTTCCTCATTATGCTCTTCAATTTTTTTATCCAAAGAATGTACGGGAGCATTTTCCACTTCTACCTTCACGGTTTCACTTTTATACATAACATTTGTATCAATAAGTTCATTTGAATTAACCGGAATATTATTATTTATATCAGACGAAGTACAACCAACAACACCCAAAAGCATAATTATTGGTAGAGATAAACAATTTTTGATTTTTAATTTCATTTTAAACCCTCATAAAATTATATTATAATCTATAATACCTCAATTCCTAATTTATTTTCAACAGTTTTCTTCAAAATTTTAATTTTTATTTTTTTGTAAATGAAAGGTATATAGGTTTTCGCCCTTCAGCAAGTGCTTTTTGTTCATATTTTGTGGTAATCCAATCTGATGGAGCATTTACAAAATCAGCGGATTTTTTTGCATCCCACAAAAATAATTTTGTTTCATTTATACAAAACAAAGTCCATGGAATATATACAGGATGATCACTTGCCACAAACAAATTTCCGGCTGGCTCTAAAATATTATAAAAAATATGCAAATTATTTTTATTTATCATACGCCTGTTTTCAGTTCTGTTTTTCGGCCATGGATCAGGATACAAAACAAAAATCCTTGAAAAAACACCTTCCTCCAAATATGGAAATAATAAATTAACATCATCAGGAAAAATCCTGATATTTTTTATATTATTTTCAATTATCTTTTTTAAAACAGAGGCATTTCCGTTCACAAAAACTTCCGTTCCGATAAATGCAACATCCGGATTCAAAAGTGCCATTTGAACAAGATGTTCCCCATCCCCATAACCAATTTCAAAAATAAATTTTTTCGGTTTAAAATCAAAAAGAGATTTCAAATCTATTTTCCCGATTTTGGGAAGTTTTATTTCATACCTTGGCATTTGGGTTGCAATTAAATCATCCTTTGCCTTGCTCATTCCCTTACCACGGCGACGTCCAAAAAATGTCTTCTGCTTTATGTCAGTCATTATATTGTCACCATTTCACGAACAAGTTCCACATCTTCTTTGCTTGCTCCACATTTTGAAAATTCATTTATTGAAACTTCTAAATAGTTTATTCTTTTTATAATATCTTTTGTTGCATTAAAGTTTATATCGTTTACCCAAAGGATTAAATCTGCAATCATATCCGCACTTGTTTTTACAAACCTTCTGTCCACCAAAGTTTTATTTCTTATAAAATGTTTCACATCTTCTGATAAAGGTTCTGTTTTTAATATTTTATACTTAGGAGCTCCGTTAACAACAAAATTTCGCATATTTTCAAGTTTATCAGCATCACGAAGAAGCTTTGCCATAATATCAGCAATTTTTTTATCATTATCAGAAAGATTCGTATAATATTCAGAAGTATAATCTATTGCAATATTATCGTGTGAAATTATTGCAAAAAGTATCATAGGATTATTAAACTCCGGCATATCCTTTATTAAATCAACTGACTTTTGCCCATGATGAAAAATATGGTTTGGAATAAATTCGCCATTTTCATCAAATTGATAAAACCTTCCTATATCGTGAAGTATTGCAGATATATCAACCATCTTTTTAACATCATCCGTAATATACGAAGCAATGCTTTTTTCACTTAGCATAATATCAAGAATAAGCGAAGATACTCCGAAAGTATGTTTCAATTTATGATTAAAAAAGCGTCTTACTGTATCAAACTGTTGAAATTTTGCCATTTGTCCGGAATAAGTTGTGCCAATTAAACCAGCAGCATTATAAATAGTTACTGTCATTTTTTACCTCCTTAGTTTTATTAACCATCATTTTACATTCTTATTTTTATTATAGGCAATAATAAAATAGTTATTATTATAAGTAATGTTGTAATCTGATTCAAAATAGGAATAAATGTATTTTTCGTAACATCACAAATTTTTAATTTTGAACCGAAAAGACTATCTATTATATCAGAAACATTCATACAAATTAAAGATATAAAGGAAGTAAGAACTATTAAACCAAATACAAAAGACGCCAAAATTTCATAATTTATATATGGAAATAAGAAATAAAAACATACACAAAACAATGCTATATACAAAGCACTTCTTAAAAACAAATACACTCTTTTGGTTTTCATCTCCGCATATTTTGCAAGATTTACTATTTTTAAAAGATTAAATACCACCAAAATAATACTTAAAAATAAACCTATTATAACACTGTCTGAAAAAATATTTATGCTTATCTGCTTTTTCACAACAAATTCCAAAGTTTCAAAGAAAACATAAAATAAAACCAAGTTATTAAGTGTTTTTGCAACATACCTATAACTTTCCGAATTTTTATAAATTACATTTGTTGTATAACTGAGAAAATGAAAACTTATCATTGAAAGTGCGGCAACGGCAATTCCGTAAAAATTTCCGAATCTGAGAGAAATAAATATCATCAAACACATAACAACACCACTTAAAAATGTCGATGCAACAGCATTGGAAATAGGATAAAGTAATTTAAAATTATCTGATAACTTATTTATATTTTTCATTTTTATATTTTTTAAATAAGTAGATAATTTTATAATTATATAACTTCCTATTATACCAACCATAAAAATCAAGAATATATTATAACTTATTGAAAAACAAAACGTGGTCCAAAAGACAACAACGACAAAGCTGAATATTTCAAAAAATTCATTTATATATTGACGAACTTTGACATCTAACTTTCTTATAAAATATTGCAAAATCAACCCTATATTTGAAACAAGCAAATTCAACACCATTATAAAAAATGGAAAGTTTATAAGCGTTGCCCTTTTTATACCCGTTCCAAAAAATCTTGTTATATCAACTATGGGAATAAGAGATGCTAATATAGCACAAGTCTGTGTTAAAATTATTACTAAAAAAACTCCATCTATACCTTTCAATAAAGTAGTAAATAAAAATTCGGTAAATTCCTTATTATATCTTGCAAGCATATTTATAATTTTTAAAACTATATTTATCAAAATCAAAACTGCTATTATTAACAAAGACGAAAGAATCACATCTAAATTATCAAAATAATTAGTATAAAGAATATATAATACAGAAATTGATACTCCCGAAAAAAACACACTGAAAATTTCCGTAATTTCATATCGCAAATTTTCCGTAACATTTTTAAATAATTTCTTATTCTTAACCCTTTTAAAAAAAAGAATCGCCAACAAAACAATAAATTCAAATGCAAATATCACGGACGCTATATTCATTATTTGCAAAACATTTGCCTGTAAAATCTCATTAAAAATCATATTTATTCCTATTTCCTTTTTCTGTTTTTATTTAATAATAATCATAATTAATTTATTTTGCAACTTACCAATTATTTTTTTTGACTTTGGAATAACTATTTGCTAACATAACAGAATTAAAATTAAATAAAAAGTATTGGAAAGAAAAATGATTCTAAATAGCGTTTGTATTGCAGGCAAAGAAATTTTACCGTTAATAGAGGGTGGAAAGGGTATAAATGTATCGACCGGACTTACATCCGGAAGATGGGCAAATTGTGGCGGTGCCGGAACTTTTTCCGGTGTAAATCCTGACTTCTATGATGAAAATGGACATTTCTTAAAACCTTTATTCAAAGGAAAAAATCGTAAGGAAAAGCAAAAGGAACTTATTGAATACGGGATAAAAGGTTGCCTTGACCAAGCTTCTATTGCACACGAAGAATCACGCGGAAACGGACTTGTATTTATGAATATTCTTTGGGAACAAGGCGGTTCTCAGGAACTTCTTTCAAATGTTCTTGAAAAAGCAAAGGGCACAATAAAGGCAATTTCTTGCGGTGCAGGAATGCCTTTCAAACTTGCCGATATTTGTGCTGCAAATAAAGTTTTCTTTAACCCTATTATATCTTCTGCAAGGGTTTTACAACTTCTTTGGAAACGTTCTTACTATCGTTTCAAGGAATGGATTGGAGCCGTTATTTATGAGGACCCATGGCTTGCCGGCGGACATAACGGACTTTCAAATTCCGATAATCCCTTTGCTCCGGAAAAACCTATGGCAAGATTAATTGAAATAAGAAAGTTTATGAACGAAGTCGGTCTTAAAACCGTTCCTATAATAATTGCAGGCGGTATTTGGTGGCTTTCCGAATGGCTTGACTATATTAATAATGATGAAATAGGACCCGTGGCATTTCAATTTGGAACTCGCCCTATGGTCACAATGGAAAGTCCATTAAAGGACAGTGTAAAACACAAACTTTTAAACATAGATAAGGGCGGTGTGAAACTTCAAACTTTCAGCCCTACCGGACTTTATTCCTCTGCAGTTGAAAATGAATTTTTAAAGGATTTGGAAGCTCAACTTACCCGTCAAATTTCCTATGTTGAAAATAATGAGGAAAATATAGAATTCAACATTCCTGTGGAATTAACGGCAAACAAAAAAACTGTTTTCATCAATGAAAATGACAAGGAAAAATTTACACAGTTTATAAATGCAGGTTATGATTACATTTTAAAAACCCCTTCAAACACATTAATTTTCGTATCAAAGGAAAAATATGAATCCATAATGGATGATATGAAAAATTGTGTTGGTTGTCTTTCAAACTGTATGTTCTCCGGCTGGACACAAAGAGAAAATGTTGTAATTCAACCAGATCCAAGAAGTTTTTGTATTCAAAAATCATTACAAAATATTTCTCATACTGATGATGTAGAAGGAAATCTTTTATTTGCAGGACAAATTGTTCATCGTTTCAAAACAGACCCGTTTTATAAAAACGGAACATTTATTCCGACGGTTAAGGAATTGGTGGAACAAATCAAAACCGGCTATTAAAAATCAAAGCCCCAATCACGGGGCTTTTTTTAGTTTTTATCAGTTGCTTCTATTTCAATTATCGTTTCATCTATCGCATTATTTATATCTTTGTTTTTCTCATCATCTGTCTTTGTCGACTGACTTCCATAAAACAAATGCTTCACCTTTGAAAAACCACAAAACGCGAAAATTCCCTTATCCACAACTAAACGCATCGCATCATAAAAACCCTCACGTTCATAAAGCTCAGTTGAATTACCGTTGGAATTTATAATAATTGCTTTTTTATCAGGAAGAAGACCTACCACCTTACCTCCCTTATACATATATGCAAAACCATAACTAAAAACTCTGTCTATATAACCCTTAATAATAGCAGGTTGTCCCGCCCACCAAATAGGATATATGAAAATTATCACATCAGCATTGCGGATAAAATCTTGCTCTTTTTTAATATCATCCGGAATTTGCTTATTATGTATCAACTCCAAATCCTTTGACGACAACAAAGGATTAAAACTTATTTCATATAAATCACGAACAAGAACATTATGCCCATAATTTTTCAATGTCGCAACCAATCTTTCCTTTAAATCAAAATTAAAACTTTTTGGTGTTTTCGGATGTCCGTAAACCAGTAAAATATTTGCCATTTTTTCCTCCTGTCATATAAGAAAAGAATAGCATAATTTCAAGAGATTAACCAGAAGAACAAAATCTTAAAATTTAGGATAATTTTTAATTATATATGATATAGGAACAAGTTCAATTCCCTTAGCACGAAGAGAAGGAAACCATTCCTTTAACATCTTTATTGTATTTGGTCTGGGATGCCCTATTGCAACAGCAAATCCTCGCTTTTTTGCAATATTTTCAAGCTGAGCCAAACTCTTCCTTATATCCTCAAATCTATTACTGTCATCAAGGAAAATATCCCGCGTTGCATAAGGAATTTTTGCATTATAAGCAACATTATCCGCCTTTGAAAGAGATGTAGTCTTAGAATCAATAAATGCAAGCCCCCGTTTTTCCAATTCCTCAATCACGGTTTTCATCTGAGCTTCATCCGATGTAAACCTGCTACCCATATGATTATTCACACCAATATAACCACTGGCCTTATCAAGCTGAGAAGTCAGAATTTCAAGATTTTTTGCCTTTCCATTATTGGTAGAAAGATATTCCCCGCCATAATCATAATTATCATTTAACGCCTGCATAGGAATATGTAAAAGTATCTCGTGTCCGGTTTTTGTAGCATAATTTATTTGAGATTGAAGATTCGGAGCATAAGTTAAATAAGAAACCGTAAATGGATAATTGAATTTAAGGATTCTGTTAGTCCTTATCATATCAACCCCCATATCATCAATAATAAGAGCAATTACGGGCTTATCCGTTTTTTCACTTAATAAAGCATACTTTTCAAAAGGACTGTCCTTTTGAATATTCATTAAGCTTTCATTGTTATCCTCTTTTATATCCGACGGAGTCGAATCAATCTCCGCCTCAGAAGAAACTGACACAGGCTTTTCAACCACAATTTTTTTTCGCTCCACACTATTCTGCCTTTTTACAATTAAACCTATTGTAATACCAATAAGAAGAGTGATAAGTAAAAAAATTACTATTATTTGCGGTGTAATGCCTAAAACCTTTAAGATAGAAGATATATTATTTTTCGAATTAGATTTTTTCACTTTTTACCTTTAAGCTATAATATTTTAAGTGGCGGGAGTGAAGGGGCTCGAACCCTCGACCTCTTGCGTGACAGGCAAGCGCTCTAAACCAGCTGAGCTACACCCCCACTTAAAGGACTATCTTCAAAAGATAGAGTATATTAAACTATATAATAAAAGAAAATGCAAGTATTTTTTTTATTTTTAATAAATACATCTAAATCCATATTCTTTTAAAGAAGTTCCTCTTGCAACTATTTTATAATTATCGTATGAAGTCTCTTTCAACAATTCTATTGATGGACGTTCATAAAGGATAATTGATTGTTTTGCCTTTTTACCGCAAGTTCTTTTCATTACTTGCTCTGCAACTTTGTTAAGCATATCTGATATAGAGCCATCAGGATCAGAAATAATATCCTGTGATTGAACAAATTTAAGACGCATTTCTTTCAAATCACGATTATTTCTTAAAACTTCAATTCTTACATTATTTCCGCGATAATTTTCCCAATACACATTTTTTGAGCCAAGTTGCCATTTATCAATGGAATTTAAAACTTCAACATCTTTTATATTACGCTCTGCTTGTATAGTATCGTAATCAATAATATTATAATTATCATTATTGTCTCTTGTCAAAGAATTCCTCATCACAACATTATTTCCCTGCATAGGATTCGAATAAGTAGCAACATTGACCGTATCATCATACCTTGGTTGTTGAATAACAACATTTGTAGGCTGAACGGCAGTTGTTTGTCGTAAAGAAGTTTGCAAAGTCGCAGGCTGGTTATTCACTGTTTTAGTAGTATTATAAGAACTTTTGCCGGAACCGACATTCATATTTGCTTCTTCATCTTCATCAGCCCATAAATCCCAAATACCGGCATTTACATTGCTTATTGGAAACAAACAAGAACATATCAATACAAAATTTATAAAATATTTTTTCATATTTCTCTCCTATTTAAAATTTATTATACATTATTTTTTGCTATTTTCCAAATAAAAATTAACATTTTACACACTTTTTTATTTTATTCTTGACTTATATTTTTTTTTGTTTATAATGGATATAGAATTAAAAAAAAGACACGCTACAAGTGTCTAAAAAATATGAGGTAAACTACTATGAATATTATTGATTTAGATTCTAAAGAATCATTAAACAATGAAATAAAAGAACAAAATTTATCTACACTAAATTGCATACAATACAACGATATTGAAACTTTCAAATCTTTAATAAAAGAAAAAGGAATCCGTAAAGAACAAGATTCGCTTGATTGGACTTACCTTCATTATGCAGCCTTTCACAATAATACGGAAATAGCAAAAGAATTGTTAAATGAGGGAGTTGATATAAATTCTCTGACTATTTTCAATGAAACCCCTTTATTCATTGCAACAATCAATACAAATGTAGAAATGGTCGATTTCCTTATTAAAAATAATGCAGATTTACACTTAGAAAATAAATACAATATTGCTCCTCTTAAACTTGCAAAAATACAATATACATTTACCAAGCATGATGAATTAAAACCTAAAATAGCTGAAATCATTAATAAATTAGAAACTGCTATAAATATTAATAAAGAAAGAGAAATTCAACTAAATAATATAAATGAAAAATCAAGATAAAATATAAAAAGCCCCTCCGGTTGGAAGGACTTTTCTTATATTTATCATAAAATTAAACACTTGCTTCCGCAATACTCCAAAAATCATCAGCTTTAAGTGAAGCTCCACCGACAAGAACACCATTTACCTCTTCGGTAGAGAAAACTTCCTTAGCATTTGATGGTTTTACGCTTCCACCATAAAGGATTGTAATATCCTTTGAACCAAGTTTTTTCTCTGCAACTTCACGAATCTTTGAATGTATATCAATAATATCTTGAAGTGTTGCAACTCTTCCTGTTCCGATTGCCCAAACCGGCTCGTATGCAATTATTATATTATCAACAGTCGCATTTTCAGGAACAGAAGTTAAAAATTGCTCTTCTATAACAGCACCCGCAACACCGGACTCTTTTTGCTCCAAAGATTCACCTACACAAATAATCGGTGTCAAAGATTGCTCTAATGCAACCTTGGCCTTCTCTGCCACAACAGCACTTGTTTCACCATAATAACTTCTTCTTTCGGAATGACCGAGTATTACAAACTTTGCACCAGAATCCTTTATCATCACAGGCGAAATTTCACCGGTATAAGCACCATTTAATTTATCGGAACAATTTTGTGCACCTGTTTGAATTGGGGAACCTTCCACCATAGCGGTAATTTCGGAAAGCAAAGTTGCGGGCGGACAAATAATCATTTCAAACCCCAAATTTGCATCCGGACTTTCAAATTTATTCAATAAATCGTTTGTAAGTTGCCAACCGTCCTGTTTAAGACCGTTCATTTTCCAATTACCGGCAATAATTTTTTTCTTTGAAAAAGCCATTTTTTACTCCTTTTTGTTTATATTTAAAAATTATTTAATATTTTTCTTGTTTTAACACATTTATTTTGTTATTTCTATATAAAAGTGAAAAAAATTTTTACGAAAGGAATATAAAATGCTTAAAAAATTACAAAATGCTTCTGAAACCTGGGTAAGTAGAATTTTATTATTTATAATAGGTGCCAGCTTCGTCTTCTGGGGAATAAGCGGGCAAAATATGGCCGGCTCTGATGTGGCATTAAAGGTCGCAGGCAAAAATATCTCTTCTGTGGAATTAGAAGACGAATTCAAAAGACAAATCGCACAAATGCAATCCGCAATGGGTGGCAATATCAACTTTAATTATAAACAAGCCGTGCAAATGGGTTTACTTGATCAGGTAATAAATAATATGATTTACAGACTTTTGCTTGATGCAGAAGCAAAAAATCAAGGCATTTACGTAACGGATGAAAAAATCTATGAAATCATTCAAAACACAAAGGAATTTCAGGATGAAAAGGGCAATTTCTCACCGGAAAAATTTGCTTATATTTTAGAGGCAAATAATGTATCAGAAAAAAATTTCGTAGATGAAATTGCAAACTCTATTGCAAGAGAAATTTTGGTAAATGCAATAGTAAGCAACATTGACCCAACCAACACTGCCGAAATCCTTTACAAACAAAAAAATGAAGAAAGAATTATCGATGTTGTAAGTTTCAAAGTCGCAAACGAAAAAATCACCTCTACTCCAAAGGAAGAGGAATTAAAGGAACTTTACCAATTAAATCTTGCAAAATTTTCACAACCGGAATACAGAAAAATTTCTTATATTACTATAAGCGCAAACGATGCTTTGAAATACAAAAACATAAAAAAAGAAGACACTGATGCAATCTATAAAACTATGATTGAAATAGGTGAAAATATCATAGATGAAGTAAACGGTGGTGCAAACATAACCGAAACTGCAAAAACTTTCAATGTAAAAAAAGTCGACCTTCCAGACTTAAATGTTGATGGTAAAAAACGAGATGGAAATCTTTTCAAAGATAAAACTTTCACACAAAAATATCGCGACATTGCTTTCTTCGCACTTGATGAAAACGGCATAAGCGATGTTCTTGATAACGGCGACAATGTAATGTTAATATTTGTTGAAAAAGTATTTGAACCACGACCAAAGGCATTTGAAACCGTAAAATCGGAACTAAGCAAAATGTGGTACGAAAATATGAAAATTTCACAAGCATCTATGAAGGCAAATGAAATACTTGCCAACCTTAATAAGGACGAAAAATTTTCAACCGCAGTCATAAATGTTGATAAATCTGCAAACACTTCTTTAAACACAAAAACAGGAAGATTTAACAACTCCTTTGATGCAAACTTTTTAACAAAAGTATTCAGCGAGGATTTGAACAAACCTTTCATAACAAAATCACCGGATGTTTATTATGTCGCAGTAGTAAGAGGTGTTATACTTCCAACCATAAATGAAAAGGACAAAGCAGAATTTGAAAAATTCAAAACCTCCGAACAAAAAAATATCTCTGACAATATCTTTGATGATTATATGTCCTACCTTTACAATAAATATGGTGTAAAAAGAAACGACAAAGTCATTTCAAGATATTACCAATAAGAAAAAATATCCCCTAAAACCTAGGGGATTTCTTATCAAATAAGCAATAAAAACGTTCAATTATAACATTCTTAAAATTGAGCGAAATAACAACGAAACAGTATAAATAAAATCGGATAACAATATAAAAATAGATTTGGTATACCTTTGGTGTAATGCTAGCGATAAAAATTTCAAACAGAAAAAAGATTATTAGCTACAACAATATGGTAACCTTAATATAAAATCAAACACAAATGCAAGATGGCGAGATAATGATGAACTTCTATATTCTCTCCGCTCCGTTGAAAAATTTATTCCATTAATATTACTCATTCAAAATATCTTCTATGTCAGATAATTTTTGAATAATCTTTTTAACATCAACCTTTTCTTCATCTGCTGGAGGAGTAAAGGTAAAACGAGTTAAAATTTTATTTTCTTGAACAGGTTTCAACTCACCCTTTTCCTCATCTATTTTAAAATCGGAATAAATTTTATTTTTTGATGAAACCTTAGAATCGTGCAAAAATTTCTTTGCACCTTTTATCGTAAAACCCTGCTTATAAAGCAAATCCTTAACCTTTAAAATTATATCAATATCAGATTGTCTGTAATAACGTCTTCCGGAATGTCTGTCAGGAGAAATTTCTGCAAATTCAGTTTCCCAAAATCTTATCACATATTTGGGCAAGTCAGTTTTATCTGCCACCTCTGCAATGCTATAAAAAATTTTATCTGAATTCATACTCCCTCCTTAAAAAATGGTTATTTAAGAGTATCACGCAAACCCTTTGCAGGTCTAAAAGAAATAACATTCCTAGGTTCAATTTTCGCAATTTCCCCAGTTTTTGGATTTCTTCCAATTCTTTCTTCCTTATGCTTAACAACAAAAGTCCCAAGTCCCATAATCTTGACTTCCTTATCCTCAGCAATTCCATCAGAAAGTATATTAAAGAAAAGTTCAACAATTTCAGAAGAATCGTTCACACTTAAACCGGTTCCCTTACTTACTTCCATCGCTAAATCAATTTTTTTAATATTTTTCTTTTCCATTTTAACCCCCAACATTGTTGTTAAAATTTAAACACCACAGCACCCCAAGTAAAACCGCCACCCATAGCAGTCAAAAGTGCATTATTTCCTTTTTTAAGCATACCGTTTCTAACTGCCCAATCAAGTGCAATTGGAATACTAGCTGCCGACGTATTTCCCTGATTTTGCAAAGTTTTTACAGTTTTTTCCTCCGCAATATCAAGATGTTTCAAAGCAGCATCAATAATTCTTACATTTGCCTGATGAGGAATAAAACAATCCACATCAGAAAGACTCAATCCTGCATTTTTCACGGCTTCTGCGGATACCTCCGGCATCTTAGAAACTGCAAGTTTGAAAACTTCCTTACCTTCCATATAAATACTTCCTGCATTTTTTGTTGCCGACACACCACCGGTAGTTTTCAAAATATCATAATATGACGGATCCGCCTTTATAATAGATGAAAGGATACCTGTTTTTTCAGTTGTTGCCTCCACCACCACAGCACCGGCACCATCACCAAATAAAACACAGGTAGTTCTGTCATTCCAATCAACAATTCTGGATAATGTTTCTGCCCCAATAACAAGAGCCTTTTTATACTCACCGGATTTTATCATTTTATCCGCCACAGTCAAAGCATAAATAAATCCGGAACAAACTGCCTGCATATCAAATGCCGCAGCATTAACACAACCTAAATTTGCTTGCACACGACAAGCAGTAGATGGAAAACTTAAATCCGGAGTTGTAGTTGCAAGTATGATAAGATCAATATCCTCTGCCTTAACATTCGAAGACTCCAATGCCCTCTTTGCCGCATTTGTTGCCAAATCAGAAGTCAACTCATTATCATCGGCAATATGTCTTTCTTTTATTCCTGTTCTTGGAAAAATCCATTCATCAGAAGTTTCAACCATTTTTGATAAATCATCATTTGTTAAAACCTTTGATGGCAAATAAGAACCAGTTCCAACAATTTTTGTAAAAATTTCAGTCATTATTCCTTTACCTTTTCAATTTCCTTTTGAACCTTTGATTCAAAATCATTCACAACAAGCCTTACCGCATACTTAACAGCATTAGAAAAACCAAACGCATCGGTTCCGCCATGGCTTTTCACAACTATACCGTTAAGTCCCAAAAACACAGCACCGTTATACTTTCTTGGGTCCATAGCAGATTTGAATGTATTAAGTGTTATTTTGGAAAGAAGTCCACAACACTTTGAAAACAAAGTTTTATTATAACATTTTTTAAGTTCACCAGTAATGAATTTTGCAGTTCCTTCCAAGGTTTTAAGTGCGACATTTCCGGTAAATCCGTCAGTTGTAATAACATCAACTTTACCTTTAAAAATATCATCACCTTCCACAAAGCCATAGTAATCAAAACAAAGTTTTTCCTTATGAGCCTGCATTTTTTCCGCCGATTTTGAAAGGTAATCAAATCCCTTTCCCGATTCGGAACCTATATTTAAAATACCAACCTTAGGCTTATCAACACCAAGGATAATTTTGGAATACAAACTGCCCATAATCGCAAATTCGAAAATATTATTTTCATCACATTCCGTATTTGCACCCAAATCAAGCATAGTTGTATAGGAAGCGGGCGATGGAAGAAGCGTAGTAATCGCGGGTCTTCTTATCCCATCAATCATAGAAATAAGGATTTTTGAAATTCCCATAAGACATCCGGTATTTCCGCCACTGACCACGGCATCAGCCTCTTTATTTCTTACAGCCTCAATCGCCTTCCACATAGAAGTTTGCCTGCCGGAGCGAATAATTTTTGACGGTTTATCATCACCGGAAACTACATCATCCGCTTGAATAAGTGTAGAAATTTCATTAAGTCTTGGATACTTTGCAATAACAGGAGCAACAATCTTTGCATCACCGAATATAAGCAAGAATATTTGATTTTCCACTAAATAATCATAAATAGAATCAAGTCCTGCAATAACACAATTCGGAGCATTATCACCACCCATAGCATCTATTGCAATAGTATATTTTTTTTCCAAAATATTCTCCTTATAAAATAAAGGATTCTGTTAATTATTTAGCAGAATTTTCAACAATTTGTTTACCGTTATAAGAACCACAAGCCTTACAAACATTATGAGGTTTTACAACTTCACCACAATTTTTGCAAACACTTACAGCATTAACACTTAAAGCATCATGAGATCTTCTCATATTTTTTCTTGATTGTGATGTTTTCTTTTTTGGAACAGCCATTTTAACACTCTCTTTCTTTTTTTGTAATTTATATCATTAAAACAAATATTTAATAGCCTATATTTAAAATTAAATCAATAAATTTTACAAGATTTATTTTAAATTTGTTGTTATATTAGCACTACTTATTTGATTTTACAAGTATTTTTTAAGGATATTAAAATACCATAAAATTTACCAATAAAAAGACACTCCCTACTATCTCTCCACCCGTCCCCTACCATTCCTAAACCTAACCACCTTGTTGGTATGCTGAAGCAACCCTTTCTCATGCGAAATCGCCACTATCGTCTTTTCCTTATAATCCTTGAATATATAATTCCATATCCTCTCCGTTGTCACAGGATCCAGATTCGCCGTTATCTCATCTAACACCAATATATCCCTGTTAAGCAACAAGCCTCTTGCAAGGTTTATCCTCTGCCTCTCTCCTCCTGATACCTTTATCCCTTTCTCCCCTATCGGAGT
>JAAVBO010000021.1 GCA_014803575.1 bacterium | reverse complement strand
TATATGTGTAAAACCTGCAAAGCCGGAACTTACGCCAATAATAATAAATGCGAAACTTGCCCTGCCGGCTCCTACTGTATCGACGGCGTCAAACACCCCTGCCAGGCCGGTACTTTCTCCACCTCTGGAGCCTCAAGCTGTTCTGCTTGTCCTGACGGATATTATGTTGTTGCAGGTACTGCCTCTTGTTCTCCTTGTCCTGCAGGGTATTACTGCAAAAACAATGCAAAAAATGAATGCAAAGATGAATATTATCAAGATGCAACAACTCAAGCTTCCTGTAAACCTTGCTCCGGTAGCTATACTTTAACAGAAACTTGTAGTTTAGCACGTAATGTTAGCTACACAGGTGGTGCTTGTTCTTGGAGAAGTCCATCTATAGAAGATAAAACTACAAAAGATATATCCTTTGGCGATACTTATAATGGATATTTAACTTGTAGTTCTGGTAGATTATATACAGAAAAAAATCTTACAAGAGATGATAAAGCGACATATGATTTTGTAGAAATTTCTCGTACTGCTAAATTAAGTGCTAAACCAGATGTTGATATTTTTTCATTGTTGACCATTCCAACAGCTGCAGATAAATATCAATTAGGAGGTTTTGGTGGTTGTTCTTTAAAGATGACACTTACTTGTGATAAAACAACAGGACAATTAAATGGATTCAAACATGTTTATCCTGCTTCTCAAGGCAATTGTGGTAATGCTTATTCTTACAGTGCATATGATTCATTGGGAGGATCTAGTGTTTGTGTAAAAAAATATTCTTTCTAAAAAAATATCCCCCTCTGTAAAAAGAGGGGGATTAATTTTTAATACATACTTGAAAGTATATGTCGATAATTTTTTATATCTTTGATAACTTTTCCTGTGCCAAGTGCAACACACAATAGTGGGTTGTCTGCTATTGATACAGGAAGTCCGGTTGCATGACGGATTGCAAAATCCAAATTTCTTAGGAATGCACCACCACCTGTTAAAACTATACCCTTATCAACTATATCTGATGCAAGTTCAGGTGCAGTATTTTCAAGTGCTGTTTTAACTGCATCAATGATTTCGCGGACCGGTTCTGATAAAGCCTCCGCAATTTGAGCTTCGTTTAATGTAAGTTCGCGAGGGATACCGTTCATTAAGTCACGACCCTTTATTTCAATACAACGACCGCCTTCGTCATTATCAGGAATTGCACAACCAATTTCCTTTTTTATAATTTCAGCACTTCTTTCACCAACAAGAAGGTTGTGATTTCTTCTGATATAATTAATAATTGCTTCGTCCATTTTATCACCACCGACACGGATAGAACGAGCATAAACTATACCGCCAAGGGATAAAACAGCAACTTCGGTTGTTCCACCACCGATATCCACAACCATAGATCCGGTAGGTTCACCGATAGGAAGTCCTGCACCGATTGCGGCTGCAACAGGCTCTTCGATAAGGTAAACTTTTCTTGCTCCACTGACCTCTGCTGATTCTTGAATTGCTCTTCTTTCAACAGCAGTTGAGCCGGATGGAACACAGATTACAACCTGTGGAAAAGTGAAAGTTTTTCTGTTTAAAACTTTTTGAATAAAATATTTAATCATAGCTTCGGCTACTTCAAAATCAGCAATAACACCATCCTTTAATGGGCGGATTGCTTGGATATTTCCAGGGGTACGACCAAGCATTTTTTTTGCTTCCTCACCAACGGCTAAGATTTCCTTTCTTCCGCGTTCTTCCTCTGTGATTGCGACAACGGATGGTTCATTTAAAACAACGCCCTTATCTTTTACATAAATAAGGGTATTTGCAGTTCCTAAGTCAATACCTAGATCATTTGAAAATAATCCTGTAATAGATGATAACATAATAATTCTCCCCTGTAATTTTGATTTTTTTATATATTAAAATAAACCGTTAAAAACTACAAGGAAAAAATATAAAATATGCAAGATTTTTAATACTATTTGTAAATAATTACATCAGCATTGCTTAAAATTATAAATTTGTCCTCTATTATTATAGGGGTGGTATCAATAACTGAGGTTAATTTTTCCTTGTTTATAATTTTTCCCGTATATGGGTTGACCCTTATCAATTCACCGTTGGAAAATGTAAGGATTATTTGATTATTTACCAATAATGGGTCGAATGGAATAGCCTTTTTATCCTTTATATCAATTTTTTTGGACCAGATGATTTTGCCGTTTGTTATGTCAATTGCGTTTAGGATATTGTCATTGTTTATATCAAACATAAATTTATTTGAAAGGGTTGGAGTTGTAATTCCTCCGACAGGCAATTCCCACATCATTGTGCCGTTTTCTATGTTGAATGCCTTCATATTATCATTATAGCCCTTTACTATAACAATTTTACCATCTGTTACAGGGTTTGCTAATATATCTGACATATTGTTAAGGCTTTTTGTATTTATTTTGTGTAATGCTTCAAGCCAAATTACCGTATTATTATCACGCATAAGCATATGGACTTCGCCATTTGGAAAGGCAACTACCAGATTATTATTTACACACATAGGGACAGAACCTTTTACAAAAGAGTTGGCTTCCTCCATAGTTTTATGGATAAATATTTTGTCGCCAGTTTTTGCATCTATTACGAAAAATTCGCCAATATCATTTGAAAAATAAAGTTTATCATCACAAATTTGAAGTCCGGATTTAAGTGGGGTGTTGAAATATTTGCTGTAAATTATCTCTCCGTTTTCCGGATTTATTGCGACAAGTTGAGAGGTATTTGTTATTGCATATAATCTTTCGTTATCAAGAGCCAATGCTCCATATCTTAGGTATTCATTATTTGTAAGACGGGGATTGGACCATAAAGTTTTGCCTGTGGCAAGTGAGGTTGCTGTAATTTTTAATTTTCCATCAATTGTGAAAACTGTATCCTTATTTGCAACTGGAGTATAAAGGATTTGGGCGGAGCTTGTCTTTACACCAATATCATTTTTTGCAAATCTGATTAATTTCTTTTTACCACCGATATGACCCAAAGTATTTGAGGCATTTCCAGAGGAAGAAGTCCAACTTTCATTTATGTATGGACGATTAAGGAGAATTTTTTCATCAATTGCGGTATTTTTCTCATCTATATTTTTTTCAAACACAGAAACACGTTCGCCGGTGATTGGTCCCTTTGCCGTTTCACAACCTGTAATTAAAAGAGTAAGGATTAGAAGGTAAAATCCCCTTTTTAAAAATGTTAATTTAATCATATTCTAACCCTCCTCTTTGTTTATTATTTTGCAGTTTGGCTTTTTATAAAATTAAGCATATTAAGGCTTTGTGATTTTATACCGATAGGTGCCTTTTCATTTTCAACAATTCTGTCGAATGTAGTTTTTGCAAGATTTGGATTATTTTGTGAAATATAAATAACGCCCAAAACATATTGTGCAGAAAAATAAAAAGGTTTGCTTGCTGATATTTTTGAAAGAAGTTTTATTATTTCTGTTTTTGTTTCTTCTGTTATATCACTTTGTGCAAAATTAAGAGTTGCAAGTTTTAGTATTGCCAAATCTTTAAATGTAGAATCGGTTGCCTTTGATATAATAGTTTTTAAAGTTTCTATTGCCGAAGGGATGTCCTTTTCTTCTATTTGCATAGAATAAATATTAAAATATGCAATATCACGATAGCCATATTTTGCATTATTTGCAAAATCCTTTAATTCCAAAATTTTACCAGTAGTTGAGACAGAAGGGTTTGAAATAATACGTTCAAAAATTTCTGCTTGTTTAACACCGGTTTTGATTTTATTACTTTCGTATACATTTTTGCTTATTGTGATTGCAAGGACTATCACAATTATACTAATGATATAGTATTTGTATTTGTTCCAAAAAAGAATAGCCTTTTCATTTCGAACCTCTTCGTTTACTTCACGAATAAAAGCCTTTTGTTGGATTTCAATATATTGATCTTTTAATGACTTTTCTTTGTTTTGCATAATGCCCCCTATTCTTCCTCTGACTTTGGATTTAATGAATTTACAACTTTCTTTTGAAGTTGGATAAGTTCAATTGTTCCGGTTCGCGCCATAGATAAAAGTTTCAAAAATTCGTTTTCGGTGAATGGGACTTTTTCTGCGGTTCCTTGAATTTCAACTATGCCACCACTTCCTGTCATAACAAAGTTAGAATCGGTTTCGGCGTTGCTGTCTTCATCAAAATCCAAATCAAGCATTGGTGTTCCATTTACTATGCCACAGGAAACTGCGGCGACATAATCATTTATCGGAAGTTCCGGTAATTTATATTTGTTTTGTAATTTTTGCATTGCTTGGTAAAGTGCGATAAATCCACCTGTGATAGAAGCAGTTCTTGTGCCTCCGTCTGCTTGTAAAACATCACAATCAACAATTATTTGGCGTTCACCCATTTTTTCCAAATCAACAACGGCACGAAGGGAACGTCCTATTAATCTTTGGATTTCAAGGGAACGTCCGGATTGATGTCCTTTAACTACCTCCCTTTCGATTCTTGTTTGGCAAGATGCAGGAAGCATTGCATATTCGGCAGTAACCCAACCTGTTCCGCTGTGTTTTAAAAACATAGGAACCTTTGTTTCAATTGTTGCTGTGCAAAGAACGCGTGTGTCACCAAATGATACCAGACAAGAACCGTCGGCAAATTTGTTCACACCCGCAAGAAGTTCTATTTTTCTTAATGATTCATTTTTTCTTGAAAGAGCTCTCATTTTTTATCCTTGAATTATTAATTTATTTTAGGTATTATATAGTTATATATAATTTTTTTTAAAAAGGCAAGTATGAAACAGAATCTTATGAATTCTTTGATGATTTTATCAGAAGCGGTAGATGAACTTAACCGCGTTTTTTCTTTGTATAAAAATGTAAAACGAGAGGAAGCATCTATAAAAGATGATGATTTTAAGGCTGTTCAAACAAAATTAAATGCCGAAATTGACAGTTTAAAACAAAGTCTTATGTTTGAGCGTGATAAAATTGCCCGTGCAAATGAAGAAATTAAATCCTTATCAGTTGAACTTAAAAATAATTTATAATTTTTATTTGGGAGAGAAAATTACAAAATGACAACACTTAATTTTAAAATAAATGAAAAAAATTATTCTGTTGATTGCGGTGTAGGTCAAGAAGAACAAATATTATCTATTGTAAAGATGATTGATGATAAGGCAAAATCTCTTGCAAAAATGTTTGGCGAAGTTGACAGCGAAACTCTTCTTTTAATGGTTTGTATTTTGGCATTTGGCGAATCTGAAAAGACAAAAACCAAACTTGCATCTTTGGAAGAAAATATTAAAAATCTTAATCAAGATAATGAGGATATGGAAAAAGTCAATGCTATTATAATAGAGCTTGCAAAAAAAATTAAATCCTTATCCTCTTCTATTAAAAATGAAACAACCCTTAATTCTTAGGAGATATTATTATGACCGATAAAATTAAAGATAAAAAGAAAAATTCCACTGATGAAAAAGTGAAAAGCAATCACAATTCTTCGTTCTCCGTGTTTCAAATAATTATATTTGCATTTCTTTTTGTTCTTATGATTTGGATTATCGGATTTTTAAGTTTGGAAATTGACAGTCAAAAACAAGAAATTAAAAAACTTCATTCCGAATTTGATTTAAGAAAAAAAGATAATGAAGAAATTTTTAAATATTATGTTGATAAAATTCGTGACTTCCAAAAAATTGACATAAAGGATCAAGTGCAAGCATTTGGTAAAGATATAAAAACCGGTTTACAACAAGTTCGTGATCTTATGTTTGATAAAGAAGATTTGGAAAAAGTTAATAACAGAATTGAAGCTCTTGAAGAATACAATAATACTTACCGAGGAACAAATCTTGTGTTTTTAACATCTGTCGGACTTCTTCGTGATGTTATAAACAGGGGGCAAAGTTTTGTTGTGGAATTAAATACCTTGGAAATTGTCGGGGGAAGAAATGCTATTGTTGTAAATGCAATTGAAACATTAAAACCTTTATCTGAAACAGGAGTTAAAACATTTGCTCAATTAAAGGCAGAATTTGATGAAATGGCTCACGATATTGTGTTTATTTCAAATAATCCTATTGATGAAAATCCTACTTATAAACAAAGATTTTTGCATAAAATGAAGTCTTTGTTTAAGATAAGGAAAATTGATTTGACTGATGTTCGTGATACTCCTGATACAATAGTAGCTCGTGTTGAATCTTATCTTAAAGACAATAAACTTGATGAAGCAGTAAAAGAATTAGAAAAATTACACGAAATTTCTCCATTAGGTTTCAAATTTATTGAAAATTGGTATAATAATGCAAAAGCAAGAGTTGAGGTTGATAATATTATGAGTTCTGTTTCTTCCTTTGCAATAGAACGTGCATTGAATGATATTTATCAGGGATACCCAAAGTTAAAATTACAGGAAAAGGCTATAAAAACTTTAACTAAAAGTGCGGAAGATATAAAGTCTTCCTCCACTTCTAAAAAGGAGTAAAATATGTTAAAACAAGCTTTGAAGATATTTTTTATATTACTAGGGTTTTCAATAATTGCTGTATGGATTTCAAATAATTACGGAACAGTTGATATATTTTGGCTTGGCTATTCCGTACATACCTCTGTTCCTGTTTTACTTTTTATTATGTGGATTATATTTGTAATTGTTGATAAAATTATGTGGGGAATTGGTTGGATTGTAAAACCATTTAAGAAAAAGAAAATAGCAACAAAGGAAACCGAAGTTCAAACAACAAACGGTTGGAACAAAAATACTTAAATATTTGACTTATTAAAATTATTTTTGTATCATTGTTTCATCAAATTTAGGAAAGATGGCAGAGTGGTCGAATGCACACGCTTGGAAAGCGTGCATACCGCAAGGTATCGGGGGTTCGAATCCCCCTCTTTCCGCCATTAAAATTTTTCAGAAGAGTTATAAATAGCAAATAAAAGGGAGGATATGTTGAAAAAAGTGTTTAAAATTATTCTTTATATCGTTATTGTATTTTTAATAATTGCCATTGCACTTGGTCTTTATGCCCTAAGGGAAATTGGAAAATCTCCTACAAAGGAGGAATTGAAATCATTTGAAAAATTATCTTATTTCAAGGATGGCAAATTTCGTTCTCCACAAGAAATGATTGTTGATAAAGATAATGTAAGAAATGGTCCAGCAGGGTTTCAAAGACTTTTTACAAGGTCAAAATTTGCACCGACAGAAAAACTTCCACAAGTAAAATTAACAAAGGAAAGTTTTTCAGAAACACCTTCTGATTATGATTTTTATTGGTTGGGACATTCGTCTGCCATACTTGAAATTGATGGAAAAAGAATTATTTTTGACCCTGTGTTGGGAAATGCCGCACCTATTCCATTTATTGTCCCTCGGTATAATGAGGCACCTTTAACCAGAGAAGATTTTCCGCATATTGATTATGTCATTATAACTCATAATCACTATGATCATCTTGAAAGAAAAAGTATACAAGCATTAAAGGATTCTCGTTTTATTGTTCCTCTTGGTGTAGGAACCGCACTTGTCGGTTGGGGTGTGGCAAAACAAAATATAACTGAACTGGGTTGGGGAGATTCGTTTATAAAAGGCAATTTGCAAATTACGGCTGAAATTTCACAACATTATTCCGGACGTGACGGATTGGCTACTAATAAAACCTTATGGAATTCTTATATAATAAAGTCAAAAAATAAAAACATTTATTGGTCAGGAGATACTGGCTATGGTGAGCATTTTAAACAAATAGGAAATAAATATGGACCATTTGATTTTGTTGCAATTGAAATTGATGCGTGGAACACCGGCTGGCCAAATATCCACATATTTCCAGCTGAAGTTATTAAGGCAACAAAAGAGTTAAAGTCAAAAAAAATAATTCCTATTCATTGGGGTGTATTTGATTTGGCTTTGCATCCATGGAATGAATCTATTGATATGATTTTGAATGAGGCAAAAAATACGAACATAGAAGTTCTTACTCCTATTATGGGTGAAAAAATAAATCTTTATAAAAGTAAAACAAAGAAATGGTGGTAAAGTATATAAAACGCTAATTTATTGATTTTACAAGCATTTACCCCCCCCCAAGGCCTTTTTTTAACTTTACAAGGAAGCAAAGATATGATATAATTCTTTTTATCAAAAAGTTAAGGAGAAATATAAATTTTAAATACAATACATCAGATATATAAACTTTCTTGGATTGCCTTGGATAACAAAAGTGAAAAGATAAGTTTTATTTTTAATCATATATTCGGTATATTAAGAGGTGTTTCTGCTTTTTTTGTTCCGTTAATGTTATCAAGACTTGTTCAATCTTTATCAAATGATACTAGTGCAACTATTTTTAATTTTTATATGATTTGTATATTTTCATTTTTAGTAATATTTTTCAACTATATAAACACATATTTTGATGAATATCTAAGATGGATTTTATCAATCAAATTAAAAAATGTATATTATGAAAAACTGTTTAATAAATCTTACTTCTGGCATATGCAAAATAATTCTGGATATTTTTTAGCATCATTAAATGATGTAGCTAAATTATTGGACGATTGGGTAGTAAAGATATCAAATGATTACTTAAATAATTTTACATCTTCCCTGTTGTTTATTATTTATACATATATAAAAGCTCCTGTTATGGGATTATATTTCACAGTCGGAAGTATCATCATAATCCTATACCTTTATATTTCATACAAAAGACGCCTTCAACTTGTAAAAGGAAGAGTCAAATCAAGAAACAGTTATGAAAAATCTTTTACTGATTTCTTATACAACATACGCAATGTTAAAAAGACAAATTTATTAAAATTTGTAATGCAGGTGCTGGAAAATAAATATTGCATTTATGTTGATAAATCTAAAATACAAAGACGTTATGCCGCAAATGCTTTTTTCATTTCAAAGATTGCACTGTTATTATTATTTATGCTTCCAACTGGTTATTTTATTTATCAATATATTAAAACAGGAAATGGATTGAATATAATTATTATGCTGATTTCCTCACATGGTTCATTTGAAAAAATTACTCAGGAGATTAAAAGTTTTATTGAAAATGTATTAAATAACAAATCTCACATTGACAATCTTACAAATGTTTTAAAAGATGAAACAGATACAACACAAATATCTTCTTATCATAAGAAAAATATAAAACATTGGCATAAGTTCACCTTCAAAGATGTATCGTTTACCTACTACAAAAAACATTCCAAGTTTAAATCCTTTGTCCCAGACCTTGAAATAGTTCGTGGGGATCATGTTGCCATTACCGGTAAATCTGGCGAGGGCAAGTCCACTTTCCTCAACCTCTTTACTCGCCAACTCAACTTCGAATC
>JAAVBO010000020.1 GCA_014803575.1 bacterium | reverse complement strand
CAAGATTGAGTTATGTTTTTTGCTTTTGTAAAGCTTGCATTGTCTTTCAAATCATCGACATTATCTATTTCAGATTCTATCATAGATATATCGGATTTGATTTGATTTGCGGATTTATCACAATCTTTCATCTTATTGATAAGGTCATCAAGCTTTTTTATATTAATACCGGAGGTAATGGTAGAAGTCGCTGAGGTAGCTATACTTCCCGCCATAAGTCCTGTCCTCACATTGCCGAGGGTTTGAGATTTCTTTGTTTCCTTATCAATTTCTTTGGTCACAGCAATTTGTTTTTCTTTCACATTTTCCCTTGTTACATTATCAGAAAGTTCACTTAAAACCCTTGAAACTTCTCCATTTAAAATAGCCTGTTCAAATTCGGTATCTGACATTTTCAATAATTTTTCAATATCATTATTTTCTTGTTTATTTTCTTCAATCTTTTTATCCTTTACATTTTTTATGATACCTGTTGCCAAAGCCCCGCCTGAGGTAATCGTTCCAACGGCACTTATTCCAGTTGAAACACCAGCTAATATTTGTATATTTTTTAAATCTTCCTTAATTCCAAGACAATATGATTTTGCATCTTGCACATTTTTGCTAAGTGTGGAAAGTAAATCAGAAATTTCTTTCTCTTTTTCGACTATCATACTTACTTCCAATTCTTCCACCGCATTTTGAATTTCTACTTCTTCCAAAGTAATAGGTGTAAGTGTGGTGGTGGTTGTAGTTGCAGTAGGTATTACACCTCCCGCATTCCTTCTTTTCCTAGGAGCAGAAAACACAACACTACTGTTTACTAACATTACTAAACTTAAAGTTAAAATTGATACTTTCTTCATAATTTTTTCTCCTTGGTTATTGTTCAAGTAGTGTCACATTATTATTTTCATCAACATGAACTTTTGTTGTTTTACCATTATGGATTACAGTAAAATTTCCGTTTCCATCACCTTTATAAGAGGTATGTCCACCCTCGCCTCTTATATTTAAAAACTTATCAATAGCAATCTGTATTTCTGTAGTTTTTTTATTTTCTCCTGTTAAATGGGAAAGAGAGAAATTATCCATTTCATCCTGCAATTTTTCAAAAGAATCATCAGAAGATTCTTTCTCCAAAGAAGAAAAGATATCATTTGATTGCTTTGATATAATAGGGTCGCATTTATATTTTGGAGGATTATTTGGTTGAGATTTTAAGCCAAAAAGACTACATGTATATTTATCATTCTCACAAGTCCAACGTAATTCTCTGGTTTTTGTACAACTAAATTTGCCGTCATACAAATGTCTACTATTTATATAATCGGCAGCATCAGTTTCCGTATAATCTTCTATTTTCTTATTAAACCATTCTGCTTGTTCAGAAGTCCCATTTTTTACGTCTTCCTGTTTTTGTTTTAAAGATTCTTTATACGATTTAAATTTTTTATCACATACATCCATAGCAAATATTACTTGTTTTATGGATTCAGGATTGCTGTCATAACATTCACAACTAAATTCAATACATGATTTATACTCTTTATTATTCGAAAAATTTATATCGCCGGCAAATATTGATTTGAGTCTTATACAAAGATTTTCTACTTGCATAGCTGTATAAACATTTGTTTCTTCGGCTTTCACATTAAATGATATAAAAAATAAACTTAAATAAATTAGAGATATTTTAAAGAATTGTTGAATATAACTCTTTGATTTTACAGAACTATTTACCCCCCCCCATAGGGCTTTTTTGCATCATAATATAACTCCTTTTTTTTATTTAATCTATTTTATAATACCATATTTTGGGATTATATGCAAATGGAAAATTCAAATAAAAAACAGCCCCTCACAAGGAGGGGATTTTTTATTTTTTCTTTTTTGATTTTGAAGTTTTCTTTACTTCCTTTTTGTCCTCTTGGTTTTCGACTTCTTCTTTTTCAGCCCTTTCAGATTTAATAAAATCCTCTAACCAATGAATTGGATAAGTTCCCTTTTTAAACTCTTCCTGTGCAAGAATTTTTTGTGATAAAGGAATGGAAGTTTTAACTCCGTCAATAACAAATTCGTTTAGTGCATGATGCATTCTTATAATTGCATCCTTTCTTGTAGGAGCAAATACAATGATTTTTGCAATCATACTATCATAACACGATGGAATTTTGTATCCGCTGTAAAGACCGCTGTCAACACGAACACCAAGTCCACCTGGAGCATGATAATATTTTACAGTTCCAGGGAATGGTATAAATGTTTCAGGATCTTCCGCATTAATACGACATTCAATCGCATGACCGGTTGGTTTTATATCATCTTGTGTAAACCCTAGTTTTTCACCCTGTGCAACACGAATTTGCTCACGAACCAAATCAAGTCCGAATACTTGTTCGGTAACCGGATGTTCAACTTGAAGACGGGTATTCATTTCCATAAAATAGAATTGTCCGTTTTCAAATAAGAATTCAATAGTTCCAACACCACGATAGCCCATTTTTGCCATAGCATTTCTAACAATCGCCTGTATATCGGTACTCTCTTTTTTTGTAAGTATTGTTGCAGGAGCCTCCTCGATAAGCTTTTGATTTTTTCTTTGGCAGGAACAATCACGCTCACCAAGAGTTACGACATTACCAAACTTATCACCCAAAATTTGAATTTCAATATGCTTCGGATTTACAAGATATTTTTCCATATAAACACGTTCATCTCCGAATGCAGATTTTGCCTCTGCCTTTGCAATAGGATATTGAGATTTCAACTCATCTTCATTAAAGGCAATTTTCATACCACGACCACCACCACCGGATGCAGCCTTTATAATAACCGGATAGCCAATTTTTTTTGCGGTTTTCAAGGCATCATTTATGTTATCCAATGCTCCGTCACTTCCCGGCACAACAGGAATACCATATTCAATGGCAGTTCTTTTTGCCTCAACCTTATCACCCATTTTTTTAATATGTTCAGGTGTAGGACCAATAAATTCAATACCGTGAGCTTCCAACATTTCAGCAAATTCTGCATTTTCGGATAAAAAGCCATACCCAGGGTGAACTGCATCCGCATTAGTCACAACCGCCGCAGAAATAATTGCTGATTTATTAAGATACGATTCAGATGAAAGTGCCGGTCCTATACAAACAGATTCGTCCGCCATTTTAACATACATAGCGTCGCTGTCGGCAGTAGAATGCACTGCAACAGTTTTAATACCCATTTCGCGACAAGCACGAATTATGCGAAGGGCAATCTCTCCGCGATTCGCAATTAAAATTTTCTTAAACATAATATTCCTTTCCTATTCAATTACGAATAAAGGTTGTTCATATTCAACAGTTTCAGAATTTTTAACAAGGATTTTTTTAACAACACCATCATTTGGTGCCTTTACAGGATTAAAGGTTTTCATTGCTTCAATTAAACAAAGTGTATCACCCTTTTTAACGGATTGTCCTTCTACAACAAATGATTTTGCATTTGGTTCTGGTGCCATATAAACAACACCGACCATAGGTGATTTTAATGCATTTGAATAATCTTCTTTTGCAGGTGCAGATGTATTTGCAGAAACAGGTGCAGAAGATGTACTGTTTGCAGGAACTACACCACCAGCAATAATTGCGCCACCCTTTGAATTAGAAATTTTAATTCTTGAACCGTTTCTTTCATATTCAATCTCAGAAAGATTATGTTGATTAAGTAATCCAACAAGTTCATTTACAAGTTCGTTTATATCTTTTCTTTTTTTAAACATTTTGTTTCCTTTGTTTGTTAAATTTTTGCATCAATAAAAAATACTTGCATAACAATATATAAAATAAATTAAGAAAAGTAAAGAAAGATTATTTACAATTCTAAATTTGTATAGAAATAGGACTTTCAACTTATAAAATATTATTCAGGAAGTTCAGCTTTTTCCAATATTTCAATCAAAGTATTCATAGTTGCCTCATCAACTTCTTCCTCACTTGATGGAGCAAATTTTTCTTCAAAACTATCTATATCATCAATAGTTTCATTGGAAGAAAGTCTTAAAACTTCAATATTATTTTCTTTCCATTCATCTTGTATATCAAAATAATTCATAACAGAACTGTTTGCAAGACAAGCAAATGCCTTCACCGGTAAATCAAGTTTTCCCTTTATAAGCTCAGAAATAGTATTCCTTGCCTCTATTGCACGGGCAACAGGCGAATATTTCTGTTTATCTTCGGAAAACCATACCGGCATAAGACCACCGACATTATCCTCAGATGCCATCCAATTACCTTCTTTCGTATCAAGTTGAAGTATGGTAATTCCGGACTTTGACACACCAAGGTAATCAATTCCGGTTTTACCGATTCTTATTTCACTTAATAATTTAAACCCAGCGGAAACAAGAGTTTCTTCTATAACAACATTTTGCTCCGGTGTTATAGTTTTAAAATTCATTTCAACATCATTTTTTGCTTTATCAAATTGAATCGGCATCAAAATACTTTGTTCTTTTTTCTTAACAGGTTCTTCCTCTTCTTCATCAGTATTTTTATTTTTAAGTCTTTCCATAACTTCCTTTATTTTGGATTGAAGTTTTTCACGCTCTTTTTCTTCATCAATTTCAGCAGAAGATTTTGCTTCTTCTCTGATTTTATATTGAGGTTCGGGAACTTCACGAACAATATCCGTATCTTTCACACGCTCCGGATTATTATAAACATCATATTTTGCGATATTTTCATCTTCTATCATTTTAACAGGAGAAATTTCTTCTTTTACCTCTTCTTTTGAAACCATATCTTCTTTAACATCTTCCTTCACAGAAACATTTTCCAAATTTTCATCTTTTTTGAAATATTTCTTAAAATCAAATTTAAAACTTTCAACAACAGAAAAATATGTAACAAGGCAAGCTCCCAACATAACACTTAGAAATGAAAGATACTTAGGAGACTTTAAAATCCTTCCGCTTGCAATAAATCTTCCAAAATATTTATAATGCTTTAAATTAAAAATATCAAATTGCCAAAAATGAAATGCAACCTTATTTATAATAAAAAGTGCAATAAAAAAAGCAACGACACTTGCAACATAATTAATAAATTTTTCTTTACTTACAGACATTTTATAATCCCTTTTAGTTAACTGTTGGAATATAATTTAAACTAATTTTATTATTTTGTCAACTATTTTATTTCAAAAAATCCCCTTATATTACAAAGGAGATTTTCACCCCAATTCTAAAACAATCCTGCCAAAGAATTGGCAATGGCATTTTTTATAGGAACCACCGCCTCTGCAACCGTCAAATTTACCTGATTCGCCATTACAGTCAAAGTAGTTGTATAAGACTTTGTATTCATAACAGAATTACTTTGAGAAGCAGTCACGGTATTATTCCCCTGTGAGGAAAGCGAAATACTGTCCGCATTATAAGGCTTTACCCTTTCGGTAATTCTTATATCTGTTTGCACTGCATAATAATTATCCTTTGTGTTTGCATCGAAATACATAGATGCAAGTGCAGTAAGAAGTCCGGCTCCTACCGCAGTTGCAGTATTATTCTTTGAACCAACAGCAATACCAACACCTGTGCCACTTAAAACAGAAGAAGATGTTGCCTGATCAGCATTTATTCCATCTGATACCATAACGGCCTTCAACACATTTGTTTGCAAAATAAAGTTTGCCTCATCAGGATTATTTGTAATCAAATACTCCTTTTCCATCAAAGCCTTTTTAATTGATACAGCTAAATTATTAAATGCGGGATTATCCGAAGTATTCCTTGATTGCACATATATATAAGTTTTTTCCGGCATAGTCGGATTAAGCCAAATTGTTGAAGACATTTTTGTTTGTATAGTTAAATCACTTTTTGACATTCTTGTATAAACACCGGCACATCCGGTCAAAACAAGTGCAACAGCTAAAACACTCACAAATTTTTTCATTTTCACCTCCATTTGATTAATCTTATAATTAATATACATTTTTTAGTTTAATTTTACAAGTCTTTATGCAATAATAAAGTTATGAATAAAATATATTTTACAACAAAAAATAAATTACTTTTTAACACTATCAAATCTATATTTGAAGATATAGGTTTTTGTGAAATAACAGATAAACCCGAAGCAAACATTCCTGTATTAAAGGAAAATAAAAATAATTTTACTATTGATAAATTAGTTTTTTCAAAACCCTTGTGTATAAGGAATATTGTCGGCAAAAACATTTTTGAAAATACATTTTCTTTTTTGGACTTTGTTGTAAATAAAAAAACAAGGAAAATATCTTTTAATGAAAAGTCAACACAGCTTACCCAAATTGAATTTGATTTACTTAAAGTTTTATATAATGCAAAGGATGGACTATCGCTTAATGATATATTAAAAGATGTCCTTGATTATTCAAGCATTTCCCAATCAAAGACCTCCGCTACACATATTTATAATCTAAGGAAGAAATTAAATATGCTAAGCGGACGTTCAAACATAATCATATTTGAAAATGATAAATATAAATTAAATAAGGATTAAAGACCTTTTGCCATTCTTTCTTTGACCATTTCTGGTGAAAGAATTTGTTTTTCATCATCCCTTTCTATATTATCAAGAGATATTTCTTGACCGTTATAATCTATATAATATGAATATGAAATTTTTCCGTCGAAATATTCTGGAACCCAGCCTGCCTCTTCCTTTATTTTGTCATTTAATTTTTTCTGTGCACGGCCAAATGCCAAAGTTATCAAATTCTCATGATAAGCTTCCCACCATGCCATATATTTATCCTTAAATTGAGAATTCTCCCTAGCATTAGCTACGGAATTATGCAAAGCCTGTCTTAATCCGAAAATAACCTCATATAATTCTCTGTTTTCATTTCTATCAAGTTCATTATCTTTTTCCCATTCACCTTTCTCATATTTATCAAGCATAAATTCAATAGTTTCTATCAATTTATAAACATCTTCTACTGGATTTATAATAGCACTAGGTCTGAGACTTGGCATATATGCGATTTGCTTATCGTAATAAAATTCATCCAATACGAACTGAGTATCTTTTATAAGTTGTTTTACATCATCAATTTTTATTCTGGTAAGATTACGAGTTTCTTTTGCAT
>JAAVBO010000019.1 GCA_014803575.1 bacterium | reverse complement strand
GCGAACATAAAGGAAGTGGCAAAGGATAAACCGGAGCCTGCAAAGGCGGAAAAATCCGGCACTATGTCTAAGTTAAAAGAGAGTATAAAAAAGGCTGTTAATTGTTGTATTGAGTAGGAGGGATATTATGAAAAAAATATTTTTATTTTGCTTTATATTTTTATATTCAACAATAACTTTTGCAAAGACAAAGGAGGTTGTAATCTTTACCCAACCAAATTGTCCCTTCTGTGCAAAGTTAAAGGAGGATTTAAGCCTTTCCATTGTTGCGAAATATCCGTCTGTCAACTTTCCGATAATCGATATAACCGAAAACAAGGATAACTATAAAAAACTCAACGAATATGTGAAAAAATATAAAATTAATGCAAGAGAAGTCGGCCTCCCTATGATATTTGTAAATGATAAATACTTAATGGGCTGGAGCGATAGCAACAAAAAATCCTTCTTACAAATGTTGGATGAAGAGTAAGTCATTTAAATAACTGCTGGTTCGTTGCCGGATACTGGTAAACGGTAGAACTTTTGGCATTCCCAACGGGATTCGACACCGAACGAAGTTGTTCTTAATGACGAGCGGTGTTAGCGAGGAATTTTAGAACTGCTGGTTCGTTGCCGGATACTGGCAATCGGTATATAGACTTGGCATTCCCAACGGGATTCGAACCCGTGTTGCAAGAATGAGAATCTTGAGTCCTAGACCTCTAGACGATGGGAACAACATCACAAAGGATAGATAAAAAATTAAAAATTTGCAAGTCAATTTTTTAGTTAAGTGATTTTTTTAAATCATACGGATAATCTTCGCTCCAAAAATCAATATTCATAAGCTCCAAAATAATTTCTGTATCATTAAGAAAAGCAAGAATTTGTTTTGACAATATTTCAATATTTTCTGTTGGCACCCTGAAATATTCAAGAAGTTTATCCTTTTCTATATCACCAAATTCCCCTACATCAATTTTTATATCATTATTAAACAGTTCCAATTCTGTATTATGAGGATTCGGATCATCTTTTATTACAAATCTGGTATCCTTATCCTCACTTATAAACTCCAAAGTTGCTTTTTTAATTAAATTTATGTTGCGAAGAATATCCATAAAATGAACCATTTCTTCTGATGATATATAGGAATTAAGGTTAGGATTTTCAATCACCATTTTCATTTCATCAATCAAAGAAGTTATATTTTTATAAACAAAAAAGCCAAGCATTTTGCGTTCCATAAAGAAACGCTCTAATCGTCCAATATCCAAATCAAACAAAGTATCCAACTTTGCATCAGTTATAATAATAGGATTTTTTTCTGTGGGATAAAACCAGGCATAAAAATATTTCAAAACTCCAAACAAAGATTTTTCAATATGATATTTTATATATGTATTGATTCGTGCCCTTAATTTTCTTTCAGTAATATTTTTTACAAGTTCATAGGATATAAATACAAAAGGCACACTTATCAATCCCGATGATATATTAAGTACTAAACTCTGAATATCAGGGTTAAGAGTAAATCGTTCTATAAAAAATATTACAATTCCGGTCAATACACAAATAATGTATGGAAGCAATCTTAACATAAGTTTTCGCATAACAACCTCCTTTTATAAATTTTAATAAAAGAAGGTTATAAAATCTATAAGTATAAAATCACACTAACTTTTTTTATGAAAAAATATGCTGTGAATAATAATTATTGCAACACCGACACAAATAAAAATGTCTGCCACATTAAATGCCGGCCAATGATAATTTCCGATATGGAAATCCAAGAAATCTATTACTGCACCGAAACGAATTCTATCTATAATATTTCCCAACGCTCCCGCAATTATAAGGATAAGAGAAAATTGAATGACACCGTTTTGCTCCTTTTTCAAGAATTTGATAAGGTATAATACTATTAAAAGTGCAAATACAACCAATCCCCAACGAACAAGTTGTGAATTTGATGATAACATAGAAAAACTAATCCCGTTATTCCAAACCAAAAGTATCCTGAAAAATGGATTAATAGTTTTTATTTGTAAAATAGTTGGATATAAATATTCGTAATTACCATAAAATTCCAATGGGAAAACAGATGTATCACACATATACAGCACATAGGTTTTTGTTAAAAAATCAATTGCAATAAAAAGTAATATTAACAAACTTAATTTCAAAAATTTTTTCATAATTTTTTCCCTCTCTTTTTTTTATTTTTTATCCTTAAAAGGATTTTTACTTGTTCTTATTTTAAGCCTTATTACAATTTTATCAAATCCAAATTCTTCTCCCAACGAATTCAAAAGATAACGTTTGTAATTATCAGGAAGAATGGACGCCCCGCCAACAAACAAAGTAAATGTCGGAGGTTTAATCGCACTTTGAGTAATATACTTAATACTCATAGGACGTTTAAGTCGTGAAAGTGGAGGCGGATTTTTAATAACAACTCTTTCCAACCATTTATTAAGTTTTCCGGTAGAGATTCGCAAGTTGCGTAAATCATAAACCTCAAATGCTTCCTTCATCATTTCTTTAACACCAACGGATTTTAATGCAGAAATGCAAACAAGAGGAATATTTTTAACCTGTGCAAACGACTCTTCCAATTTATCCTTTATTTGTTCAAGGATATATTTTTTATCCTTTATCAAATCCCATTTATTAAGAACGAAGATAAGTCCTTTACCTTCATTCACCGCGACATTTGCAATGATTAAATCCTGCTTATCAATTCCCAAGGTTGCATCAATAACAATAATACACACATCGGAATTTTTAATTGCTTCAATAGACCTTGCAGTAGATAACCTTTCTAACTCCTCATAAACCTTTGCCCGTTTTCTAAGTCCGGCGGTATCAATAAGCTTTACATCACGACCTTTATATACAAAATCAGTATCAATAGAATCGCGAGTGATTCCGGCTTCATCTCCGACAAGAACGCGTTCTTCACCAAGGAGAGTATTTACTAAGGTTGATTTACCGACATTTGGTCGCCCGATAATTGAAATTCTTACACTTAAATCAAGCGGAGTTTCATCCTGTGAACTTTCAACAATTTCAATAATGTCTTTAAGTTCATCATCATCTAAACCTTCAACGTCTGCCTCAGGAATTTTTGCAGATTCAATTTTTTTAACTTCGGCTTTAAGTTTATCTATAAGAGAAATTATCCCTTGCCCATGCTCAGCCGACAAAGGCATAGCATCGCCAAAGCCAAGTTTGTAAAACTCCCCAAGATTATTTCGAAAATTATTCATATTTTCTGCTTTGTTTGCAATAAGTATGACAGGTTTGTTTTGCTTTTTTACAACATTGGCAAAATAAATATCCTCCGGAAGTATCGATGCCTTTGCATCAATCATAAAAAGAATAAGATCTGCCGATTTAATAGCATCAATAGTTTTGCTTGTCATCCTTCCGGCAATAGAATTTTTATCCGCCTTTTCAAGTCCGGCAGTATCAAGTAAAGTGAACATAAAGTCGTCATCATCCTTTACAACATATTCCTTTACATCGCGTGTAGTTCCGGCAGTATCGTAAACTATTGCAACATTTCTTTTTACAAGTCTGTTAAACAAAGTTGATTTACCAACATTCGGTCTGCCTATAATTGCAACTTTTATCATTTTATTCCCATTACTTAAAACTTTTATTAAAATAATATAGTATAAAATGAAAAATAATACAATTATTAAATTATTTTTGTAGATTTAAAAAACAAATTAACATATAATAAAATCGTTAAACAAAAAATAAGGAGATAAAAATGGTTGCAAAAAAGAAAGTTACAAAAACTTCTACACAAAAAAAAGCTACGTCTAAAAAAGTTGAAATGAAAAAAACAACTGCAAAAAAATCAGTTGTAAATCCGGAAGTAGTAGAAACAGCAAAGAATTATTTCAAAACAGCTGAAAAAAAAGTCAAAAAAATAAACATTGAAAAATTCTTAACTGATGCATTTTATATGATGTTACATCCTGTTAAATATTTCACATCAATAAAAGCCGATGGCAATTACGAAAATGCAATAGTAAAGGTTTTAATGTATGGACTTTTAACCGCTGGTATCAAGATAATATTCAATATTGCACATATCACACTTATCGGTGCAATTTCTGCAATTATCTTAATGCCTATATATGCATTACTTATTACATTCGGTTTGGCAGGAATAATGTTATTCTTTTCATACCTAGCAAAGGGTGAAATGAATTTTGAAACATCATTAAAAGCAGTTGCATCATGCATATTTATGTATCCGCTTGCATTCGTTGCATATCAAATTGCATTTAATTACTATATTCTATTCTTCTTCTCATTAATAATAGATTTGTATATAGTATTTTTAATTTACACAGCAACAACTTCTTGCTTAAAAGGTGAAGAAAATCTTTCAAAGGTAATATTTGGTATATTTACTGCTTTTGTAATAATACTTCACTTTACATCAAGTGGTGCTTTATACATATCAAATAAAAATCCAAGAATTGCTTTCAAACACCATCTTGGAAGATTACAAGATAGAACAGCAAGAGAAATTATGCCTGTTGTAAGCACAAAATAATTCATTGTTAAACCATAAAATTCCTCCTTTTAGTCAAAGGGGGAATTTTTTATTTATTACTTGAAACTTAGTATAAATTTATATAAAATCAAAAACACATTAAGTATTTAAAGGATTGTTTATGGCAAATACACAAAATAATATGAACGGAGATTTTTTACGAAAACCACCTTCAAGTGTGGAGGCAGAGCAAGCTCTCCTTTCCGCAATTATCACAAATAATAAGGCATTGGAAAAGGTATCCGAATTTTTACTTCCGGAACATTTTGTGGAAAGCTCCCATAAAAAAATTTATGAGGCCTGTGTAAGGTTGATTGAAAAGGGACATCTTGCCGATATTATTACACTTAAAAATTACTTAACCCAAAACGGTGAATTAGAAGCAATAGGTGGTGTCGATTATCTTGAAAGTCTTGCAAATAATGCAGTGTCAATTATAAACGCTTCTGATTATGGAAAGTTGGTTTACGATTGTGCAATAAAACGCGACTTAATTGAAATCGGAACAGATATTGTGAATACGGCCTTTGGTGGTGACAGTGATAAGAGTGAAGAGGAAGCTTCCGCCACAAATCAAATACAAATAGCCGAACAAAAATTATATGATTTAGCTACCTCCGGTTATTCCGAAGGTGGACTTCAAAATTTTGAAGACACTTTAAGAAGTTCCTTACACATAATTGAAAAAGCATATCAAAGTGACGGTTCTATTTCCGGTATGTCAACCGGCATTGATAATTTGGATAAAAAACTTGGAGGACTTCATCCGTCTGATTTGATGATTGTTGCCGGTCGTCCGGGTATGGGAAAAACTGCATTTGCCGTAAATATAGCATTCAATGTCGCAAACGAAGTTTTAAACAAACGTGGACCGGAAAATTTACAGGGTCCGGTTGCCTTTTTCTCTTTGGAAATGTCGGCGGACCAACTTGCCTCACGTATTCTTTCATTTTCTGCAGAAGTTTCCGCTCATAAAATGAGGACAGGTCAGATAACAGAGGAAGAATTTAACCGTATCGCCGAACATTCTCGTGCATTGGGAACTGTTCCAATATTTATTGACGATACTCCGGATTTATCAGTTTCCGCGATTCGTACTCGTTGTCGAAGATTAAAAAGAATAAGCGGTGGATTGTCACTTATAGTTATTGATTATATCCAACTTCTTAATTCCCCGGGTGGAAAGAAAAATGATAACCGAGTTCAGGAGATTTCCGAAATGACAAGAGGATTAAAAATTCTTGCAAAAGAATTGGATGTTCCTGTCATTGCACTTTCCCAGCTATCCCGTTCTGTGGAAGCTCGTGACGACAAAAAACCGCTACTTTCCGATTTACGTGAATCCGGCTCTATTGAACAAGATGCTGACGTAGTTTTATTCGTATATCGTGAATCCTACTATTATGAAAGAAAGGAACCGGAAAACGAAAACAGCGAAGAATATTTATCATGGAAGGCAAAACTTGAACGCATAAAAAATATGGCAGAAATTATTGTTGCAAAACAACGTCACGGACCAACCGGTTCCGTCGATGTAGCCTTTGTCGGTGAATACTTCAAATTCGGTAATTTTTACGACGGTAAAAGTCCAAACAATTAGTTAAGGGAGAATATTTATTATGAAAAAATTTGTAATCGCATCATCAAACGAACATAAAATAGCAGAATTTAAAAAAATGCTTTCACCTTTTAATATAAAAGTTGTTCCATATAAGGAAATATTAAAGGACGACTTTGAAATAGAAGAAACCGGCACAACATTTGCAGAAAATGCAAAATTAAAGGCCGAAACTATTGCCGAAAAAACAAAGCTTCCAACCTTTGCTGATGACAGTGGCTTATGTATAAAGGCATTAAACGACGAACCCGGACTTTTTTCCGCACGTTATGCCGAAGATCTTGGCGGTTATGAAAACGCATTTGAAAAACTTAATGAAAGATTAAACGGAAAGGATAGTGAAGCATACTTCATCTGTACAATCGCACTTACTATTCCAAACGAAACTACCCATATTTTTGAGGGAAGATGTAACGGCTTTATAGTTTTTCCGGCAAGAGGCAAAACCGGATTCGGATATGACCCAATATTCGTTCCGAACGGTATGGGTCGCACATTTGCCGAAATTTCTGAGGAAGAAAAAAATTCCATAAGCCACAGAGCTTTTGCAATGGAAAAATTAGTAAAGTTTTTGGAGGACGAGGAAAAAAAGAAAGAATCCGAACTTAAATCTAAACCAAAATCAACATCTAAAAAAGAGATGGTAGAGGAACAAATCTCAACACCCGAACCACAAAAAGAGGAAGAGGTTAAAAAGGAATCAAAACCGAAAAAGAAACCTGTCACACAAACAAACCCAATGGAAGAATTTATCGATGTTGATGTAAAGCTTGATTCTGATGAAAACAACTAGCATTTATATCCATTATCCTTACTGCCTTTCAAAATGTTATTACTGTGATTTTGTAAGTTTTCCTTGCCATAACGGTATGGAAGATTTAACCGATTTTTATTTAAAAGAATTAGAACTTTTTCATCATATAACGAATGATAGGCAAATAAGCAGTATCTATTTCGGCGGTGGCACACCCTCACTTATACCAATTGAAACAGTAAATAAAATTGTGGAAAAAATTGCTACCCTTTGGGGTATAGAAAAGAGTATTGAAATCACAATGGAGGCAAACCCGAAAACAATCACCATTGAAAAATTAAAGGATTTAAAATCCGCTGGTATTAACCGTATCTCCCTTGGCATTCAATCATTAAACGATAATACATTAAAGTTTCTAGGAAGAATACATTCATCAACCGATGCACTTCAAAGCCTTAATGATATAAGGAATTTTTTTGATAATGTATCAGCCGATTTTATCTATGCCTATCCAAATCAAACATTAAAAGAATGGAAGCAAGAGCTGGCACAAATTAAATCCCTAAACCTTCCACACCTTTCCCTTTACGAACTTATTGTGGAGGAAAATACTAAGCTTGCAAATATGATAAACAGAGGTGATTGTACCCCTATCAATGAAGATATTGCAGTTGATATGTTCAACTTCACAAATGACTTTTTAAACGATTCCACCCCACAATACGAAATTTCCAACTACGCCAAACCATCATTTGAAAGCAAGCATAATATTAATTATTGGCAAGGTGGCGATTATATCGGAATTGGTCCTGCCTCGGCAAGCCGTATAAAAACCGATTCGTTTATAATAAATGAAAATCCGCCGACTATAACCGAATGGAAAAATTTAATTACAAAAGGGAACACATTCCAAAATTTCCTAAGTCAAAAGGAAAGGGCGGAGGAGCTTATCATTATGGGACTTCGCCAAACAAAGGGACTTGATTTTAAAACCTTTGAAAGTGTGATAGGTGATTCGTTTTGGCATTTTGTGAATAAGGATCTTGTAGAGAATTTTCAAATCCAAAACCTTCTTACCTTTGATGATAATAAAATAAAAGTATCAAGGGCAGGGCAACTACTCCTTGATACAATCATTTTTGAAATTATAAAGTAAATTACTTATTGTATTTTTCATTAAGCTCAGCAATCTTATCAGCCGAAATTTTTGTAAATACATATTCAGGGATAGAAAACTTATGTCCTTTTGAAATAACGGACATTTCCTTTTCCACATCAAAAATCCAATCCCCGTCAGAGGCAAGTTTCCCCAAAATTCTCTCAGCAGTGTTCGGAATAATAGGACGCGCAAGTATCATAAATATACGGATAAGGTTCATTGCGAATACAAGAATTTTGCCCGCGACTTCCGGTTCAGTCTTATAAACTGACCAAGGTGCAATTTCATCAATATATTCGTTGCCAAGTACCCAAATGGAACGAAGTTCGCTCATCGCCTTTCTGTATTCCATATTTTGTAAAAGGGTTGTATAAGTCGCAACCTTTTCCGATAAAGTTTTAATAACTTCTTGCTCTTTCTCACTGTTCCTTGCATTATGCAAAACCTCAAGTCCAAATTTTGAATTGTAAAATTTCAAAACTCTAAGTATAAAGTTGCCAAGGACATCATTCAAATCCTTGTTAATTTCCTCTGCAAATCGTTCAAATGTAAAATCAGTATCATCCGTTTCCGGAGCATTTTTTATTAACCAATAACGCCAATAATCAGCCTCGAACTCTTCAATCGCCTGATCCGCAAAAATCCCGCGATTCGCAGATTTTGAAAACTTACCACCGTTAAAGTTTAAATAACTAAGCCCCTTTAACACATCAACCTTTTTGTAATTTTCATCTGCCCCTATAAGTGTTGCAGGGAAGGTGATAGAGTGAAAAGGCACATTGTCCTTTCCCATAAATTCAACATAACGAACATTATCCGCACCACCATCCAAACGCCACCATTTTTTATACTCATCACCAAGAAGCTCCTTTGTAATGGAAATATAACCGATAGGCGCATCAAACCATACATAAAAAACTTTTCCATCCATATCCGGAAATACATCGGCAGGAACAGGCACACCCCACTTTAAATCGCGGGTAATACTTCTGTCTTCTAACCCTTCATCAAGCCATTTGTTCGCGATTCCTATGGTAAGTTTGTTCCAATTACGCGAATTGACCCACTCCCGAACCTTATCACTTAATTTTGAAAGAGTTATATAAAGATGTTTAGTTTTCCTAAATTCCAAATCCGTTGCCCCGCTTATTGCAGACCGCGGATTTATCAAATCCTTTGCATCCAAAACCTTTGTGCATTTTTCACATTGATCACCCCTCGCATTATCCGCCCCGCAATAAGGACAAGTCCCAATCACATACCTATCTGGCAAAAACATATTGTCGGTGATTGAGAACATTTGCTCGCTTTCACGCTCTTCTATATAACCGTTTTTGAAAAGCTCCCGTGCAATTTGTTGGGTAGTTTCAATATTTTCCTTTGACGAAGTCCGCCCGAAATAATCAAACGAAAGATTAAATTTTTCATAAATATCCTTATGAAGATTATGATACTTTGTTGTATAATCATACACATCCATACCTTCCTTTTTCGCCCCTATTTCAGAAGGAGTCCCGTGTTCGTCAGTCCCACCTATATAAAGGACCTCGTTGCCGATAAGACGGTTGAACCTTGCATAAATATCACTTGGAAGAAGACAACCAGCCAAATGTCCCAAGTGTGGTATTCCGTTAACATAAGGAAGTGCAGATGTAATAAGGATTCTTTCTTTTGCCATAATTTTTTCCTATAACTTATTTTTTATAATAGGAATTTTACATAATTTATAAATTTTTACAAGGAAAAGATATTTATTTCACAACTCTTGCAAATGTCGCAACAAAGATTCGCCTTGCACCGGCAGATTTTAAAACCTTTGCACATTCATTTATTGTCGCACCGGTAGTAAACACATCATCAACAATAAGTATATTTTTGCCCTTTATTTTAAAAGGATTTTTAATGGCAAATGCACCGCTTACATTCAATTTTCTATCCTTAACGGAAAGATGCCCTTGCGATTCTTTGAAATGTCTTCTTACAAGAGTATTGTATAAGGCCGGTTTCCCAGTGATAGATGAAATAACACCAACAAGCAACGCCGACTGATTATACTTTCTTTTAAGCATACGTTTAAGATGTATAGGAACAGGCACAATAAAATCCACTTTTTCTATAAATGGAGAAACGGTAGATGCCATCATCCGCCCCATAATTTTTGCATAATTTGTTTTATCCGCATGCTTAAACGGAAGAATGATTTTCTTTGACGCATCATTATAACGGACACTGCTTACACATTTATCAAATTTAGGTTTCAATTTCAAACATCTGGGACATACGTAAAGATTATTTTTATTTGAAAATTTTATTTCAAACGGATAACCGCAATACGCACATTTTGGATCAGTTATAAAATCAATTTTGTTAAGGCATTCGTAACAAATACCATCATTGTTTTCAATAAAAGTTCTGCAAATAACACACTGTGCGGGAAATATAAAATTAACAATTTTGTTAAAGCACTTTTTGAAAAATGACACGACTACCATCTCATTAAATTATATTCTTGAACATTTTCTTCTTCACCAAAAATATCAGTTCCCTTAGATACCTTTAATCTGTCAAATGTATCATTACTTACAACTCTGAATGAAAAAGAATCAGCATCTCTGTTTGTAAGCACGGGATTAATCTGCTTATCGGAAATTCCGGCATTCCTTAACACATTGCTGACAATGGCAAGTCGTCTTGCGGCAAGTTTTTTTGCCTTTGGATCATTCATAACCTTTTCAGAAATTGCAATTTGTATGGAATTTGTTGGTTGATCAGTTGCAATTTGCGCAAATGAACGAATAATATTTACACTTTCCCCGCTTATCGCACTGCTGTCAGGTTCAAAGTCCAACTTCATTTGCAAAACTTCACGATTACCGACTTTCAAAGGTCCACTTGGTAAATCAGAAGATTTTTTTGCATTTTGAAATTTTTCCTTAATCTTATTTACATTTACAGGACCTACATCACCCTCTAAAGCATCTCCAACATTTTTTTCATAGGCGAAATCCTCATCTTCTGCATATTGTTCATCATATTCTTCTGCATCATCATAAAATTCATCTTCATCATCATAATATTCAGCAGGAGATAAATATTGATTATCAGAAATATAAGTATGATATAAATCCCTTTTCAAATTCTTAGGAGATACAGAAGCGACAACCTTTTCTTTTTTGGATTTTGACCTTTTGGAGGAAGCAACAACTTCATCATCTTTCTTTTCCGGTTTAATAGCGGAAAAAGCCTTCACAAACGGATTATTTGCCTGACCGAATGAAATATCACTTTTTCTTTTGTCCGAATTTTCAGACACTTCTACAGAGTTCAAAGCTCTTTTAAAATTACCGCTATTTTTTGTTGAGATATTTGAAACGGAAACACCAAAAGGATTTTCATCAACATTTGCGACTTCTTCTTCAAAATAATCATCATTATTTATAATAGGTTGAGGGGCAACAGTTTGCTTTACGGGTATCGGAACAGGGCGTGTTACCGGCACGGGATTCCTGTATACAGGATTTTTATTTTCAGATACGGATACCAATACTTCCTCCCCTTCATTAACCATTACATTAGGAAAAGAATCAACACTAACAGGGTTATTGTTTTTTGCTTTAGTTAATTGACGGGAAGTTGGAAGATTTTTTGATACCGCCACAGGTTTAGGATTGGATTTTACAGATGCAACCTTTTCCTCATTTTTGGGAACATATACTTCTTTTACGGCTTCTTCAACTTTAATTTCTGGAACAGAAGATACTTGCACTTCTATAACATTATCGTTTTCCAAATCATCAAAAGAAGAATTATCCGCATCATCATTTAATGCAACATCTTGGTATTCAATAATATCGCTGTCAGATGGAAGAAAAGCGGAATTTGGAGCCTCAGCAATAATATCATCAATAGTTGCAACATTGGAAGATAAAGAAAAATCTGGGGACGTATCTTTAAAAAATAAGCCCCCAGACCTCCTTGATTCAAGGGCAGATACACCTATCACACCAATAAGTAATATCGGAAATAAGTAATATCTCTTTTGCATTCCTTTTCAACCCTTTCATCCTTCTCCAATTTTTGTTTTACTATTTATTTTTTTATATATCAAGTAAAATTTTAATAAAATTATTTTTTACACTCTTTATTATCTTTCTTATGATACAATTTTCCATCTCTTCCCTCATAATGATTTTCAATATTTTTATCATTTGATTTACACGATTTTCCGGAACAAATATCATTATTAAGAAGAAATTCTTTTGCCTGTAAAACACAGTTACAATTTTTATCTGTGTCATAATCTTGCTTTTCTATACAATAGCTTGCTTTTTCACATTGAAAGTGATATGAATACTTTTCAGAAAGTATCATAATATCTTTTGCAAAAGAACCGTTTTTGGTTTTATAATACCAAAGATAAGCAGAATCATCATTTTTCCTTATACAAACTAAATCATTATTTTTCGCATTAATATAAAAAGCCATAGAAGTTTGTATATGTTTATCATAGCAATTGAAAAATAAATTGCATAAATCATTTGTATTAATTGCATTTTTTTCAATCATATAATCTTTTATTTCACATTCAGGAATTATATTTTGCAAATCTTCTGTTTGTAATTGTAATGAATTATATAAATCTACATAAAGTTTGTAATTATCAATTTCATCATAAAATTGCTTAATTATTTTCATATCTTCCAACTTATTATTACTTAAAGAAAAACTTTCTCCGTTTTTTCCAAATTTTAAGGTCAAAGGAATAGATTTATCATATTCCTTACAACTATTCTCCGTCACACAGGCTTTATCATATATGTCATTGATAAAATCCGTTGCAATGGCATTTATTGAACTGACGGTTTTATCAGAAATATTAAATTCAATATAAGTTTGCGAATGTGCAGAACAATTTATTATAATATAGATTAATATAGAGTATATACAGCGTTTCATTATGATTTCCTTTCTTTATTTGGTGAGGAATTCATAAACCATCGCTGAATGGCGTAGCACTTTCGAGCATATAAAAATATGCCTTATATAACTACATTCCTCACAAAAGTGAGGAAGGCAAGGATAAATATCCTTTTTTTCAGCGAAGGGATTTATGAAGTCCCAGCTTAAACTTATAAGCCACTTTTTACTTTAAATTAAAAGTTGTATTTTGTAAAGAAAGTTTTATTTTTTAAAAAAGGACCAAAACTAAAAATCGATTCATAAAAAAACACTTTAAAAATAAAAAAAACAATAGTAAAATCATAAAACTATGAAAATAAAAAATTTGTATAACATATCAATAATAGAAAAATACATTTCAAAACAAATATTATTTGGACTTTTGATAGTATCATCAATTTTGCTTGGTATTGCTTGGTTTTCTCAAATAATAAGATTACTTTCATATTTGGTAAATAATAACCTTTCAATGTGGACATTTTTAAAAATGACCTCCTTGTTATTGCCGGATTTAATTTCTATTATTTTACCGATTGCCTTATTTGCAGTTGTCCTTTTCGTATATAACAGACTTATTTCGGACAAAGAATTGATTATTATGGAGGCAATAGGTATGAATATAAAACAACTTGCCAAACCAGCAATCTATATTGCCGTGTGTATGACAATTTTTTTATATTTTATTACACTAAGGCTTGCCCCTATTTATGCAAAGAAATATAGAACCTTTGCGTATGAGGCAAGAAACGACCTTTCCGCCCTTCTTATAAAGGAAGGGGAGTTTAATCAGCTAACCTCTGGACTTACAATTTATGTGAATAATTCATCAAATAATATTTTAACGGATATTTTCATTAACGATCAACGCACGCCTAACAGAATAAGAACTATTTTAGCTGAGCAGGGAATTGTCAGTGCAAGCAAAAACAATATAACCTTAACCCTTGAACATGGAAGTATACAGGAAAAGGTAAAGGATAAATACACGGTTGGTAATTTTGAACGTTATACAGCGGATTTAGGTGTAATCAACACTACATCACAAAGAAATGTAAAGGCAAGTGAACTGGGCAACTTTGAAATAATATTTGCTCGTGAACTGGGCTATGCCGATGAAAAAACTTATCCTAAATATTTAGTTGAATTACACAAAAGATTAATAATGCCACTTTATTGTTTAATATTTACTTTAATTGCATTGATTGCAGTTCTGAAAGCACCGCTTAACAAACGAAGTGAAAATAAAAATATGATATTTGCCGTAATAGGTATGGTTATAATCCAAATGGGCTACATTTCCATATTTAATTTTTTAAGGGTAAAAATGAATTTGTATCCTCTTGTATATTTACTGACTATCGCAATAATATATATCTTGTTTAAGATACTTTATTCCGAAAAGAAAATATCATTTATAAAATTTAAAAGGAATAAGAAAGCATAATCAAATGAAACGCCTATATTTATCTATTTTCTTTACTTTCTTATTATCAATTTCTGCTTTTGCTACCACAAAAACACAGGATACTTTTTTTGAAACAGATGAAATAGTATATGATAAAAATACAGGAGTTTTCACATCTGTGGGTTATTCTGATATTGATTATAACAAAAATAAATTAAAAACAAAAACTTTGGAATTTGATACAAACACAAATGAAATCACGGCAAAGGGAAGTGTGAATATCGACAATCAAGACGGTAAAATGGTTACCGAAAATATGGTAATCAATACAAAAAATGAAAATGCTTCTATAGGTAAAACCGATATATCATTCGGTGAAAATTCTTATGCCTCTTCAAAAAGTGCCGAAATGGTAAGTAAGGATAAAGTGATTCTTCACGATGTTGAATATACTGCTTGTAAAGAAGGTTTAAGCGGTTGCGGTGATACTCCGACATGGAAAATTGGTGCAAAAACGGTTAAACATGATACAAATGATGGTTCTTTAACATACAGCAATGCTTTAATGTATTTATTTGATGTCCCGATATTTTATTTACCATACCTTGTAAGCTATACTCCGCAAATAAAAAATAAATCAGGATTTTTATATCCGTCATTTGGAACCTCTTCTAACTTGGGTTCTATTGTCCAAACACCATTTTTTATAAAAATTAATCCATATAATGATATGACGGTTACCCCTATGTTTACATCAGACAGGGGAACATTGTTTATTACGGAATACAGAACTAATCAAAAGGATTTCCAAAGCGTTACCAATGCAAGTTTTAAAGCAAAGAACGGAGAGGAGGATAAGCGTTGGTATTTAAAAACAAATAACTATTTTGAAATAAATGATATATGGCGAGGTATTGCAAATATAGAAAGAACATCTGACGATACTTATCTAAGACTTTACGATTTCAATTCTGACCCATGGCTTTCTTCACAAATAGGAATAGAGGGTGCATACAACAGAAGTTATTTAACCGCTAATACCTATTTTTATCAAGATTTGCGTAATTTAACTGACAGCTATACACCAAAGGTTTTACCTATCGTTGATTATAGAAGAGTATCAGAACCAAATTCCTATGGCGGATATTGGGATTTAAACTTGAATACTTCTCATATAATAAGGGAATATAATAACACAGGTTCAAAAAATGAAACAAATTTCAGAACTTCTTCTATTGTTAAATATACACAACCGTTCAAAACAAGTGGTGGACATTTGTTAGATTTAACTTTTAGTGCCAGAGGTGATTTATATGTTCTTGATGATATACATAATACAAACGATTCTGGTGAAACATCTTATTATTCGGGAACAAAATCGCGTGGTGAAGTCAGTGCTGATTTAATGTGGAAATATCCATTATACCGTTCCTATGCTAATCGCACGGAAATTTTACAACCCGTTGTTCAATTTATAACTTCCAATAAACAAAGCGGAGATCCGGAAATCCCGAATATGGATAGTAAATATATGGAATTGGAAGTTGAAAATCTTTTCTCTTCTGACAGATTTTCAGGATACGATGTCTTTGAATCTGGAACAAGAGTAAATTATGGATTAAACTTCATACAAAATTATAACAATAATCAGAAACTTTCTTTGTTCATAGGACAAAATTATAACATTGATGTGCCGGATGATATATATCTAGAAAACAGTGGGCTTAAAAACGATTCGGGATTATCTGATATAGTTGCCGATATATCTTATTCTCCATCAAGCTTTTTCAAACTTCAATATAAAACAAGAATGTCCAACAGTAATTTCCGTATTCACAGAAATGATGTAAATTTATACATAGGACCAAGAGCATTAAATTTAACTGTTAATTATGTTTACTTACGAAATATGTTTATAGAAGATGATTTACCGGTAAGAAAGGATGAAATTAATGCTTATCTTTCATCACAACTTACAAATAATTGGAGAATTTTTGCCGGAAACAGATATGATTTGTATCAAAATAGGGATATAAATATAATTGGTGGAGTTGTTTATGAAAATGATTGCTTTAGATTTGCATTAAATGTTATAAATGAATTTACAAGGGATAGGGACTATGTCGGTGATAAGGCAGTTTATTTCAGCCTTACTTTCAAGACATTGGGAACTATATCATCAAGTTTTGGACTTGGTCCAACAAGTTAAAAGGGGAAAATAAATGTTTTATAAATTTTTATTTATTGTAATTCTTTGTATATCAAATGTAACATTTGCAAATTCTGTTCGTATAAAGGCTATAATTGATGACAGTATAATTACTTCCTATGACGTTGAGCAAAGAAAAAAACTTTCATCTTCACTTTTAAAACATAGCAATATCAATATGCCGGATGATTTAATTGAAAAAAATGTTTTTCAAGAAATGATTGATGATAAAATCAAAATTGCAGAGGCGAGAAAATACAATATTATCGCAACCCCTGACGAAATAGAATCTGCAAAATCTCGTATGGCACAATTGTTAAAACTCGGACCAAATGGATATGAGGATATTTTAAAGGAATCCGGCGTTTCTCAAGATGTCTTAAATGAACAAATCAAGGCAGATATAATCTGGAGCAAATTTGTAATGCAAGTATTACGAAGTTATATCAAGGTTCAAGACAGCGAAGTTGAAAACTTCGTCGAAGATAAAAATTCAATTGGCACTTATGAATACACACTTATCCCCTTTATTTTAAAAAATGATAATGATTCTGATAGGATAAAAGATGTAAAAAACTGTGATGATTTTGAAAAAATAGCAACCGCATACGGTGAAATCGGAAGCGGTTTCAAAATGAATATAATCGATTCGCAAATGCAAGAAACATTGCATAATATAACAAAGAATGCTCCTCTTTTAACACCGCTTGAAACAATAGAATTAAACGGTGCAAAAACAATATTATTTATATGTGATAAAAAATTATATACTCCAACCGTATCAGCAGAGGAAAAAGAAAAAATAAAATACATTATTTTTCAAAATAAACTTGATGCCTACTCAAATAAATATTTTGAAAAACTTAAATCTTCCACAATAATTGATATAAAAGAATAATATGTCAACCGATAAAGAATATCTTAATTTTATATTAGAACAATTATCAGATTTAGAGGACATAACCTATATAAAAATGATGGGTGAATATATTATCTATTTCAGGGGTAAAATTATAGCCTATATCTGCGATAATCGATTTCTTGTAAAACCGGTTGAAACGGCAAAAAAACTTCTCCCTAATGCTATTATGGAACCTCCATACGATGGTGCAAAGGATATGATTTTGGTTGATAATATAGATAATAAAGAATTTTTAAAACAACTTTTCATTGCAATGTATCCTGAACTGCCAGAAAGAAAAAAGAAATAAATTGATTGGATATAGTGTTTAATGTAGTAAAAATTGGTTGCGGGAACCGAAATTTAGATATTGTTGATTTTTTATGGTGTTAATAAAAAATCGTAGAATATCTTAATGAAGTTCCGCGAATGCTTGGTATGAAGTCGCCACGCAAAAATACTAAGCGAATTGGATGTAATCCACTGACAAGTATTTTGAATGTAGTAAAAATTGGTTGCGGGAAGTGGATTTGAACCACTGACCTCAAGGTTATGAGCCTTGCGAGCTACCAGACTGCTCTATCCCGCGATTAAAAGATAGAGTTATAATATACCCTTTATTTGAAAAATCAAGCCTTTTGTAAAAATTTTACAGAAAATCATTTAAAATATCTAAAACTATCTCCGCCCCAATATCTGATGGTGCTTTTTTTTGAATGATTTTTTTTCTCATATTTTCAAGCTCTTTGATACTATTTTCACGATATTTTTTATTATTTACAACCTTAGCTGTTGCCTCGACCAGATTGTCAACATTACACTCTTTTTGAATAAATTCCGGAACAACTTTCCTCCCCATAATAATATTTGGAAGCGATACATTTTTTATTTTTACAAGATGCTTTGCAATCATATATGAAAGAGGAGAGAGTTTATACGCAACCACCACCGGTGTTTTTGCAACTGCCACCTCTAACACAGCAGTTCCAGATATGGAAAGCACCGCCTCACTTGCAACAAAAGCATCATACCTGTCAGATTTAGTCCTTATAATCAAAGGTTTTATCTTCCAGCTTTTTATTTCCTCCATCAAAAAATCATACGATGTAGAAGTTGCAGGAATAACAATCTTTAAATTTTTAAGCTTCAAAGAAAGCTTTTCCACCACTTCTTTATATATAGGCAACAACCTTTTTGCAATTTGCACCCGTGAACCGGGAAGCATAGTGATAATGTTATCAGTAGCCTTCAATTTATATTTTTTTAAAAAACGAGATTTATTTCCAACAACGTTTTTTATTGCAGTATGTCCCACCGCAAAAGTCCTAAGCCCATATTTGGTAAAATAAGGAACTTCAAAATCAAAAAAACAAAAAAGATAATCATAAAGTTTGGCAACTTTCTTTGCACGCTTTTCTTTCCACGCCCAAACTTGCGGTGCAACATAATGAAGTGCTTTTATATTAGGAAGAGTTTTCCTGACTTCCTTTATAACCCGCATATTAAATCCAGGAGAATCTATAGTAATTACTAAATCCGGATTTACATCAATAATTTTATTAACCACTTCACGGATTCGCACCTTTATAATTTTAAGATTTTTAAGAACTTCAACAATACCCATAACTGCAATATCTTTAATATCAAACAAAGAATGAAACCCCTTTATTTTTTGCATTTCTTCACCGCCCACACCAAAAAAGCAAACATTTTTATCCTCTTTGATAATGGATTTCATCAAGTCAGCTCCTAAAATATCACCAGATACTTCACCAGCAATTATGAATATTTTTTTTGCCAAAATTACTTCCTTAATTTTAAAATTCTAGCCTTGTCTCGCTCCCATTCGCGAGCTTTTATAGTTTCCCTTTTATCAATTTCCTTTTTTCCCACACCAACACCGATAAGAAGTTTTGCCAACCCTTTTTCATTAAAGTAAAGTTTAAGTGGTACTATAGTTGCCCCTTTTCGTGAATATACACCTATAAGATATTTTATCTGTGTTTTATTAAGAAGAAGAGGGCGAGGACGCTTTTCATCATGCGGACCAAATGGATTTTCAGAAGCATACCGTCCAATAGTAATATTGTTAATCATAAAAGCATTTGTATCCGTTGGAGTTGCAAAACCATCAGTGATATTTGCCTGTCCAAGGCGAAGACTTTTTACTTCATCTCCATTAAGGGCAAGTCCGGCCTCAAATGTATCAGTTATAGTATAGTTAAAATGAGCTTTTCTGTTTTCAGCAATAAGTCCTCTGTTTGTAAGACGTGGTTTAGCAGTTATAACCATAAACACTCCTTCTTTATTTACAAGATTCTTCTATTAACACCTCCGCAGGTGATTTATCCCTTTCAATTTTTATTTTAGGAAGAGCAAATTTAAAATTGAAAGATGTATCATCGTCTTCATTTTTATCAACATTAAATTCCGGAATATCCATTTTAAAATCAATGTTATATTTTCCCGCCAAAGTTTTAAGTATATTAGAATCTTCGCTGGCATAAAATTTAGATGCAGTTTCCAAATCACTTTTATAAAAATTACATACAACTTTCTTATCATCAACAATTTCTTCTGTTCTGCATTGACCATCAACAAAACCGATAATTGTTTTATTACCATTTTTGAAAGGTTCGCATTTTATAAGTGCCTTTTGATAGTCATTAAGTTCTTTATCTTCATATTTGTCAGAATCAATAGAAATATTAAAAGATGTTTGAATATCCCTTTTCTTTTCATTCCCCTTTTGATTAGAAAAAAGTATTTCTTTTTTTACAGTGTTATTTGAAATACTGTCTTCTTCCACAGGCTTTATTTCAGTATTCTCGTTTGCTTCGGAACAAGCCGTAAAAGTAAAAATTGCCAACATTAAATATAAAAACTTTTTTATCATTTAAACTCTCCTTATTTATTTTTTAATTTAATACCTAAATTATACACATCTTTTTTTGAAATATCAAATATCTTTGCAATAAAATCACTTGCCTCTTTAAGTGGCATATATTTTATAAGTGAAGAAAGCATTTCGGAAACTTTATCATAATCAACACTTTCTCTTTCTTTATTCGGTGATATAAGCCCGACAATTTCCCCCTTTACACCGTTTTTTGCAAAGTGCTTCAAAAGTTCATTGGCACTTCCTCTTTGGACTTCCTCATAAATTTTTGAAATCTCTCTTACTATTGCAATCTGCCTATTCCCAAATATAGTATCAAGTAAGTTTAAAGTATCAATTAACCGATTCGCGGTTTCAAAAAAAATCACAGTCGCATTTTCATTTTTCACATCATTAAAAAAGGAAATTTTTTCCTGATTTTTTGTCGGTACAAATCCAATAAACATAAATCTGTTGGTTGGAAGTCCGGAAAGTGCCAAGGCCGTTATTGTCGCACTTGCTCCGGGGATAACAGTAATATAATAACCGGCTTCCCTTAAATCGCTTACAATTTTATATCCGGGATCAGAAATAAGAGGCATTCCAGCATCGGATATAAGGGCTATTGCCAAACCGGAATCAATTTTTTCCTTTACCCAATTTATTTTTTCTGATTCGTTATAATTATGAATGCTGACAGTATCAGTATCAATGCCATATTTTGACAGCAAAGTTTTAGACACTCTTGTATCCTCACATGCAATAATATCTGCACTTTTAAGAGTATTTATTGCACGAAAGCTTATATCTTCCATATTACCGATAGGAGTCGCCACAACATAAAAACCAGCTTTCAAGATATTTTTTTTAATATTTTTTGAAACTTTGCTTGTCATATTTAAAACCTTGCATTATTATAATATAACCAAAATAATATTAACATATATAAAAGAAAAAGCGAGAGAATCTTGAAAAAATTTTTTAATACTTCATTTTTGTGTTTTATGCTGTTTATTACCGGTTGCGGAAGCATTAATAAAACACCAAAGGCACTAAATAAACCAAAAAATTTAACTAATTCCAATATTGTAAAACCGGTTGCACCGACACCTACTCCAAGTAAAGATTTGAATAAAACTGATACCACGGTGCCGGAAGTTACAAAACTATTTAATTTTTCAACCCAACAAAACCAAACAATTCCTCCCTATACACCATACGGAACTCCATATTCCGAAACAAAGCCAGTAGATGCAGTTGAAGTCGATGAAACTATTGAAGAACCTATACAACAATTAGCAAATGAGGAAGTTGTAAAGGAAGAAAAAAAATCCACAATTCCACAGGATGATAATTTAAGAGTTGCTGTTATACTTCCGTTAACGGGAAATGCGTCCTCTGTTGCAAATGATTTAAGAAATGCTGCAACTATGGCTTTGTTTAACCTTAATTCAGATAATATAATCTTGCAATTCTATGATTCAAAAGGAACATCAATTGGTGCAAAGGAAGCAACAATTAAGGCAACCGAAGACAATGCAAATATTATTGTCGGACCATTGTTTGCAGATGAGGTCGCATCGGCAAAAAAAGTTGCAAACACACCGATAATTTCATTTACCACAGACCAATCTGTATTATCAAAAAATGTTTTTTCTATTGGCTTTCTTATAGAACAACAAATAAAACGACTTGTTGAATACAGTATTGAAAATGGATATAAACGATTCGCAATAATTGTTCCGGATAATGAAACCGGCAAATTTATGATAAATAATTTTAAGAAGTATGTAAAATCATTTGATGGCGAAGTCATAATCACAAAGGCATACAAAAATAAAAAAGAAGATTTAATGAAATCCGTTAAAGAAATTTCAAACTTTGATGAACGTTCAAAGGAATATAAACAATATATGTCTGATGCAAAGGCACGACTTCAATATCTTGTATCATTAAAATCAAAACCGGATGATACGGAATATTTATCCGCTTATGACGACACTCAATACCTTTCTACTGATGATGAAATAGCATTCTTGGAAAATATTATTGAAGAGTTATCTAAAAAAACAACTATATCAGATCCGGATTATGACAGCATATTTATCTATGGCGACGATATAAACGATGTAATTATGATTGGTTCAAGTTTAATGTATTACGATGTCCACCCTGACAGAATAAAATTCCTTGGCACATCACAACTTGAAAATACAAAAATTTATGGTGAACGAGCTTTCAATAAAGCATGGTATCCGTCTGTATCAACAAAATACAGTGGCAAATTTAATCAAGCATACAAGGAACACTTTGGCACAACCCCAAACAAAATTGCCTCTCTTGCCTATGATGCGGTATCTTTAATAGGTATCATTTCTCAAAATGGAAAAGTAAGCACATCTGATATTTTAAATCCAAACGGTTGGACTGGCATAAATGGAATTTTCAGATTCAATCGTGATGGAAGCAGTGAAAGAAATATGGATGTAAAACAAATAGTCGGTGGCGGTATTACAAAAACAAAAGTAATCTCGCCAGCCAATGTCAACTTTTTGTATTAAAAGAAAATAAAGAGGGGGAAACAAGATGACTGTAAGATTTTTATCAGATGAAGATATTACAAATATAGTCAATGGAAGATGTGACGATCCATTTGCTTTTTTGGGCTTTCACAAACTTGAAAATAAAAAAAAGACAGCAGTCATTCGTGCCTTTCAACCTTATGCACAAAGCATAGATTTGATTGCAAAAAATATGCCGTTGGAAGTCCCTATGGAAAGACTTCATCAGGACGGACTTTTCGAAATTTTTGTTCCCGATGATACAACTGATTATAAATTTTTAATCACGGATTTTGATGGCAAAGAAACTTTAATCGATGATGTATATTCTTTTCCCCCAACCATAGGCGAATTTGATAATTATTTATTAAGAGAAGGCAACCACCTTGAACTTTATAAAAAAATGGGTGCTCAACTTACATCTTTGAATGGTGTTGAAGGAGTTTCCTTTGCCCTATGGGCACCGGATGCCTACCGTGTAAGTGTTGTTGGTGATTTCAATCGTTGGGACGGTCGCATAAATGTGATGAGAAAACACCCGACAAGTGGTATCTGGGATATTTTTATTCCAAAGTTGGAAGAGGGCACACTATACAAATTTGAAATAATTTCACGCGATGGACGACTTCAACCACTTAAATCTGACCCTTATGGTTTTTATCAGGAGCTTCGTCCGTTGACTGCCTCCATAGTATATGATAAAAACAAATATAAATGGGGCATAAATAAAAAATGGGAGACTGATAAAAAATCCATTAACAGTAATTCCGCTCCTATTTCCATTTACGAAGTCCACCTTGGTTCATGGAAAAGAAAGGACGGTAATCAATATTTAACATATCGCGAACTTGCACACGACTTAATCCCTTATGCAAAATGGATGGGCTTTACCCACATAGAGCTTATGCCGATAATGGAATATCCGTTTGATGGTTCTTGGGGTTACCAAACAACAGGTATGTTTGCTCCAACTTCACGATTTGGCACACCTGATGATTTCAAATATTTTGTGGAGCAGGCTCATAACGCGGGTTTAGGAGTAATCCTTGATTGGGTCGCTGCCCATTTTCCAAAGGATTGCCATGGATTGGCTTGCTTTGACGGTTGCTGTCTATACGAATACGCTGACGACAGAAAGGGCGAACATAAGGATTGGGGTACAAAGATTTACGATTACGGAAGAAACGAGGTTGTAAACTTTCTTATCGCCTCTGCTACATACTGGCTTGATGAATTCAAAGTTGATGGATTAAGATTTGATGCAGTTGCCTCTATGCTTTATTTGGATTACAGCCGTAATGCTGGCGAATGGATACCAAACATCTATGGTGGCAGAGAAAATTTGGAGGCAATTGCCTTTCTGCAAAAGGTTAATAAAGTTATGTATAACAAGTTTCCATACACCGCCTCATTTGCAGAAGAATCTACCGGCTGGGGTAATGTTTCAAAGCCGATAGAAATGGGAGGACTTGGCTTCGGTTATAAATGGAATATGGGTTGGATGCACGATGTTCTTGATTATATGAGTAAGGAACCTATATACAGAAAATACCACCACTATCAAATGACCCACTGCATAATGTATGCTTTCACAGAAAACTTTGTCCTTTCTATTTCTCACGATGAAGTTGTTCACTGTAAATCATCATTGCTAAACAAAATGCCAGGGGATAAATGGCAAAAATTTGCAAATTTAAGAGCTTTCTATGGCTATATGTGGACTTTTCCAGGAAGAAAATTAATTTTCCAAGGGGACGAGTTTGCTCAATACAACGAATGGAATGAAAACCAAAGTTTGGATTGGCATTTAACAAACGACCCATATAATAAGGCAATCCAAAAATTAATAAGACGATTAAATGAGCTTTATAAAACGGAACATGCTTTGTATGACAATAATTCACATCCATCTTGCTTTGAATGGATAAATTATAATGATGCGGAAAACAGTGTGTTCTCATTTATCCGCCATGCAGATAAGAAAGATGATTACTTAGTTATTATATCAAATATGACCCCAATCATCCGTGAAAATTATCGTTTGGGAGTTCCTTATGATGCCGAATTTACAGAGCTTTTAAACACAGACGATTTTGAATATATGGGAAGTGGTGTTAAAAACGAAGGGGTGGTAAAGGCAGAACCAATCCGCTGGGATGACAAAGATTTTTCAATAAGTATCACAGTTCCTCCACTTTCAACAATAATCCTTAAACCAAAAAAGAAATAAAAATATCCCCCAGTTTTTTTGACTGGGGGAGTTTTTTTATTGTACGTCGTAGATGACTTCTTTATCATAACTTCCATTATACGAACAACCACCACTTAATAAAATTTTTCCTTTACCAGTATTTTTATAACATGAATAATAATCAAGATATCCAACATGCTCATATAAGGTATTATTGATTGTTAAATTGAGGAAATGTGACTTTGACCTATTTGCTTCCTCGGTATTTATGACTTTTAAATCTAAAATTATATTGTTCCAAGTTTCAAAATACATATTCTGTCCGGAATGAAGTGTTAAATCTTTGTTTGTTGCTGCATAACTCTGACAACCTCCAGAATTTGAATAATTATAAAGATAGTGATCTATTCTAATTTTTGTGCTACTAGGACAAGGTTTACAGGAAGCTTGAGTTGTGGCATCTTGATATTGTCCGTCAGCACATTCATACTTTGCATTATTTTTGCAATAATATCCTGCAGGACAGGCAGTGCAAGAGGCAGTACCTGCAACAACATAATATCCGTCAGGACAAGCAGAACAGCTTGAGGCTCCAGAGGTGGAGAAAGTACCGGCCTGGCAAGAATGTTTCACACCATCTATGCAGTAGGAACCCGCGGGACAAGTTTCGCATTTATTATTATTGGCGTAAGTTCCGGCTTTGCAGGTTTTACACATATATATAGTATCTGCATTAGCGTTAATTGTTAGCAAGGAAGAGCCTACGACTCCCAAT
>JAAVBO010000018.1 GCA_014803575.1 bacterium | reverse complement strand
GCTTTGCTACATCCCCCTAAGTTGTATCCTTGCGTGCCTCCAAAGTTCGTTAGTGTTGTGCAGTTTGATGCTACACAATAGGCCGATAAACTTTCTGATAACATGGCAGAATTGACTGCAGTGGTTGATAAATTAGTTAAAATTACTATACTGATTAAAACATACAGATATTTTTGTTTCCTCATAGCTTTCTTCCTCCTTTGTTTTTATAAAAAAAACCTTAAAATTTATTAAGGGGTGGACGTTAGAAAACCATGTACATTATATGGCTCGGCTTATTCAGCCAAAACCTTATTTAGCCGACATCCAACCCAAAGGTTGAATTCAGCCACAGGTAGAATGTAGTCCAAACAACTACAAGCAATGTACAAAAGGGTTTTCTACGACCCTAGATAGTTTTTACTATCTATTTCTAAGTATATTATTAATAAATACTTTTTTCAACTATAAAATGTGTATATAAAAAAACTCTCTTATAAAAAGAGAGTAATTTTCAGTCAATATCTTTTCTATATCTGTATTTTTAACCCTATTACTGCGACATGTGCATCAAAATCACTTTGAAGTTCTAAATCATATTCATTAACTGTTTCAATAGGATTATCAACATCACTCATATCAACAGAAGTTTTTGTCATGGTATGTGAAGTTTTTATTTTACCAAAATCATAATATCTGTATCCAATATCCAAAGAAATATAATTATTAATACCGGCAGTTAAACCAGCCCCATAAATTACGGTTTTATTTCTTTGACTTTTACCTTTTATTGATACAGAACTGTTATTATCACCTGTAAAATTAATGTCATTAAGTTCTATGTCAGATATACCGATACCAGCCATAGCATAAGGAGTAAAGATAAAAAAAGGCTGTCTTCTGTTAAAAATAAAATCAAAGTACATATTTACAGACCCACCCTTTAAATCAATCTGACTTTTATAATCAATTGTATTTAAATTAACTTGATTTTGCCCATTTAACTCTAATTCCTTTCCCATTTTATAATAGGAAAGTTCTAAACGAAGAGGATTTTCAGAATTAATACCAAAAGCACCGGTTAGGAAATACACATCCTTTGCCTCTGCTTTAATAGGATTTATAGAATTATCATTATTGCAAATAAAATTATATGACGGATTACAATTATTTGTAGGGTTGAATTCAAAATTATTTTCCTTTGTGTAAAAATAACCGCCATAGGCAACAATATATATCCTTTTTAATCTTGGAAGTTCATTTTGTTTTACCGATTCGGACATAGTTTTTTCTTCTTTAACAACTTGTTCTTCATAATTTTCAACGTCATTATTTGAAGTAGAATTTTTTGTATCCTTTATATATATACTTTCAACTATATTGTCAGAAGTATTAGGTATTTTTGCAAAAACATCTCTTGTTATTGCGGCAAACCAAATAAGAACTAAACTGATAAGAGTATTTTTCATATTTTATCCTTAAAATTTATTTTGTTTATATCAATATAACATAAAAATAACTTTTGTCAACAATTTCTTGATTTTTTTTATTTTAGGAAAAAATACTTTACTTTTTATATTATACGTGCTATTTTTGTTCTATATCGGAGGAATTATGATAGCTAAAATTTTTACGCCGGCTTTTAATGGTATAGATGTAATAAAAGTTTCTGTGGAAGTTATGATTTCAGCGGGACTTCCTAAATTTTTAATTGTTGGACTTCCGGATAAGGCAATAAGCGAAGCAAAAGAGCGTATTCAATCCGCATTTTCCGCTATGGGATTTTCTCTTCCTGCAAAAAGAATAATTGTAAATCTTGCACCTGCGGATGTGGTAAAGGAGGGTTCTCATTTCGATTTACCTATTGCCATGGCAATATTGACGGCTCTTGGTGTTGTTCCAAATGAGGAAATTTCAAGATATATGATTTTAGGTGAACTTGGACTTGATGGTATGATAAAACCGGTAAATGGTATTTTGCCGGCTGCGGTAAATGCAAATGCTATGGGCTTAGGTATAATTTGTCCGGAATTACAAGTATCTCAGGCATTATGGGCCGGAAACAAAGATGTTTTGGGAGCCACAAATCTTGTCGCATTAATAAATCATTTTAAGGGAACTCAAATCATAACCAATGAAATGACCCCACCTGTATTTGATGAAAAATATTCCGTTGATATGATAGAAATAAAGGGACAGGAAACCGCAAGAAAGGCTCTTGAAATTGCTGCTGTTGGTGGGCATCATATGTTAATGATTGGTCCCCCAGGTGTAGGAAAATCTATGCTTGCATCACGTCTTCCTACAATACTTCCTCCTATGACAGCAAAGGAGGCATTGGAAATTTCAACAATAAATTCTGTTGCTGGACTTTTAGGAGATAAGGGACTTTGTATCACAAGACCTTTTCGCTCACCACATCATACCGCCTCACAAGTGGCATTGACCGGTGGCGGAATACACGCAAAACCGGGAGAAGTTTCACTTGCCCATAACGGTATTTTATTTTTAGATGAGCTTCCTGAATTTTCCTCCTCTGCACTTGACAGTTTAAGACAACCGTTGGAAAGAGGTATTGTAAGTGTTGCAAGGGCAAACGGACACATAACATATCCGGCGAAGTTTCAACTTATCGCGGCGATGAATCCTTGTAAATGTGGACATTTTGGTGATCCGGAGCATGCTTGCTCTTCTGCTCCGCTTTGTGCTTTGAAATATCAAAATCGAATAAGCGGACCTTTGTATGACAGAATTGATTTAACTGTAGAGGTTGAAAATATTAATCCGTGGGATTTGGATAAAATAAAGGTGTCAGACGATTCTAAAACTGTAAGGGAACGTGTCATAAAGGCAAGAAAATTTGAAAACGAACGATTAAAAAAGATTTACAACATTGATAACTTGCTAAATTCTTCTTTATCCGGAAAACAAATTGAAGAATCTTCTAATATAATACCGGAGGCGATGGAACTTCTTACAAAATCCGCAGAAAAATTAAAATTATCAGCCCGTGGTTATTATAAAACTATGAAAGTTGCAAGAACTATCGCAGATATGGAACAACGCGACATTGTTATTCCGACTGATATATCTATGGCCTTATCATTTAGGCGAAAATTACCTTAAAATTAAAGAATTTTATAATTGTATCTTTATACTAAAATGATGTAGGCTCAATTACTATGTCTTTTGCTTCCCTATTTTTTTCTTTTTCCTTTTCAACAGATTCTTCATACAATTTTAAATCTTCCAATTCTTCCTCATTTAAAAGATTTAATCTTTGAAGAATTTTTGCAGCAGTCAATTGTTCCGCATCACGCTTTGATGGACCTTCGGCAACTTCGGTCACATCACCAATAGTGCAAGTAGTCCTAAATGTCGGAGTGTGTGCAGGACCGATTTTTTCAAGAAGTGTATATATAGGATGGGTATTATATTTTTTTTGTGTATATTCTTGAAGCTTTGTTTTTGAATCCTTCAACGGAGTTCTTGATTTTTCAATATTTTCAGCCCAAAGTCTTTGAATTATTTTAAATACCGTTTCAAAACCACTGTCCAAATAAATTGCACCAAGCAATGCTTCCATAGAATCGGCAAGAATATTTTTGTTTTTATAACCTTTTCTTTTTAATTCCTGTGGGGACAATTCCAATAAATCAGATATTCTTATTTTATCGGCAATACCGGCAAGAGTTTTTGCAGATACCAAAGTTGAATGACGAATTGCAAGAGACCCCTCATCTTCAAGAGGATAATTTTCATATAAAATTGATGCAATAGTCAATCCCAAAACTCTGTCTCCCAAAAATTCCAATCTTTGGTTATTTTCAAGACGATTTTTCGTAAAACTCGAATGAGTAAGAGCACGTTTCAAAAGGACAACCTTTTTAAAACGATAATTCAAAATTTCACAAAAATCATCATAAGTTATTTTTGTTTTCTTTGTTTTTTTAGGTGGCTTTGGTGAATAAATATCATCAACAATTGTTTCTTTTATCATTTTTTTTACTTTATCTTGTTAAAAATTCTTTCATATCTTATTGGTTTAAAATATTTCCATACTTCAAATATGTTTACCGAATTATTATGGGAATAAAAAATTATATTTGCACGACCGATTAAATCACGCCTATGAATATATCCAACATCTTCCAAAAATCTACTGTCTTCGGACATATCACGATTATCACCCATCATAAAGTAATGATCTTCCGGAACAATATATTCACCGGTATTGTCCATTTGCTCGGAATCGCTTATTTCAATTACAAAATGTTCTTTTCCATTTGGAAGAGTATATTTATACTTATTTAACTCAATCGCTTCTCCTTTGAAATTAGGAATATTCTTATATGCGATACTATATTGATCTTTTTTAAGAGGACGTCCGTTTATATATAATTTTTTTGTATCAATTACAGTCAAAGTTTGTGCATCTTGTGTTGTAATAGTAATGCTGTCAGACTTTCTCAAATTATATGGTAGATTTACAATAAAAAATTTATCAATATATTCTCTTTTCAACTGTTTGCCATTTATATTTAAAATACCATTTTTCATTTGAATTACATCACCTGGGCGACCAATAAGTCGTTTTATATAATTATCAGGCTTGCCCTTTATTTTTTTGAAAACAATTACATCACCGACTTCTGGTTCGGTAAAAAATATTCTGTCCTTTATCAATGGCAAAGAAAAAGGAAATGATTGTCGTGAATAGCCGTAAGATATTTTCGATACGAATAAATGATCTCCGACAAATAAATTTGGTATCATAGAATCAGATGGAATATGAAAAGGTTCAATTGCAAAAGTTCTAATTATTATAGCAAGAATTGCAGCCCAAAAAATAGCCTTTATCGTTTCTTTTAATTCTTGTGATGCTTTTTTTTTCTTTTTTCCCATTTTACCCACTTATTTTTTAGAAATTTTTATTTTATAATAATAAATAATTATACGAAAAAAAACAATGATAAAATTAAAAAATATCAATTTTTTCAATAATAACAAAGGCAATTGACGAATTTATTTCATCTGATAAAGAGATATGTATTTTAATATTGTTTATTGAAGTAATATTTTTTTCAATATAATTCAATGTTTCACCGGATATTTTTATGTATGGTTTTCCAAGATTATCCTTTAATATAACAATATCTCTGAATGACATATTAAAGCGAAGACCTGTGCCAATAGCTTTGAAAAAAGCTTCCTTTCCGGAATAAAGTTTTGAAATTTTTTTTGCAAATTTCACATTATCCAAATTTTTATATTGAAAATATTCCGCCTCGGAAAAATATTTTTTTAAAAACAAAGTTGGATACTTTGAAAGTATTTTTTCAATTCTTGAATTGTCTGTTATATCAGTTCCAATTCCAAAAATCATTTTTGCGTCCTTTTAGCCTTTGCAGTTTCTATCTTTTTTTGATGCGTGCGTTTGTATTCATCAATCATTCCTATTATAAGATAGTATGTAATAAATCCGGATATGATTGCCATTATAGTTCCGCCTATTGCCATAGGAATAAGGATTGGTAAAACATTTTCTATCAATAAATTAAAATCAAGCATAACTATGGCTTCTTTCATATCTTTGAAAAGTTCTATGAAATGAATTTTTCCTTCGGATAATGCAGATTGTCCTATGATAAGATTGCCAAGTTTATAAGACCCAATCCAAATAAATGGAAAAGTGATAGGGTTTCCGATTGCTGTTGCAAAAAGTCCTGCAATTATATTTCCCCTTAAAATAAAGGCACAAAGTGCAGTTAACAATAACTGAAATCCAACGAATGGAGTCATGGATACCCCTACACCGCAGGCAACACCTATTGCGATTGCATGTGATTTATCTGGAATACGAGATACTCGTTTAAAAATATATTTGTATGCTCTGATTAATCCCTTTTTCGGATAGATAAAATTTTTTGTTTTTTCCCAAAATGTTAATTTCTTTTTTCTTTTTAAAAGCATTTATCTTATTTCCGATTGTAGTTCTGTTGGAAGTGTGATTTTTGCAAGTTTCGGATTATCTTTACATTCCAAAAGCCATATATCATAGTTTGGATGTTCCATCGCAACAAGACTTGGTGAAGAGGAGAACATCCAACCGGAAAATATTAACTTTCCCTTTTTTACAGAGGATAATTCTTCCTTGAAACCTGTATTAACTTCTGTTATTTGAACAAAGGATGTTTCTTCCGGTGTTTCATCTTCCGGACGAGTAAAACAAGCCTTCATATCAATCAAGATATTTTCGAAAATAGTTTGTTCACCAACAGGAATTTCAATATCCTTAGTTCTTCCGGTTTGCTTATTTAATGCTCTGATAATAGCCATATTTTGTGGTATATTTGTAAAAGCAAAACAGTTATTGGAAATAAATATAAAAGTCATACATATTAAAATGTTTAATGTTTTTTTCATAATTTTTGTACCTGTTATTTTTCGTTTGATTTGAATATCACATCACTGATTATTTCTTCTAATGATTTAAAAGGTTTTGATTTCAATTTTCCGTTAGGTTCAATTAAATCTTTTTCTGAACCTATTTCAAATTTTATATACTTGTCACCGATTATTCCATAAGTTGAAATTGAGGCAACAGTATTTTTTGGAAATTTATACTTACTGTCAATTGACATTAAAACATCAACACTGTAATCAATCGGATTTAATTTTGTTTCAATGACAGAACCAACCTTTACACCGTTGACCGAAACATCAGCCCCGCGGGAAAGTCCGCCGATTGATGAAAAGTTTGTGTATAAATTATATCCGGATATGTTGTTTGTTTTTGCGGTTAAAATTCCCCAAATAAGGAAATATATGGCAATAAATAAAATAGCAAATCCAACAATAGTTTCAAAAGGATTTTTATTTTTTGAAAGAGTCATAAAAAAGTTAACAAAATTTCTTGTTATTTTGTTTTGAAACTTAACAAAACCACTTTTGCTTTTCTTAACCATTTTTATGACCCCTTTTTATTGTTGTTATTTTGCTTCGTCTTTTGCTTTTTCAGCTTCACTCATTTTGTGTGCTGTTGCCAAATCTTCAGCAATTCTTGCTTTTTTACCGAATAAACTTCTAAGGTAATAAAGTTTACTTCTTCTTACTTTACCATATTTTACAACTTCAATTTTTGCAATATTTGGAGAATAAAGAGGAAATACCTTTTCAACGCCTTCACCGAAAGAAATTTTTCTTACTGTGAAAGAAGAGTTTATACCTTTGTTTTTTCTTGCAATACATACACCTTCAAATATTTGAATACGTTCATTTTTACCTTCAATAACCTTTGTGTGAACTTTAAGAGTATCACCGGATTTGAAGTTTGGTATTTTATGTGTTGATAATTTTTCAACATTTTTTGTTTCAATAGCTTTTAATAAATTCATTTTTTTTTACCTTTCTATTTATAAGTTTAATAATACAATGTAGTTTTTATTTTTCAATATTTTTTAGCAAGTCGGGTCTGTTTTTTTTGGTTATTTCCAAAGATTTTTCCTTTTTCCAATCCGAAATTTTTTTATGATGTCCCGATTTCAGAATTTCTGGAACGGGTATATCATTCCAAATCTCCGGACGAGTATATTGTGGATATTCAAGCATTCCGTTTAATGAATTAGAAAAACTTTCCTCAGTTAAGGAATGTGCACTTCCTAAAACATTTGGAAGAAGACGAGTTGTTGCATCAAGTATAGGAAATAATGCAGTTTCACCACCGGAAAGGACAAAATCCCCAAGGCTTAGCTCCTCTATTTCATAATACTCTATCACGCGTTCATCTATACCTTCATAATGGCCACAAATAAAGGTAGTTTCAGATTCCTTGCTTAATCTTTCAGCAACAGATTGGTTGAATATTTTTCCGCGAGGAGAAAGGTATATGATTGATCCCTTCTTTTCAGCCTTGTTATAAACACTATCTATCGCATAACCAAGTATATCAGGTTTTAAAAGTTGACCAGCACCACCACCATAAGGAGTATCGTCAACTGTTTTATAATTATCAGTTGCAAAATCCCTTATATTTATTGTGTTTAAGTTTAATATCTTATTATCTATTGCCCTTTTTATTATTGAGTGATTTAGAAAATCAAACATTTCAGGGAATAGTGTTAAAATATTAACTTTCCAACAAGTGTTCTCGGTCAATTTTTATATATTCCTTTTCTTTGTTTATTTCACGAACAGAATATTCGTTAATTGAAAGAAGAGCGGTTTTATCACTGCCGTTTATTTCAATTTCCAAAATATCACCCGCACCATAATTAAAAGTTCCAAGTACAGTGCCGACAATGTTGTCCTTATCATCCATTACCTTGAAATTATCAAGTTCGGAAATAAGAACATCTTTCTCGTTATCAATAATTGAAGAGCGAGAGGCATAAAGCATTGTTCCTTTTAATGTTTCGGCTGTGGTTCTGTCTGAAATGTCATTTATCGCCACAATTATTATATCAGATTTACCCTTGCTTTTAAGTTGTATTTTATATTCTTTGCCATTTTCATCTGTAAGAGGAGAATAATCACAAATTGCCACAGGATTTTCAGTAAAAGATTTTATCTTTACCAATCCGCGGATACCATGAGCATCAAATATTTTTCCAACTAAGATTTTATCTGATATAGTCATTTTAACCCTTTTGCTGTTGTATTATTTAAGCGACCGGAGTTTCTTCTGTTGCAGGAGCTGTTTCAACACTTGCTTGTTCTTCAGCTGGTTTATTGTCAGCTTCGAATTGAGCTTGTGCTTCTGCCTCTGCTTGTTTTTTTGCTTCTTCGGCTGCTAATCTTTTTTCTTCTAATGCTTTTGCACGTTCTTGTGCTTTTGCCTTTGGAAGAGGTTTCTTTGTTTGTTTGTCATTGATTACATATTTTCCGGTGATTCCAGCTTCACTTAGAAATCTTGCAACTTTATCAGATGGTTGAGCACCGATTGATAACCAGTATTTTATTCTGTCAGCAACAAGTACAACACGTTTTGGATCTTCCTTTGGAAGCATAGGGTTGTATGTTCCAACCTTTTCAATAAAATCGCCATCACGAGGAGCACGGCTGTTTGCAACTACTATATGATTGAAAGGGCGCTTTTTAGAACCTTTTCTTGATAATCTTATTTTTACAGACATATTTAAATCCTTTCTTTTGTCTTTTTATTATTAAGTTTTAGTTAAACAAAAAATCGATAAAGAGTGAAAACTCACCGTTTATCGTATTCTCCCATTTTTATTTAACTGTCGGGAAATCCCTGTTAAACTATCATTATTTTTTTGTTAAGTCAAGGAATTTATGAAATTTTATTATTGATTGAAATATTTTTCTTGATTTTTGAAAAAAACAATTTATATTATATAAATATCTTAAACGCCGGCGTAGCTCAGTTGGTAGAGCAGTTGATTTGTAATCATCAGGTCCGCGGTTCGAGTCCGTGTGCCGGCACCACTAAAATCCTCCAAAAATCAACGAGTTATGAAGTTTGTAAGAACGATGAGTTTTGCGGGCAAAATTTCCATTGCCGAATCATTGCCGAATTTTTGCGGAAATTTGTTGGAAAAAAATTTGATTATTGTGGGAATTATATTTAAAATAGAGAAGTTGATTATTTAAAAATATAAGGGTGTATTATGTTAATTAACGAATCGCTTTATTCAAAATATTTAAAAGAAAGATATCATTTAAGAAAATCTCAAATTTATTCTTATCTAAATGAAGATATAGAGAGAATTTTATTGATAACATCGTCATTTGATGATGATTACATAAATAAGATAATTACGATTATTAAAGATATTAGTAAAGAATATAAAAGTATATTTCATTTAATTAAATATTTTAGTGTAGAAGCTCGCTATTCTCATATAACTCTCAGAGAGGATTTTGAACAAAAATATGAAAAGATATTAGGCGTATCTTTATTGGGAACTTTTGAAAGTATTATAATTTCTATTTTTATAATAGCTAGTTTTGAAATTGAAAATAAGTATGATATCGAAAAAGAAATTTACACTAACTCAGAGGCTTATGCTTATATAATATTATTGGCTAAATTAGAAAGTATTTTGATATATACAGGATTTAGAAGTGTCATAAAAGAAGATACAAAGCAAATTATTACAAAGAATAATAGAAATAATGGAGCAAAAAAGGGAGTTAGTAAGTTTAGAAAATTCAAGAAAACATACTTAGCAAATCCAAATGGATATTTTCCGAAAGATTGTACTAAATATATAAGTCAGTTAGACTATATTATGCTCAAAGAAAAAGTTAGTATAAATACTGCAAAAAGCTATTATAGAAAAGTTATTAAAAAATAATTGGGTACAAAAGCGCCTTTTGGGATTTCTTTAAAAAAAATATCAATCTATATTACCTCTTGTACGTACATTTTAGATGTAAAAAAAGGAGATAAAATATGATTGATATGAAAACACAATATCTTACCCAAAAAGAAGTAGCCGAGATATTAGGCATTAAATTATCAACCCTTAACCATCATCGCTGTATCAAAGCAAAAGGGTGGGAAGATTTACCATATATAAAAATAGGAAAGATTATTCTTTATCCAGAAGATAAGTTCTATGAATGGTTGAAAAGTAAAACTATAAATATGGAGGTTTATTATGATTAAGCGCAAAGTTAATAAATTTGAGAAAATGACAGGAAGAAGAAATAAAGAGGGATTTATAAAAATCACACATCAAATGTTTGATAATATTAATTATATAAAGTTATCATCATCTGCAAAAACTGTCTTACTATTATTTATTCGCAGATATAATGGGATGAATAATGGAGAAATTGGAGTAGGGATTGCAGAAGGGGCTAAGTTATGCAATTTATCAAAAAATACTTTTAGTAAGGCATCGCATGAACTAATAGATAAAGGTTTTATAAAAGTTAAGACAAAGGGTATGTTTACATATAAATTAGCAACTACTTATATCCTTACATTTTTTAATTATAATAATAATCCGCCAACTAATGAATGGAAAGAATATAAAAATGCAAGATAGTATCATTTTTTGCTATTGTATGTATCAATTTTTAAGACTTTATTTGATTTATATATGTTTAAGAAGGTCAAAAATTGATATTTATCTTATACTTTTGATTTATACCAAAGTATTAAATTTTGGGAAACATATAATATACCATGTAGGAGTTAATAAAGGATATTAAAATTGTCAAATAATAAAAACTTAATACCAATAAATAAACGAACCACGGAAGAACAAAGAGAAATTGCTCAAAAAGGTGGTATTGCTAGCGGTAAAGCAAGAAGAGAAAAACGAAAATTTAAGAAAATATTAAATGACTTATTGGAAAATAAATCACCGGATGGGATTAGTTTTAAAGAGAAATTATGTATATCACTTATACAAAAAGGTTTAAATGGAGATGTAAGAGCTATCTGTCTTATTTTACAGTTTATTGATGAGGAAGAAAAAACAAACGATATTGAAAACTTTAAAGAAATTCAAAAACTTTTGGAAATGGAACAGGAGAAAGATAATTGATATATGCATATTACAGAGTGTCAACAGATAAACAAGATTATACATGTCAAAAATTTGGCGTAATGGAGTTTTGCCACCAGCGGGGACTTGCCATAGACAAGGAGATAATTGATGAGGGAGATTTAGCAAAGAAACTGTATGTTAATTTATTTATTATAAATAACTACATAAAAGTTATGTATTTATCTGATTTAAAGAAATTTGTTTTAGCAGGAGAAATATAATCATAATTATTCGAAATCCTGAATAGCTTGTAAGTATTTGAAGTAACACACTGAAAAGAAAAGATATTATTAAATAAATTTGAAAAAAAACATAATTTTATTGAATAATATATTGTTATTATTGATTTTTTTAAAGGTTCTCTGTATAATTAAGCGGATTTAACAACTAAGAGGCTTTCATGGAAATTCGTATAAATAAAAATTTATCCGAAGAAGATACAAAAAGATTAGAAATAACGCCTGCTATTACTAATAGTGGGTGGGATCCGAGAAATCAGATTAGGATGGAATATTCTTTTACCAATGGTAGGATAATGGTAAAAGATAAAGAAATTCGGAAGGGAAAGAAAAAGAAAGCAGATTACTTATTGTTTTATAAACCAAATTTTCCGATAGCAATAGTTGAGGCTAAGAAGCTTTATCGAGGTGTTAGTGATGGATTGCAACAAGGAATGGCATATGCAGAATGTTTGAATGTGCCTTTTGTATATAGTTCTAACGGCAAGGGTTTTTATGAACATGATTTTTTGACTGGTAAGGAAAGAGAGTTGAAAATAGATGAATTTCCAACTCCAGAAGAATTATGGAGGCGCTATCGGATTGCTAAAGGCTTAGATGTATTGCAAGGGAAAGAAATTTTATCAGATTACTACATAGATAACTCTGGGAAAGAACCTAGATATTATCAAAGAAATGCCATTAATCGTACAGTAGAAGCTGTGATACAGGGACAAAAACGTATTTTGTTGGTAATGGCGACAGGGACAGGAAAAACATATACAGCTTTTCAAATAATTTGGCGTTTATGGAAATCTAAACAAAAGAAACGAATATTATTTCTTGCTGATAGGAATATTTTAATAGACCAAACAAAAGTACAAGACTTTGCTCCTTTTGGTAATGCTATGACAAAGATAGAAGACAGAACTGTTAATAAATCATATGAGATTTATTTGTCTTTATATCAGGCTGTGACAGGTACAGAAGAAGATAAAAATATATACAAGCAATTCTCAAAAAATTTCTTTGATTTAATTATTGTTGATGAGTGTCATCGTGGGTCTGCAAAGGAAAATTCATCATGGCATGAAATACTTGAATATTTTAGTTCTGCTACACAAATCGGTATGACTGCTACACCGAAAGAAGATAAGGATGTTTCAACAAGTTTATATTTTGGTAAACCGATATATACCTACTCATTAAAGGAGGGGATTGCAGATGGTTTTCTTGCACCATATAAAGTTATGCGGGTAGTTTTGGATAAAGATCTAGGCTGGAGACCAGAACTGGGTAAGTTGGATAAATATGGGAATGAAATACCGGATAGAGAATATACAGATAAGGATTGGGATAAAACAATTATTCTGAATGCCAGAACGGAGACAGTTGCCAAGACTGTTATGAAATTCTTGAGAGAAAACGATCCATATGCTAAAACAATAATTTTCTGTGAAAATATAGATCACGCCACTCGTATGAGAGATGCTATAGCAAGACATGCAGCTGATTTCATGAAAGAAAATAGTAAATATGTTATGAAAATCACTGGTGATGATATGGAAGGTAAGTATGAACTGGATAATTTTATTGCGTTAGATGTAAAATATCCAGTTATTGCTGTTACTTCCCGCCTTATGACAACAGGTGTTGATGCAAAACTTTGTAAGTTGGTTGTTCTAGATAGAACAATAAATTCAATGACAGAATTTAAACAGATTATTGGACGTGGAACTCGTATAAATGAAGAATATCATAAATATTATTTCACGATTATGGATTTCCGTAAAGCTACTAGGTTGTTTGCTGATCCAGAATTTGATGGAACGCCAACGGAAATAAAAATTGTTGCAGGAGCTGATGTTGATGAACCGTCCGATGCGCCAGATGAATGGGATATCGATGTAGAATCCGAACCAGATGATATTTCAGAAATGGATTGGGATGACGCAGATATTGTTGATGAAAGACCAAATAATAAATATATTATAGATGATGTTCCTGTTTCTATTGTAGATAAACAAGTTCAATGGTTAGATGAAAGTGGAAAGCTTATTTGTGAGAACATACAGAATTATTATAAAAACTTTATTTTAAAACGTTATGCAACTGAAAGTGATTTCCGTTCTGCGTGGTTATCATCTCGTAAAAAGACTTCTCTTATAGAAGAACTTGTCGAGGATGGGTTAATTATCAAAGAATTTAAATCTTTATATCCTGACGATATAGATATTTTTGATATGCTGTTAAAAAATACCTATGACATAGAGCCAATTACTCGAAAAGAACGTGCCGTTTTTTGTAATGAGTTTATAGAACAACTTCCTGATATAAAAAAAGAATTTTATACCGATATGTTAACGAGGTATATTGAAATAGGTATATCCGCATTGGAAGATAGAAAAATTTTAAAAACAGCTAATTTTGAAAAAAAATACGGAACTATTGTTGAAATGTTTGGAAAAATTGGCGGTAATGAAGAATATTTGAATACGATAGAAAAAATAAAAAATTTAATATATGGGGGATAATATAAAATGTCAAACGTTAGTCAAATAGTAAAATCTATACAGAAAATTATGCGTAAAGATCCTGGTGTTGATGGTGATGCTCAAAGACTTGGCCAGCTTACTTGGATGTTATTTTTGAAGATATTCTCAGATAGAGAGAAAGAAAATCTCCTTATTAACGAGGATTATAAATCCCCGATTCCTGAAAATTTGAAATGGTCTTCATGGGCTGAAAATGATGAGGGTATAACTGGGGAGGAGTTACTCGATTTTGTAAATAAAGATTTATTTCCAGGACTTAAATCTTTGGGTGTTTCAGATCCTAATGCCGCGATGGTGCGTTCTGTCTTTGACGATACCCATAACTATATGAAATCTGGACAATTACTCCGGCAGGTTATAAATAAAATTGATGAAATTGATTTTAATAAAGGAACCGACAAACATTTATTCGGTGATATTTATGAACAATTATTAAAAGATTTACAAAACAATAAACATTCTGGCGAATTCTATACTCCACGTGCTGTTACACAGTTTATGGTTGAAATGACAGCACCTAAGTTAGGTGAAAAAATTCTAGATCCAGCTTGTGGAACTGGTGGATTTTTAGCTTCTGCTGTTAATTATCTGAATCTGCAGTTAAAAACTGGTAAGGATTTTAATACGCTATGCGATGGTATCATAGGTTGGGAGAAGAAACAACTTCCTTATATTCTCTGTATAACAAATATGATTTTACACGGGATAGATGCACCGAATATTAAACACTTTATAAATGGTAGTTTAGCACGTCCATTAAGTGATTACTCAGAAAAAGATAAGGTTAATATAATTTTAACTAATCCACCGTTCGGTGGCGAGGAGGAAGATGGCATAGAATCTAATTTCCCTGCACATGTTAGGACTAAGGAAACAGCTGATTTATTCTTAGTTTTAATCATTAAATTATTAAAAGATACTGGACGTTGTGCAATGGTTTTGCCAGATGGAGCATTATTTGGCGAAGGTGGTGCAAAAACTCGTATAAAAGAAGAACTTTTAACGAAATGTAATTTACATACAGTTATAAGATTGCCTAAAACAGTATTTGCTCCATATACAAGCATTAATACAAATCTATTATTTTTTGATAAAAGTGGTCAGACAAAAGAAACATGGTTTTATCGACTTGATATGCCAGAAGGTGTAAAAGCCTTTAATAAAACAAAACCAATGCAACTGGAACATTTTGATCCAGTTAGAGAATGGTGGAATAATAGACAGGAAATACAAGAAGATGGTTTTGATAAAGCCAAGAAATATACTTTTGATGAATTAAAGGAGCGCAATTTTAATTTAGATTTGTGTGGCTATCCAACAGTTGAGACGGTTATTTTGGAACCTAAAGAGCTTTTCGAACAGTTTGAAAATAAGAAAACTGTGTTGGAAAATGAAATGTTAGAAGTAATTGGTCAAATTAAGACAATATTGGGGATAAATTAAATGAAAGCGACAGATTTAAAAAATTCTATTCTTCAACTTGCAATATCCGGTCGTCTTGTTCCTCAAAACCCTGCAGATGAACCTGCAAGCGTACTATATGAGCAAATTCAAATCGAAAAGAATAGACTGATAAAAGAAGGCAAAATAAAATCGCTGAAGAAAAAAAATCATATAAATCCGCTGGAGCCGCCGTTTAAAATTCCATCCAGCTGGATGTGGGTAAAATTGGGAGATATTGCGGAGCTTGTCATGGGGAAAACCCCATCAAGAAACGATACAGAATATTGGGGATGTGGATACCCGTGGGTATCTATTGCCGATTTAGTTGATGGAAAGTCAATAAATTGTACAAAAGAAAGTATATCAGAAAAAGCTAATGTAGATATATTCAAAAAAAAGATTTCTCCTAAGGGTACCCTGCTTATGAGTTTTAAACTAACCATAGGTAAAGTATCTAAGCTAGAAATGAATTCCTTTCATAACGAAGCTATAGTATCTATATTTCCTTTTATTGATACGGCAAATATTATAACCGACTATTTGTTCAAAACTTTACCGTATTTGACTATATTTGTATCTGATACTAAGGAGGCCGTCAAAGGTAAAACTTTAAACTCTACAAGTTTAAATAATATACTAATTCCTCTGCCACCGCTGGTGGAACAAAGGCGTATAGTTGAAAAGATAGAAGAGCTTGAGCCGTTAGTTAATCGTTATGGTAACTTGGCGGAAGAATTGGCTCGTTTAAAATCCACATTTCCAGATGAATTAAGAAATTCTATTTTACAAGAAGCTGTTTCAGGTCGTCTTGTCCCGCAAGATCCAATGGATGAGCCAGCAAGTGTACTATACGAACAAATCCAATCCGAGAAAAATAGGCTGACCAAAGAGGGCAAAATCAAGCCATCTAAACTGCCGAAATTAAACGAGCCTTTAAATCCAGCAGATATACCGTTCCAAATACCTGATTCTTGGATGTGGGTAAGACTTGGAGATATTGGTCAAATTATTGGTGGTGGGACACCAAAGACAGAAGTTTTAGAATATTGGAATGGAGATATACCTTGGTTAACCCCAGCCGATATGAAAAATATCAAAAATAAATTTGTTTCATCTGGAAGTCGTAAAATCACAGAATTGGGACTACAAAAATCCTCTGCACAACTATTACTACCTGGTAGTATAGTTTATTCTAGTCGAGCCCCAATAGGATATTTAGCCATTACTAAAGAAAAATTATGCACAAACCAAGGTTTTCGATCGATTAGTCCATACGGTTTAATTGATATTGAATACCTGTATTATATTTTACAATCTCGTTTTTCGGATATTATTAGTCGTGCTTCTGGAACAACTTTTTTAGAAATATCTGGAATAAAATTTGGAAAAACTTTGATACCACTAGCGCCTTTAAATGAACAACAAAGAATTGTAAATAAAGTTGATGAACTTATGAAGTTAAGCCATCAATTTGAACATATTATCAATCAGGCCGTCTAAACTTTTTACTCTTTCGACAATTCGTTTTTGTTCTGCTAGCGGAGGTAAAGGCATAAGCATCTGTTTGAAGATTTCAAATGGCGGTATATTCTTTATTGCAGAACCTTTACTTTTTTCAGAAGAGGCTTTTTTGATTATACATTCGAAAAACAGCAAAAAATAAGGAACAAAAACAAAAGTGCTTAATCTTATTCTCATCAGTGCTTGGTTTATAATACCTTTTTCCATATTTTCTGGCATAACAAATGTTTCGCCAATAGTTCCTGCGCAACTAACAATTATATCTCCAGGGAAAACTTCAAATCCTTTCATTTTTCGTTCAAAGTATTCTTTTGTGATATAGTAGGTTCCCAATGTTTGGTTTTTATAAATTGCATTTTTCTGTTCATATACTTTTATTGTACTATGACATTTATCTACAAAAATTCCCTTTGTTAAAGAACTTCCAAAAGGACCCTTTTTATATATCCCAATATCTCCAAGTCTTACCCACATCCAAGAATCAGGTATTTGGAACGGTATATCTGCTGGATTTAAAGGCTCGTTTAATTTCGGCAGAAAATTTTTGTGGTATAAAGATTTTCTGATATTATATAAATGAAAGGAAATAAAATGATTTATGGATATATTAGAGTTAGTACTACAAAACAAACCCTTGAAAATCAGAAATGGGAAATTCAACAATATTGTAAAAAATATAATATTAAAATTGATAAATGGGTTGAAGAAACAATTAGTTCAACAAAAGATTTATCGCAAAGAAAATTAGGGAAATTATTAAAAGGATTAAAGTCAGGAGATTTATTAATAGCAAGTGAATTATCAAGATTAGGAAGAAAATTATTAGAAGTAATGTCTATTTTACATTTTTGTATAAAAACAGATGCTACAATTATTACTATTAAAGACAATTTTAGACTTGATGTGGGAATACAATCTAAAGTATTAGCTTTTGCTTTTGGTTTAGCTGCTGAGATTGAAAGAAATTTAATTTCTCAACGAACTCGAGATGCTCTTGCTGTAAGAAAGGCAAATGGTAAAAAATTAGGTCGACCATTTGGTGCAAAGAGTTCTAAATTAAAACTTTCAGGATGTGAAAAAATAATTTTAAATTTAATATCACAGGGATATTCTAAAATATATATATCAAAGAAATTAAAGGTACATAGGGAGACATTAAGTGAATTTATAAAAAAAATGAAAAATTAGAAAGTGTAAAATATTCATCAGATTTATTTACTATAATATAAATATATAGTTTATTATTTCAAGTATCTGTTAAAAACCATTGCCTTTAAAACTGATACAATATAAAATTATATCATTATGATACACAAATTTATACTTAGTTTGGCTCTCATATTGTCTTGTCCTTTTATGGTAAAGGCAAAAAACATAGCCTATTTCTCTCCTCGTGGCAAATGCGAGAAAAACATAGTGGATAAAATTAACGCCACTACTAAAACTCTGGATGTAGCTGTCTACTCTATCAACAATGATAAAATCGTGGAGGCTTTAATCAATGCCAAAAAACGAGGTGTCAAAGTCCGCATACTCACCGATAAAACTCAGGCTAAAGGCAAAAGCTCCAAGGTAAAGTATCTTTATGATAATGGGCTTAATATTCGGGTTCATTCTAAGTTCAAGATAGAGCATAACAAGTTTGCAATCTATGACAAGGAGGTAGGTTCTACCGGGTCATTTAATTGGACCAACCCAGCGGAAAAGAAGAATAGTGAGAACTGTATGTTTTTTGATGATGAGGCGGTGGAGGAGTATAAGAGGCGGTTTGAGTATCTCTGGCGAATAAACACGAAGGAGAAGTCGGATAAGTGGATTGAGAAGCATTTTGAGGGGTGAAGGAAGAAAAATGTAATTACTCTTGAAAAAATTTATATTTATTCCTACATAATATAATGAAAATTTATTTAATTTATGAAATATAATAATTGAGTATTTAATATGGATAAATCTTTGGACATAGGACAATTTTCTAATATACAATTAACAAATGAAGAGAAAAAAATTTATGAATTCTTAGAATCTAATTATGGCGAAGAAATTTCTGAAATATATAAATCAATAATTTATAATTATCGTATTGAAAATTTCCCTGCAAGAAAACTAATTATACCACATTGTATTAATGAGTTAATTAATTATTTAGATAGAAAATATAAGAATAATGCAACGGACAAAAATAATGAAGAAGTACAAAAAATACATTTTTTAATTTGTAATTATAAACAATTTATATCAAGTGAACAATTAGAAAAAGCAATACAAAATATTCATAAGGTAAAACTAAATGTTTCAAATTATAGACATTATAATGGAAGTTTCTGTTCTGATGAAAACTTAGACTTTTATATGAATAAATTTCATAAATTTATGATGTTATTAATTCATAAAAATGTTATGCTTGATAAAATAGATTGTTGTGATAATTTATTGAATCAAAGACAATTAAAAGATAGAGATATTGACACTTTAAAAAAACTTGATAAGTCTATATTATTTAATTTTTTCAATAAATATAATAATGCTGATAATATTAGTTTTAATAAATTAGTAGATTCAAAATTATTGTTATGGGAATACCAAGATTCTGAAAGTGGATTTAGAAATATATTTTGGCCAGCATTTCCTTATTTAAAAAGAATAGCAAATGTAAAATCTAAAAAGCTAATGTCAATATTTTCAACAATATTTAATGATGTTCATAATAAATCATCTATTCCTGAGCAACTTATATATACAATAGTATTTAATATAGGTTTGGAACTTAAAAATAAAGAATTTATAAAAATTGCTGAATTATTTTTAAATTGGTTAAAATATAACAACAATATAATATTTTATAATTATGAAGAGTTGGAAAAACTTATTAGCAGATTAAATGAATTAGGTAAATATGATATAGCTGAAGATATTATTTACGAATTATTAATATTACACATTGAAATTTATGAAGATATTTTTTTCAATATTAAAAGAGAAGATTTTATTGAGATAAGTAAATTTGGAACAAATAGTACAAATATTTATGAGTATGACAGAATAGCACGGATAGCTTTAAAATATTTTCCTGATTCTTTAAGTTTGTTTGAAAAATTATGTAATATGTATACAAATATGATTTTAAATCTGTCTGAGGAACAACAACAATCTTATCAATTATATACATATATTTCTCAAAGGGCAGCTATAGAGTATCATACCCAAGATGAACATAATAAAAATATTTTATATTCATTTATTTCTGTTATACGAGATATATCAGAAAATATTTTAAATATAAACGATAAAACTAAAACATATAAACTATTACAGTTATTAAACAATAAAAAGTTTGTATTTTTTAACAGGATTATGTTATATTTACTTAGAGTTTCAAATAGTTTTGATAAAAAAGTATTAGAAGAATATCTGACAGAATATAATTTCTTTGAAAATCCAAACTATAAACATGAATATAGTTTATTAATAAATGAAAAATTCAATAAATTATCAGCAAAGATTCAAAATAAAATACTATCATATATTAACAACGGTCCTAATAATGAAAAATATAAAGAGAATACCTCTTTTGTATATCATTGGAAAGTTAGAAAATTATTACCAATAAAACAATATTTAAATAATACACAGAAAAAACAATTTAAAGATTATTTAACAGATAAACAATTTGAAGAATCTGATAAATTTGGTAATTATATGAGTGAAAGATCATTGGAATGTTCATCTCCGATAGATGCTGATACAATAAAAAATATGTCAATTAAACAATTAATAAATTATTTAAATACATTTACAGCTAATGAATTTGATTTTGAGGCTTTTTCTTATATTGGCTTAGCATCTACTGTTCAAACTGATGTTATACAAAATCATAAAAAATATACAAATTCTTTAAATAAATTTAAATCTTTATCTAAACCCATTTATATAAACTATATTTTTAATGGATTACAAAAAGTTGAATTAACATTACATGAATTGGAAAAAGTAATAAATTTAGGTTATTGGATATTTAAACAGAAAAGAAAAACTGATATCCCTGTTGAAGAAATAGAAATTTCTTGGAAGGATGCTCAAATCTCCTTTATAGAATTAGTATGCAAATTATTTTATAATGTTGATAACAATAAAGAGTTATCTGATAAATATTTAAATAAAATATTCAAAATATTAAAAGTTTTAGTTTTGCAAAAGGATAATAAATTAGATGAAAGAAATAGTAAATATTCAAAAGATAATGATATTGATTTTTATGCTATAAATTCAGATTTTGGGAAAATATTAGAATGTTTGATATTTTATACTTATTGGAAAACTATAAATAATAGGAATATTAATGAAGTTATACCTTTATTTGATGATATATTATCAAAACAAACTTATTTAGAAATGTACGCTATCTTTGGAATTAAATTTCATTTATTATATAAAACTATCCCTGAATGGGTTAATAAACATATAAATGATATTTTTCCAGAAAACAAAGAAAAAGAAGATATTTTACTTACATCTTTTACACCAATATTACAACATTTCCAAACATCTCTTAAATTGTGGGATATATTAAGAAATAAATATACTTATATTATAACAAATAATCTGTTAGATAAAGAATCTCATTTATGTGGAGTAATGGCTAAACATTTAGTTAATTACTTTGCTTATGGTTTAATTGATACTTCTAGTGAAATTATTAAAGTTTTATTGAAATTGGAAAAGAATACAATTTTAAGAAAAGAATTTATTTTACAAATAGCATTTTATAAAAACGATGAAGATATAACAAAAAAAGAAATTAATAGATTTATTGATTTCTGGGAAAAATATAAACTTACTATAATACAATCTGATAATATAAATGTTAAAGAACTAAATGGATTTCAATATTGGTATCAAAATGGTAAATTTAATCATGAATGGTGTTTAAATCAACTAATTGATCTATCAGAAAAGTTTAATATAAATTTTGATGAATATGGAAAATGGGAAATATTATTAGAGGACTTATCATTATATACAATACAAGTATTTAATATAATGAAAAAATTATCATTAAATTCTAGAGACTTTAAATTATCATATGGGAATATAATAATTGATGTTGTTAAATACATTAAACAAAATAATGTATCTCAGGAATTAAAAAAAGAAAAGGATAATTTTTTGACTGAATTTTTATTACAAACAGAAAATCAAAACTGGATAGATAAGTTAAAATATTATTTTGAATAATAAAATATATATTTGTAAAGTAAATTATTCATCCATTGAAGAAAAATATAAGTTTCTATATATCATATAAGCTAATTTCTTTATCTATATATAGTCTTGTATAAATTTATCTATTTTTCATATAATTTGTTAAAATCTTTTGCTATGGTTTCATATTTTTGTAATCTTTCTTCATCATTATCATCAGGGCCATATAATTTTAATTCGTTGTATATTTCTGTTATTCTATCATATGTTTCTCTAAGCATAGTAGATATTAACTTTTCCTCACCCCAATCATCAATATAAGTTAATGATTTATATTTATTTTCAATTACAGACCATATAGGTAAACTAGGAGCTCCTGTAAAATACCCTCTGTTTAATAAACCAATAATTTCTTGTTTTTTCTCAGTTATATACTTTTTACAATCTTTAAAAATGATTTTATCTGTTAATCTATCCTTTATCAAAATATATGGTAAAAATCTACATCTTATGAGTTCATTGTAATTGTTACAAAAATCTATACATTTCTGGCAAAGCTCTTGGCTTTCTCGGTATGTTAATCTTGCATCGGAACAAGCTGTTATTAAATAATTTTTAAGTTCTTTAAAACTATAAAACACTCCGTCATCTTGTGTAATATTTCCGTTATCAATAGCTGGTTTTAGACTATCAACTGTTAAAGAATCATTGATAACAACCTCATAATTCATATTCGGTATATGCTCGTATCTGTTTATAAATTTTTGAAGATATTCTTCTCCATTTTTATTATCTTTTTGTATATTATAGTAGGCATTGATATGTTCTTCCAACCTAGATTTATTTATCATTAAAATTACAAATAGCCCTTCTATATCAAAGAAGTGTTTTAATATTTCCAATGTTTTAACAGCAAAATCAGGTTTGCATCTGTCAAGCTCATCAATTATTAAAACAAGCTTTTTGTTTGTAAGTTTATCTATAAAGTTTGCAAATGCTTTTTTGAACTCAATAATTTCATTTTTCTCATCTTGCCAAGATTTTATAATATCTGAAGGATTTATGGATATATCTCCGACTTTGGGTATTCCAACAGAAATGGACACTCCATTACAGATAGAAGTGAATAACTTTTTAATTTTTTCTGTTAAATTATTATTCTTAGTATATTTTACAATTTCTTTCGATATAGCAATGAATGGATTTTCAAGATAATCATTTTCCCACACACTGCAATATATTGTATTTATATTATTTCTTTTTAAGTGTTCGGAAAATCGTGTTGCAAAGTAGGTTTTACCAGTCCCATAACCTCCATCTATTCCCAAAACAAAAGGAGTATCGGATGATTTGATTTCTTCCGTTAGATTATCAGCAAATGTCTTTACATCCGGAGATGCATCTTCCCACAAATTTTCTATATTTTCTTGCTCTTCTTTTGATAATTTATAAAAATTAGCTTTGTCTTTCATTGCAAATCCTTCTCTTAATTCAATTTATATTATTATATAAGAAACATGTCCTTAAATTTCAATATGGGATTTAAAGATTTTTTAGTATAGAACTTTATTTGATGATGTAGAAACCATCAAATAGGTTGGTATTTGGTTCCAAAAAATTCTAAATGGTTGCATAATTAGGGTAAACAGACTTAAAAGTCAAAAAATAAATTCAAATTTTTCTGTCTTTTTAATATGTTATACTTAATAAAAAAATACTTTATTTACCAGTTACAAGTAATCTCAAAGTGGTTGCAAAAGATGGCTAACTGGTAATAAAAGGTCAAATATAGTGTAGAAATGGTATATTTTGAAGGAAATAAAATATTGTAAATAAACAAAATATAAAATAGAATATCTTCATATAATCAATAAAAGGAAAATAAAATGTCAAAGGGAATTATTTATATTTTTACAAACGATGCAATGCCCAGCGTTATAAAAATTGGGATTACAACTGATATCAAAAGAAGGATGAGAGAGCTTGATACTACTGGAATCCCACTTCCTTTTCGTTGCCATTATGCAATAGAAGTTGAAGATTATGATATCAAGGAAAAACTTATACATGATGCCTTTTCTGATCACAGAGTAAGGAAAAATAGAGAGTTTTTTACTTTATCTCCGGAACGTGCTGTCTCTATGCTTAAAGCTATAGGAGGCAGAGAAGTTCAATTTGGAAATAATGATATGATTGATGAAGATGGTAGCACTTTTGAAAATGCTAAAGTTGAAAAAAGTTTGCGTACTCCGTTTACTTTTTCAAGTGCGAATATTCCGGTAGGTGCAGAAATTACATTTACTCGTGATGAAAATAAAATAGCAAAAGTTATTTCTGATAAAAAAGTTGAATATGAGGGAGAGGAGTATAGTTTGTCCGCTCTTGCTCAGAAATTAATTGAAGAGTTAGGTTATCATTGGAAATCTGTTCAAGGTCCAGCATATTTTGAATACGAAGGCGAGGTTTTAGCTGATAGAAGACTAAGACTTGAAGAGGAAAATGAGGAAAAAGAATGAAAAAATCGGATAAATTATTAAAGTTTATGTCAGAGTATGAAGGAAATGGAGAATATAAAACATTTGATTTTTATAGTATTGAGGGATTACACAAATATGTAGATGGTAAGAATTTAAACGATTTGAAAAAATATATAAAAGAGTTTAATGATAACAAGATTAAACAATTATTACAAAATGCTCTTGATAAAGAATATATATGTCAAATACCTACTAAATTGAATACATTTCATGATGATTATAAATTGACTAATATAGGTCGAAAATATCTGGAAGAAATAAGTAAAAACAAGTTCGAAAATTTTAAATGGGCAATTACAACATTAATAGCTGTCATAGGTTTAATTATCTCTGTTTTAAATTACTATTTCCCAAATGAAACAAAAATTCAAACAATAGTTAAAACCGAATTGAAAAATACAAATAATATAAATATAAAAAAATAATTAAAGTTTTCTTTTTTATAAATTTTAAGAAATTAAAAACTAATAAAATTAAAATGATAGATATAGTGGAACTAATTAAGAATGACAACAAAGTAGAGAGCAATACTCCAAAAATATGTATGATTGAAGGTCCATGGGGTATTGGAAAAACGTATTATGTAGAACATAATATATGTCCCAAAATAAAAAAATATTTTAAAAATATAGTTAAGATTTCTTTGTTTGGTATAAAAAATAAAGAAGAAATCAAAAATCAGATTATAGATTTTTACATGAATAATAAATTAGAACTATTAAGTAAAATAGGTAAATGCCTATTTTATCTATTTATGATATTTGATATTACTTATTTGTTTTTTCTTATTTTTTGTACGAAGCAATTTGTTATATTTAATATAACTATTCCTCTTTTTGATAAAGACTATATGTTTATTTGGTTTCCTTTTCATTTATTAACTAAATTATTTTATATTTTTTCTATATATATTTTTTTGAATGTTGTTAGTAAATGGTTCCCATTAAATAATTTATTATTAGCTTTATATAATAAATGTCTTGGAAGTGGACTATCTTTAAATAAAGTAAATGTAAATAATTTATTTGAAAGTAAAAATACATTGTTTATTTTTGATGATTTGGAAAGAATATCGGATACTACTGATATACGAGAAATTTTAGGTTTTATAAATGAATTAAGGGAAAACGAAGGTTTTAATATAATAATTATAGCTAATGAAGAAGAATTGAACAGAAATTACAACAAATATACATATTATAAGGAAAAAATGTGTATTGATAAATATAATATGACCTACAATCCAGAAATATATGAGCAATTAACTAAAACAGATAATGTTGAGCTTAAAAATTTATATGATCGTTTAGTAAAACCTACTTGCACGATTTCTACGAAGTCATCAACTGATCAGACTAATAATCTAAGAATCATTATACTTTTTATTGATATAGTTAAAAAAGTTTATATGAAATTAAAAAAAGATAATGTATCTATTATAGAACATAATATTGATTCTATACTAAATGCAGATAAAAATAATAAACTTTGTACCTATGGATTTTTAGCTAATTTACAATTCCATTTTAACCTATATATTAAACATATAGATGATTTAAAAGAAAATATAATAAAATTTGATAAAAATAAATTTACCAATATTTTAGAAAATACAATAAAATGGTCTAATTTATCTATTGTTGATGATAGATATATAGAAGAAAAATTTGAAGAAACAAAGTTATCTTTAATTTTAGATATATGTTTTATTTATAAAAATAAAGAAGATTGTTATAGGATAATAAAAGAAATTATAAATTGTAAAGATCAAATAAGTTCTTTTAATGAATGTAGGTTAATTTTAACTTTCTTTTTATATTGTGGAGACAAATATATTAAAGAAAATGAAAAATGGTTGATAAAAATATCTGATATTTGGTTTAAAAAAGGAACTGCTTCTGATTTAGTACATATACATGGTAACATAGATCCAAAGATAAACACAGATATGATAGATAATAGATTGATAACATTTGTAAAATCTAATGATATATTGTCTTGGTTTATAAATGAATTAAATGAAACAAATAAGGCTTTTGATATATATTTATTTAGTGATAATTTTAAAATGTTTAAAATGATATTAAAATATAATCCTGATGTGTTATTAAATATTAATTTCAACAACTATCGACCTTTTATAGCCTATGTATTTAACCATCTATCAAAGGATGATATAAATAATACTCAGGTATTACAACAAATAAGAGATACTCTTGATCTAAATTGACAGAAAGTTTCCGATAATAGAATATTGAAAAATTTTAAACAATTCCTACCTATATAAATAGGAGTAAAAATGGCAAATAATAAAAACACAGATAAAAATGACTATCTAAATACTTTTTATTGAAATGGTAGTTTAACATGTTGATATAAGGTATAAAAAATATCAAACATGTTGGTATTTGGTTCCAAAAAATTCTAAATGGTTGCATAATTAGGGTAAACAGACTTAAAAGTCAAAAAATAAATTCAAGTTTTATTCTGTCTTTTCAATATGTTATATTCAACTATTTTCTATAAAACGCATATTTGCTTGCTGATTGTGGAGTAGTCTCAAAGTGGTTGCAAAAGGTAGCTAACAGGTAATAAAAGGTCAAATATGGTATGAAAATGGTATATATTTGTAATAATTACTATATTATAGAAAATAACAAACTATAGATTTTGAGACTAGGTATTTAAAGATTGTTCCTTGCTTTTTTGATTACCTATATTGTATAATTTCCTAAAAACAAGGAATTTAAAATGGATATTATTGAAATAGTAAGAAATAATCTAAGTAAAAAATATGATAAGTCTAACTGGTTATATCAAGTATGTATATATTTATTAAATGGATGTAAATATCTATTAAATAGCTGTGTTATTGGTTGTTTTAAACTTATTTTTAACAAAATAAAAGATGTTGAAATAAAGGGCAAATGTGTTTTAATAAATTCTCCTTGGGGAAGTGGAAAAACTTATAGATTTAAACATAATTTACAACCCATTTTTAAAAATAAAGGTTATCGTTGTGTATATATTTCTTTGTTTGGAATAAAGACAGTTGATGAGTTAAAAACAAAGTTAATCAATAATTATTTAAATTACAAATATAAAGTATTTTTAGTATTATTTATTCCAGTTATTTGTGTTTTAATTTTTTGTACTTATGGAGTTGATTTAGCAATTGCCTTTAATCATAAAATTATTATTAAATTTTTTACTCCTTTTTATATATTGTTATTTGGAGGTATTCTATGGTTAATCTTTAAATTTATGAAACTAGATTTCATAAAAACTATATTATTTGGATTGTCTAATAAATTTTTAGGTACTGGAATCCCTATGAATAAATCAGAAATAGGAGAATTGTTTAATCCATATTGTAATATTTTTATATTTGATGATTTGGAAAGAATATCTGATGATTGTAAAATTAAAGACATAATGGGATTTATTGCAGATTTGAAATATATTCACGGTTTTAATATTTTATTGATTGGTGATGAAGAACATCTTAATAAAGAGAATTATAATTTATATAAGGAAAAATTAGTAGATTATGAAGAAAGTGAGCTTACTATTACAGAAGACATATTTAATGATATTGTAGAACAAATTAAAAATAAGAAAGTTAAGCAATTTGTTATTGATGGATTAAAACCTCATATAGACTTTAATGGTATTGGAGAAAAGCCTATTACAAAGAATTTAAGACTTATTTTAAGATGTATTGATGATATTAAACGTCTTTTTAGTAATAATTTATTATCTAATGAAAATATTTATTGGCTTTGTAATAATTTTGAAGATGAAATAAATAATATATTAGATGTAGATAAGGAGCAAATATTCATTTTAGATAGTGATATTGAACATATTATTGATGTAACAATTAAAAAATATATTTATGATTCCTTAACAGAAGAAGAATTAAAAAAAGGACACACTTTTAATGAATATACAATTAATGCAATAAACATTGAAGATAAAATAAATAATATAAATGATAAAATTATAAAAAATGAATTTTATAAAAATAAACTTCAAATTTTAAATAGATATTGTATCCAAGGACATTTACCTAATGAGATACTAGATGAGGGATTATTTGAAAAGATTAAAAATAATCTTATGGAATGTAGTGAGCAAATAGAATGTTTGAATGAAAATTTTGAAAATTATATTCAAGCATTTATTAATTTATGTGCAGTAGCAACAAAAGAGATTAATGTTTATACACAACATTTTGTAGATATTACAAAAAGTATACTTAATAAGTATTATACAACTTTTTATAAATGTATAGGTTTATCATTTTGGACGCTTGGAGTTTCTAATATAAAAGAAATTTCAGAATTAATATATAATGAAATAAACATATACAGAGAAAATAATGTATTTAATTTTTTTAAGGAAGAATTGAGAGATTTGGATAATAATTTTATAAATATACATGATTTTTCAGGTAATATTATACATATATTGCAAGAATTTATATCAGATTTTAGTGATTTAATTTATAAAAATCCTAAAATATTATTAACTATAGATTTTGAATCTTATAACCATAAAGAAATTATTAAGAAACATTTTTTAGATGGCTTAAAAACGTATTATAATCAAATTTTTGAAAATAAAATTGATTCATTAGAGATGAAACAATTTATTAACGATTTATCAGCTTATTATTCTACTCCAAGACAAAAAATCGCATTTGATTATTTTTTAAAAAAAATAGGTTATAAATAATAATATTCATTTAATACTTATTCAGATAATTTTATGTAATTTTTTATTCGTTCAGGTAAAATATCAAAATGTGTCTTAGCAAAAGATAATAACTCATCTATTTCTATTGTTTTAACATTTTTACCTTTGATATCATAATTATTATCGCTGATAGTGGAAATAAAAATTGTATGATCTTTAAATCTTTCATCATTAAAAAGTTCATCATCAACAGTAGAATTACCAATTTTACATTGAATACAAGCTTTATTTCCTTTTTTATCTCTTAATTCATATTCAATTAGTTTAGTTGATTGTTTATTTGTTGATGGTAATATATAATAACCTTTATCTTGTAAATATAGACCGAGTAGATCTTCCAAATCATCATAATGTAATAGAGATTTAATATCTTGTACTTTTAAATTATTTTGTTTGTCTTCATATAACCAATTACAGTAATCATAAGAAATATCCTGTATCTTTTGTAATGTACCTGTTCTCCCACAAAAACAACTAATTACTTTACCAGGAATATCATCAAAGTCTATGTCTTTCCAAATACATTTACGTCTTAAACCAATTCTTGGATTATTTGGATCTGGATGATACAAAATATCACTTTCTATTTTTCCTAATCTATAGTCGTCACCTTTGACTTGAACCCAACATAGATCTCCTACTTGCATTTCAATTATTGTTTTTGAAGCTGTATTGAATCCTCTTTGATTGTTATATTGTTTTCTAGCTTTATTTATAAAATCATCAATACTATCAGCATTTTCATCTATAGCCCAACCGATAGCTGCTAGATTATTTTTAAGACAATAGTCTTTATCCCCTTTATGATATTCACCTGTTGTTGATGGAAATAATTTAAGCCTAAATACTTGCATAAAACCTCCTATTTATTTAATAAATTACATTTTGTTAATATTATAAATCATAATTTAAAAAAGGAAATAAAATATTGTAAATAAACAAAATATAAAATAGAATATTAAAAAATATATAAAATTATAATAAATTAAAATAAAGTATAATGAAAGAGATAAGATGAAAGCTATAATGGATATATTTAAAAATACTAAAATTACATTACTTATTGCTATTACATGTACTATTATTTGTGTAGTAGGAAAGTATTATAAAAATTTTGATTTTATAGAGTTTAATTCTTTTAAATTATCTTTTGATTTTGTATATTTCATTTCCTTAGTGATTGCTATTATATCTATATTAATTTTAATTTCGCAATTTTTATCTTTAATATGTCAAAAGATAAGAAATCAAATTTTATTTTTCAAATTGAAAAATTGTAATAATTTAGAAAAAGATTTTTTTAATTATAAGACTTTTTTAAATAATAATGAACAAAAAATTGACATGAATTTCGATTCTTATTTCTATAGAAATGAAGAACTTTTTGGAATTAATAATGGTAAAGAGTTATATAGATATGAATTTGATACAAAAGAGAAAGTTGGAAAATTTTTAAGAGAGTTAGAAAACAAAGGCCTTATAAATAATTTTGGAAATCAAACAATGATTATACCGGATTATGTTTGGAAAATTCTTGTAAAAAAATATAATAAGATTTTTGATGGTTTTTCTCCAATACTTATTAGACCAACAGAGCGAAAATTAAAATTTTGCAAAGTTTTATATAATACTATTTCTTGTAAGCATAAGAAAATATTAAAAGAAATTGTAAATGCCCCTTCTTCTGGATATGAGAATGTAAAAATAATAGATTCTAATTTATTAGAAGATGCAAGTGATTTAAAATATTATGATTTATTACAAGAAATGGAACTAACAGATACTGCAACAGTTAGTATGATTACTTTTAATAAGGAATTATATAATATTTTAAAAACTATTATTAATGAGGATGAAAATAAATGAAAAATAAAAAAAATATTTGGAAGAACATAAAAAAGATTTCAGTGATTATTTCTTTGATAATTATGATATTATCAGGAATTATATATTGTACAAATATATATGATTGGATTAATAAGAATACCAATAAATGTAGTAGTATATCAATTAATCAAAATCAGTCAGGTAATAATATTTCTTCAACGCAAAGTATTCAAATAGGATTTTAATAAGGTAAAATAACATAAACAAACCCAAAGGATGAAGTGTAACAAAATTAAATCTTCCTACACCTCAATTATACACCCATTCTTATCCCATTGAGGGTTTTCTCCATAGTTAATATAACCTCTAGGATTTGAAATTATTCTGCAATTACCAATCATAAAATCACATTTTGTATGAATATGACCACAACACCATAGTTTTATATTAGGTCTATCTAAAATAAATTCTTCCAAATTTGAAGCATAAGAGGAATTCAATGAATCATTTTGATATTGTGAGGGTAAGCACTTTATACTTGGACAATGATGAGTTACCACTATAATTTTATAATCAGGATATTTCTCGCAAATATCAGATATATACTCTTTTGCTTTGTAGTGTTCTTGCAAATAATACTCAGGGTTAAGTTTTGAATTTTCAATTTTGCCCCAACGAAAATCATTTAATCCATGAATGGCATTATACATAGCTATTTCCTGAAATGCTTCTCCATTTAATAAGTAATCAGTATATAAAGTAGCCCCTACAATAACGATTTTTTCATTATCAAAAACAATATTATCTCTTTCAAGGAATACTAAGTCAGCATTAGGTATATTAGGAAAAGCAATTCTTAGTTCATCTTTTAACTGTGATAAAGTTTTTCCTTCATTGTTATAAACAATGTGATTGCCGGCAATAAAGCACCCCTTTACTTTGTTTCTTTTTAACCATTTTATGCAAACGCGAGGACTACCAGCTATATCACCTGCAACAATAGTAAAGATATTATTGTCAATACTTGGAAAGTCACCATTAACATCTATGTGTAAATCAGATATAAGCCTTATTTTCATTTTATATTATAATTTCCTACCTCTTCGCATATTCCAAAATTTTTGCGACGGCCATGTTTGTACTTTGGCGGACGGGAGCGTTGATAAGGCGAGCGTATATTTGTGTTGATTGCAAGGATTTATGTCCCAAAGACTGCCCTATTATTTGCAAACTGGAACCGCCTATTGCCTGATAGCTTCCAAGAGTTCGCCTTAAATCGTGTAAATGCAAATTCTCAATCCCTGCATTTTTAAGCAAAGTTTTCCATGCACGTTTTGGCTCCTCATAATGACCACTAGCAGAAGTTTCACTTGGTAAAACCCATTCGGAGGTTGCATTCTGTTTCATATCAGAGAGAAGTTTTATCGCCTCATCACTCAAAGCACAATTCAAACTTTCTCCGTTTTTTGTGTGCGGTATAAACCAAATCCCAAGCGACAAATCTATCTGTGCCCATTTCATTGAAAGCACATTATTTTTCCGTTGCCCCGTGAAAAGCGAAAGCAATATATAGTTTTTAAAATTCTCATTTCCAACAGAGTTTAACATCTCAAAAAATCGTGGCAATTCGTCAGGTTGCAAAAATCTCTCTCGTGATTTTTCGCGTTGCTTTTTTATCCCCTTTGTCGGATTTTCATCGGGATAACCCCATTCAATCGCTCTGTTATACATACCAGAGAGCAGGGCTAGTATCCTGTTCGCTGTAGCAAAATTGCCTTGATTTACCAAGGGTTTTAAGATCCGTTCAATGTCTGCTTTTTGTACCAGGGTCATCTTTTTATACCCGAGGAAATCTGCAATATGATTTTTATATAAAGTTTTTTCCGACCTGATAGAGTTAGGGCGCTTTTTCTTTGTGGAGTAATTTGTAATATAGTAATCAAAAAATTCTGCAACAGTCATATCACGACGAAGTTTTCTTTTCTCCTCCGCTGGGTTGACACCGTTTGCAATAGTCCCCTTTAAAACTCTTGCTTTCTCCCTCGCCTGTGAAATAGTCAAGTCCGGATACGGACCTATGATAAGTCTCTCATCCCGCCCGTTTATAAATTTACGAATAAAGAAAGTCTTTGTCCCTGTTGAAGTAATGTAAAGTTTCAACCCCTTTTCAGTTGTGTCGGAGTAGGTGGCAAAACCCTTGCTTGGCACAGGCAAGGCATCAATATCTTTTTTGGTGAAGTTAAACTGTTTTGACATGATAAACCCTTATTTTAACCCTTTGTTCTTTAATTGTTTTGTTTATTGCCGAATCGTAATTTAATTATAAGCCTATATAGTGCTAAAATCAAGGATTTTGATTCAATTTTCATTGCCGAATTATTGCCGTATTTTTTATAAAAAAAGGTCAAAATACATCAATTTTGGTAAATCTTAGAATTTTTATAAAATGCTTTAACATATTGATTATACAATAAAATAAATCAAAATCAAAAATTGTAAAATAATAGCCCTTATGATTTGTAATCATCAGGTCATAATCCCCAAGATTTGTGTGCCTGCATTATTAAAATTTCTACCATTACACATTTATAATTTTTAATATTTATTTTAAAATTTTTTTATTCTTTTCATAAATTCACTCTTTAAATCCCAATAACGCTTTTAAACAAACCGAAAATCAAAAATAAAAAAAGGTGGCGAAACCACCTCTTTTTTATTCAATACCTAAGAATGCTTTGACCTCTTTGTCATCCTTATATTTATTCAACTTCGCCCCTGCATTTATAAGCATTTGTGCGACTTCTCTATCGTAATAATCAGGATTAGTTGCAACAATATCTAAAATACTGGTATCATCTATCATTTCATTTACATCGACATTGTTTTCTATAAGAAATTTTGCCATATCTTTATACTTATATGATCTATAATAATTTTTTAATTGATACTTTCCTTCGGAATTTTTAAAACTGCTAAGTTCTGCACCATTATCCAATAATAATTTTAAAATATCCAATCTGTTGTAATATATAGGGCTAAAAGTTATAGAATGTCCATAATTATCTGTGGCATTTACATCAGCTCCAGCCTTCAACAATAATTCTATAAGTTTAATATCCACATCTTTTTTCCCAATAGTTTCTATCATAAGTGAGTTAATATTTTCTTTTGTATCCTCACAATCACAAACATTCGTGTAAAAGGCACAAGATGAAAGTGCCAACATAGATACAACCAATAAATTCTTAAACATAACTTTTCTCCTTAGTTTTTATTCTATTATACCATACAAATATTCCCTTGCAATAAAAATACTATTTGCTAACATTACCCATTATGATAAATATAGAAAATATTACAGTTTATATGCAATCAAGGACTTTACTGGAAAATGCCTCTGTCCAAATTTCCGATAATCAAAAGATCGGCATTGTAGGACTTAACGGTTGCGGGAAATCAACCCTTTTTAAAATTATAAAGGGCGAGTTGGAACCCACCGATGGCAAAATTACAATTTCCAATAATCAAATAATTTCGTATGTGGAACAGGAATTTTACGATACCAACATACCAGTTATGGATTTTGTGTTAAGCAAGGATAAAAGGTTAATGCAAACACGTGCGAAATTGCAAACCGCAACGCCGGAGGAACTTCCCGAAATATATGAGGAACTTCGTATACTTGATTCCGACAGCAGGGAGGCTCAGATTGCAAATATCCTCTCTGGTCTTGGCTTTGATGATGAAGATTTAACCCGCCCAATATCTGATTTTTCTGGTGGTTGGAGGATGCGTTTGGCACTTGCTGGAGCATTGTTTAAATACTCCGACATTTTGCTTCTTGATGAACCGACTAACCATTTGGATTTGGAGGCCTCAATCTGGCTTATGTCATACCTTAAAAAATATAAGGGGACTTTGATAATCATAAGCCACGATAAAAATATCCTTAACGATATTTGTGAAAACATAATCCATTTTGAAAATCAAAAGTTGGTGTTTTATTCCGGCAACTACGATACATTTTATAAAAACTATATCCTTAAACACGAAAACGAAGAAAAGCTTGCAAAGAAACAGGCGGAAACAAAGGCTCATCTCCAATCTTTCGTTGACAGGTTCAGATATAAGGCAACAAAAGCCCGACAAGCCCAAAGCCGTCTTAAAATGCTTGAAAAATTAGAAGATATAGTTGTGACCGAACTTGATAAATCCTCACATTTTAATTTTAAGGACGCCCCCGAACTTCCAAGCCCCATTATAAAAATTGAAAATGGCTCAACCGGTTATAATGAAACTCCGATTTTAAATAAATTAAATCTTATTATCGGGGCAAATGATCGTATAGGCATTTTGGGAAAAAACGGAAACGGTAAATCAACCCTTGCAAAACTTATATACGGAGATTTAAAACTTTTAAAGGGGACAATGTTTAAAAATACCAAACTAAACATTGCATACTTTACCCAACATCAGGCGGAGGATTTACCACTTAACAAAACCCCACTTGAATATATATCATCACTTCTTCCGGATAAAACAGAAACGCAGGTCCGCTCTCTCCTCGGCAATTTCGGGATAATAGGGGACATTGCGTTGACATCGATAAAGGAATTATCCGGAGGAGAAAAGAGCAGGGTGGTATTTACAAAACTGTCCCTTAACAATCCGTCGCTTATAATACTTGATGAACCGACCAACCATTTGGATATACAGGCACGCGATGCCCTTATTACAGCCCTTAATAATTATAACGGTGCAGTAATACTTATCACCCACGATTTTAATTTTCTAAATATGGTAGTCGATGATTTATACCTTGTTGATAACCACACCTGCACACCATTTGACGGCACATTGGATGATTATAAAAATTTCATAGTTTCCAAACCGAAAAGGGAAAAGCCGGAACAAAAAAAACAAACCCATGCTGTTAATCCAAAGGAAACACGACAGTTAAAGGCAAATCTTTTAAAACTTGAAAGTAAATTAAGGGAATTAAACGAAGAAAGGGATTATTTAATAGCCCAGTTATCCCAACCAAAGGACGGCGAAACAATCGCCCCCCTTTCAAAACAACTACACACACTTGAAACAAAAATTGCAACCACCGAAAACGAATGGTTGCAACTTGCAGACAGTATAAATTAAATGTCTTATCTGTTTTTTGCCTGTGAAAGAGAAGCCAACTTTAGTTTTTCCTCATCACTTAATAGTTTCTTAAATGCCTTTGTCGCATTCATAGGCAATTTCTTTGTTTCTCTATAATATTTCAAAATATCTTCTTGTGTCGCAATATTTGATGGCACAGTCAATTCCCAATTATAAAAGAATATATCGTTAATAGAAGCACCCATTTCAGTTGCCTCTGGTGCAAAGTTCATTTGTTCACCGGTTGCGAGCATATATTTTCCTTCTTTAATAGATTCATTTAAAAGCCAATAATATTCACCGGCAGGAGAATTTACAACAATCTTTGTATCTTCTTCAACTATTTTGCCACCTTGGTTTGCAATGATTTTAAGTAAAGGGGAACGTTTATATTTACCATCATCGCCCTTGCCGTCATCTGACTTTGTTAAGAAAGCAACAGCTTGTCCTCTACGTAAAGAAGATCTTACAACTTCATAGAATTTTTCAACGGCTGAAAAATCATTTTCACCCTTTGCATTTGTAAATGAACGAAGTCCGTGAAATACAACAACACCATTATCATGATTATAATTATTTCCGTCAATTAGGATTGCCATATAATCATTTGCAGCACGTTCAAAAATTTCCGGTGTGTTTTCTTTCCAACCGCCTTTGCCATCTGAAACACGACCACCAACAAACATAGTTGTATTTGCTTTAAGGCTTACATGTCTGATTGCTTGAGCATACAAATCATTATCATCTTCAAATGTTTTTGCTCTGTTTTGAAGTTCTTCCTTTGAAGGAGATGCAACAAAATCCGCTGGATAAGAAGTAATTTTCAAATTTGGATTTTTTTCTTTGAACTCCTTTATTGCAACATTTGGCATAATAAGAGTAATCTTTTTCATATCCAAATCATTTGCATAATACTTGTCAGAGTTAAGTATAAATTGGATTTTATTTTCTGCTTTTTTAATATCATTGTCGGTAAGTAAAGAATTAAAAGCATTAATACCCATATCACCAGCACTTATGATTTTAAGAGTGCTTTGATGTGCCAAAATATCTTTTACTTTTGCCTTTACATCTTCCATATTGTTCTTTGATAAATCAAAAATAATATTTTCTGTATTTTCAGAAACATTTACCAAAGATGTAGTACTTGATGAATAACCCTTATTTTGTTCTGTGTTAATAATTCCTATTAAAATTTCTTTCATTTTATATCCTTTCGTTTGTTAATATAAGTGTATTATATAACGCAATAATTATTTTGTCAACATAAAATTGATTTTTTTTCTTGAAAATACAGTAAAATCAATAAGTTAATTATTTATATTATTTTAAACGGAATCTTTTTTGTCCTGTTTGTGGAAGAATTGTATCATTCTTCTGATTCGATGCTTCTTCTTTTTATTCTGTTGTTTTCTAAGCTTTATGGAAAGCCTGTAACCTATATAATACCCCACAATTCCGATAATAATAGACCAAGGAATATTTCCAAGCAATATAGGTTTTCCAAGTCCCTTTATAAGAAGGGCAAGAGAGTCCCAAATGTGTGTTAATGAAAAATCTTCTATAAGTAAAGCTTTTATTTCCTTTACAAACACAGCAAAAGGAATCGATGTTTCACCAAGCATAAATTGACCGGTTAAATAGAATATGTAAAACATAATAGGGGTTGTAAGCGGGTTACTGACAAATGTCAAAAGACACGCAATGATAAGGTTGAATCTGAAATGCAACAATCTGTCAACCACACTCCATACAATAAGACAGATAAGCGATTGTCCCCAAAACGGATTTATTCCTGCGACAAGCCCGACACAAAAAGTTCTTGCAATATACGAAGGCGATCTATTCTTTTTATCCTTAAAAGTTTTAAGAATATATTTATATAATTTCTTTATAAATTTTTTAATACTTTCTATCATTTATTATCCTACAAGATATGCGATATAAAAAGCATAACAAACCAAAAATATAACACCCGATAATTTGCTGATTTTTCCGATAACTCCGGTTGTTATTAAAAGTAGAGTTGTCGCAATCAAAATATACACATCAGATTTTAAATCGCTTGGAAATAATATAGGTGTAAATAATGCAACCATACCAAGTATGAAAAATGTATTATATATGTTGCTTCCAACAATATTTCCGAATGCAATATCATTATGTTTTTTTATAGATGCTGTAATAGAAGATGCAAGTTCGGGAAGTGAAGTGCCAACAGCAACAATAGTAAGCCCTATAATACTTTCGGCAATTCCAAAATTTCTTGCAATGGTAATTGCACTGTCAACAAGCAACTTTGCTCCTCCAAGTGTCATTGCAATACCAATTATCGCAATAATCAAAGATATATAAAGAGGTTTAGTTTTCACAAGTGAAATTTCTTCCTCTATTTCCATATCTTCTGATTTAAAATCTTTTTCTGTTTTATAACTGTAAATAACATAAAAAATTAACGAAGCAACCATTACAATACCGGCAATTCTTCCTATTTCCCCTGTATATGAAGTAACAAATATTACAAAAGTAGAAGCAATCAAAAACCAAACATCTCTTTTTAAAAAAGATTTTTTTTCTATGTGTATGGGATGAATAATTGATGAAACCCCAAGTATTAATAAAATATTTGCAATATTACTTCCAACAATATTACCAACGGCAATTCCGGTTGATGGAACTTCTTGATGAATTGCAATAAAACTTGCAACAAGCTCTGGTGTAGATGTTCCGAAACCTATTAATACAATACCGATAAGAAGAGTTGAAACTTTCAATTTTTTTGCAACTTCAACAGCACCGGATACCATAGTATCCCCACCAAAACCAAGTAAAATTAATCCTAAAATGAATAAAACATATACCATAATAATCTCCTTTTGTGATAAAAAATTATTATTTTTTTATATAAAAGTCAATAGGTAGATAAATCTGTTATCTACTTTTGGATATTTCCCTTTTCTTGATTCAAAAGAAGTTTAATCATTCTTATGGCATCAGTATCATTTTGTGCCACATTAAGAATGTTTATAGTCATATCAAATGCTCTGTTTTCAAGATAATTTTGTTCTTTATTTGATAAATCAACATTTTCATATAATAATCTCATTTCATTAAGAATCATATTAAAAATTTTTAATTTATTTATGGATGAAGAGGGCAGATTGATAAATGAAGCTTCCTCAACCCTGTTATCTTGACTTTGTTTTATCTTATCTTTTAAAAACATAGGTTCATCATCAGAAGTAAGAAAGTTTATATTAAATCCTAAATCAGTTAATTTTTGCAAAGTTTTAAGATTGGGCTTTGAAATACCTCTTTCATAGTTTTGCCATGTAATAGTCCCCAAACCCAATAAAGTAGACATTTCTTTTTGAGTTTTTGCAAGTTCAACTCGTATTAATCTTAACTTTTCTTCCATTTCTATCCTATTTTATTTATATAAAACATATAAAAATATGTATTTTTCTCTTTACAAACATAAAAATATATGTATATAATACTAATATATCATATATTGCTGGAAATATGATATTTATTCAATTACTATATATTATAGGAGAAAAAAATGAAAAATACAAATAAAAATATTAAAGAAATAAAATTAAAAACGGAAAACAAATCAAAATTATATGATTTAATTGGTAGCAGAATAAAATCAAAACGAATTGAATTAAATATGACTGAGGAAGAACTTGCGAAAAAACTTGATGTTTCAGAAAAGGATATTGAAAAAATTGAAAACGGACGTCAAAAGTTCACAGTTGATTTTCTTGCTAAAATGGCATACATCTTGGATATAAACAAAGTTTATTTACTAACTGGTGTTGACGATGAAATTTTGAAAGACGATATTCAACTTTTGGATAGTTATATTGAATTTTTTAAAATGCTTCAAAGCTTATCTGAAAAAAACAAAGAACGTTTACTTGATATGTTTAATAAACAATTTACTCCTAATGTAAAAAAAATATCTAAAAAATAAATAATGGACATTTTTTACATAAAATACAATTGTGGATTTTAATAGTTGACAAAGAATTGGAACAAATGTAGAATATAGATGTAAAATTAAATAAGATTAAGGAGATAAATATGCTTACAAAACAGCAATTAAGACTTTTTATGATTATTGATGACAGTTTGAAAAAAGATGGTGTTTGCCCATCTTTTGAAGAAATGAAAAATATAATCGGCTTGAAATCCAAATCTGGAATCCACAGACTTATAAAAAGTTTGGAAGAACGTGGTTTTATTAAACAAATACCAAACAAGGCCAGGGCGTTGGAAATTTTAAAATATCCTGAAAATTTCGCAACAAATCAACCTGTAAATGATAATATAAAGATGACAACTATCCCTCTTTATGGAAAAATTGCTGCCGGAACACCTATCACAGCAATTGCTGATACAACTGAAACAATGGATATTCCGTCAGATATGCTTGGTATTGGCAAATTCTATGCTTTAAAGGTTGAAGGTGATTCTATGATAGAAGCCGGTATCCACAGCGGTGATAGGGTTATTATCCAAGAAACTCCAAACGCAGAAAATGGAACAATAGTTGTGGCATTAATTGATAACGAAGAAGTGACTCTTAAATATATTTATAAAAAGGATGGTTCTATTGCATTAAAACCTGCAAATCCAAATTATCAAACAAGAATTTTCTCACCGGACAGGGTAAAAATACAGGGAAAATTGGCAATGTTGATAAGACATTATTAAAAAAGGAAAAAATTCCTTGCAAAATAAACGAATCTATGTTAGAACATAAATAGAACAACAAGAAAAGGAAACAAAAATGTCTGAAAATAAACAAGAAGCATTAAAAGCGGCACTATCACAAATTGAAAAATCTTTTGGTAAGGGAAGTATTATGAAACTCGGTGAACAAGAGGGACTTGAAATTCCATCTATTTCTACCGGTTCACTTGGACTTGATATAGCCCTTGGTATTGGCGGACTTCCACGTGGAAGAATTGTTGAAATTTATGGTCCGGAAAGCTCCGGTAAAACAACATTAACTTTGCATATAGTGGCGGAGGCTCAAAAGGCTGGTGGTACTTGCGCATTCGTTGATGCTGAACACGCACTTGATCCTGCTTACGCAAAAAAAATCGGTGTTGATATAGATAATCTTATCATTTCACAACCTGATTCCGGTGAACAAGCATTGGAAATTGCCGATACTCTTGTCCGTTCCGGTGCAATAGATGTTCTTATAGTTGACTCAGTTGCGGCTCTTGTGCCAAAGGCTGAATTAGAAGGTGAAATGGGCGACAGTCATATGGGACTTCAAGCTCGTCTTATGTCGCAAGCATTAAGAAAACTTACGGCATCTGTTTCAAAATCAAATGCACTTGTAGTTTTCATAAATCAAATCCGTATGAAAATCGGTGTTATGTTCGGAAATCCGGAAACAACAACCGGTGGAAACGCGTTAAAATTCTATTCTTCTGTTCGTATGGATATTCGTCGTGTTGGTTCTATAAAGGATAAGGAAAATGTTATAGGAAACGAAACTCGTGTAAAAATTGTTAAAAACAAAGTTGCTCCTCCTTTCAAAACCGTTGATTTCGATATAATGTATAATCAAGGAATTTCTCGTGAGGGTGAAATTATTGAACTTGGTGTAAAGGCCGGTGTTATAGAAAAGTCTGGATCATGGTTCTCCTACAACTCTGAACGTATTGGTCAGGGAAAGGAAAATGCTCGTCAATGGTTAAAGGATAATCCTAAGGTTGCACAGGAATTAATCAAAAAGATTATGGAAAAATCCGGCATAATAAATGAAAAAATGCTTGAAACTTCCGCAAATGTAACTGTTGATGATGATATTCCGCCAACAGATTCTGCAGAATAAATTTTCATTAATATAATCTCTCTTTATTACAAAAATACCTCTTATTATAAAAAGGGGTATTTTTTCTTATAGAAATATTTTCTTAAATATTTATTATATAATATATTAAATTTCTCTTATTCTTATCTTTTTTTCATATTAAAAGGAGGGAGTTATTATGAAAAAAGCTTTAATCTCAGTAATTGTTCCAATAACAAATGTTAAAACTTGCCTGTCAAAATGTTTAAAAAGCATCACAAATCAAGCTTACAAAAATCTTGAAATTATAATCATAGATAATATAAAAGAAAAACCTTTAATAGAGATTTATAAACAATTTGCATCAACCGACAAAAGAATAAAAATCATAAAAACAAAATCCAAAAATATAAACAATCTGGCACTTTCCCACGCAACAGGCGATTTCATACACTTCATAGCCTCCTGCGATTACATCTCTCCATTTTATTACGAAAAAATGCTTACCTTTGCAACGGAAAACAAAAGTGACATAGCCATAAGTGGCTTCAAAACCCCACACACCAAACTTTGCTATACCAAAAATCAAATAGCACATAGCATAAAAGAAAAAGTCAGCACAACAAAAATTAATAAATATGACTATATTTTCAGATATTTTATAAACAGAAATTTCCTAATTACCAACAACATAAAATTTCATACTAACTCTATGCAAGATATGGTCTTTCTAATGCAAACAATTTTTTACGCCAATAATATCACAACGGTCCCAACTGTCACCTATTTTACAAACCTCCCCCTAAAAGAATAACAAATTTCTTATTGAATATACCCCAAAAATATAGTATTATAAAATAGATATAACAAATAAAAGGAGTTACATTATGATTCAAAAAAGCCCTGTGGGGGGGGTAAAACACCTGTAAAATCAAAGAATTATAATTTGAAAAAATTTTTTTTAATATCTTTAATATTTAGTGTTTTTATATTTAACAGTAATGCTTATTCTCAATCTCCTGACCGTTCGTCCCTTATTGCAAGCTGTAACGAATTGGCACCACTTCTTAAATCTTCAACAAATTGTTCAAATATGAGCGACAGAGAAATAAAGGATTTTATTGTTTCTATTAAAGACAAAGTAAAGGAAGTAGAAGTGCAACAAGCTTATTTAAATTTTTGTAATGAATATAATAAAGCAAAAATTTACGATGACTATATAAAAATATGTGAAAAATTCTACACCGTATTTCCTAATCACAAGCAATGTAATGAATTTTTACCTTCTTATTATGATTGTGCTGATAAGACAGTAGCGATGGAGAAATTAAAAACCGGTGTGGAAAAGTGTTTTGAAGTGATAAATGGAAAAAATTTGACTTGTCAATATGGTGACAGTGCTTTATTAAAAGCAGTATGTGAACAAAACTATGCAAAGGTAAAAGAAGCCCTAAGTAAAGAAAATATAAATGTTACAAACAGTTCTGATGAAAATGCTCTACATCTTGCTATAAAAAGAAATAACTTGGATATATTGAATTTATTGCTTGAAAATAATATAAATGTTAATGCGGAAAATTATGACGGAAAAACACCTTTATATTATGCAGCAGAGAATAACAAGTATGAAATGGTAAAGAAGCTTCTTGAAAAAGGAGCCTATGATAAAAAAGGACATTATAGTGATGGTGGTTATTACCCTAGTGAGATAACATCAGATAATGATATTGTAGAGTTACTTTTAGAATATCATGAAAAAAATAAAAAAGATTAGAGGAATACTTAATAGGAGATAGAATTATGAAGAAAGTATCAATAATAACGTTAAGTTTAGTAATGTTAATGAACGGTAGTTTAGTATTTTCTGCACCAAGAAAAAGGAGAAATTCCGGTGGTGTGGTACCTACTGCGACAACAACTGCAACTGTTCCTACTATCTCTTTACAAAATGTGTCAGAGGTACAAAGTCTTCAAATTGAACCGGATTATATCACTTCAAATGAAGATAAAGAGGAGCTAAAAAATCTCCTATCCAATCTTCAATCAAATATAGAGAAAGCAAAATCTTCTTGTTCCGGTATCAGGGATGATTTAAAAACTATTCAAGTTTTAGCCGGTGTTTCCACGGGTGCAAGCTCGCTTGGAACTTTGACAAGTGGTGGTGCATTGGTGACCGGTATTATGAAAGCGAAGACAGATAAAACAATTGAGGAATTAGAAAACCAAATTAACAAGATAAAACTTTTGGAGTCAAAAACCGAAAACTTATCTGATAATCAAGAAGAATTCTTAAAACAACTTGAAACTATAATTCCAGAACTTAACGCCGATGTATCTGCATTGGAAGGTAAGATTGCAGACGAAACAAAGAAATCCCAAACCCTCGGTAACGTAAGGACAGGACTTATGGCGGGAAGTATAGCGACTTCGGCTACTTCTACCATTACCTCCGGTATTAATATAAAAAAGCTTGATGACCTCATAGCCAAGATGAAAGATTGCGATAAATCCGCAAATCAAATCAAATCCGATATATCTATGATAGAATCTGAAATAGATAATGTCGATGATTTGAAAGACAATGCAAGCTTTACAAAAGCAAAAAACATAACTCAATCTTG
>JAAVBO010000017.1 GCA_014803575.1 bacterium | reverse complement strand
TTTATCTCTTCACATGATGTGGCACTCCTGCTTTTCGCATAAGTCCCTATCTCACATTCTTTACATATCCTTGAAGTTTTGTCGTAATACATACCGTCTTTGGAACATTCGCACTTGCCGTTAGTGTACGTCGCCTTCTCCGAACAGTAATTAATCGACGCAGGCACGCAGTACTCCTGTAAGATTTCTGTTATGGTTTTTGTTTTTGAGTGAACAAGATTTGTAGGTAAAAAATAAAACCCAATACCGAATATTGTAATGTTTATTACTTTCCCTTTTATCCCACTTATCAGATTAATAATATTATTGATTTTTTTATAGTTATTTTTTTTGTAATGGTTCATAATTACTCTCCTTCTTTTTTAATGGGGAGTTTAGAACACCATCACCAAATGGCACGACACTTTCGTGCTTAGCCTTATTATGCCGTACTCCCCAAAGGGGATACGACAAGAAAGAGTAGCTTTCTACTATGATGAAGGGGTTCTAATCCCTAATACTGTTTTTTCAGTATCAAAACTAATATAATATGAATTTTAAAATTTGTAAATGAAAAATATTTTCAGATAAGTTTTCTTTGCCTAATAGCCTCACCAATAGTGCCTTCATCAAGATAGTCAAGCTCACCGCCAAGAGGAACTCCATGAGCAAGTTCTGTAATCTTCACATTAGTTTCTTTAAGCAAATTGATAATATAATGAGACGTAATTTTTGCATCTACTGTTGCGGGAAGTGCAAGTATCACTTCTTCAATTTTTTCATTTATGATTCGAGATTTCAAACTGCTTAAATTCAAATCGCTGGGTTCAATGCCATTTATTGCAGATAAAATTCCCCCGGTTATATGATACTTTCCATTAAAAATATTTCCCCTTTCCATAGCCCAAAGAGAAGAAATATCGGCAATTACACAAAGCACCTTTGAATCTCTTTTTATATCATTACATATAGAACAAGGCGATACAGTATCAAAATTCCCGCACACGGGACAAGTCTTTATATTATTTGCGACACTAGAAAGAGCATCAATCAAAGGTTCCAACTTTTCTTCCTTATTTGAAATAAGATTTATAGTTGCACGTACGGCAGATCTGTTTCCAAATCCCTGTATGCGAGATAAAGCCTTTATTAAATTTTGAATATCATCAGACTTTTGCATATATCACCTTTACGCTTTTATATCATCTTCTAATAAACAATCAATAAGAAGTATTTGAGCAGTTTGTTTATTTTTCTCCTTAAACACCGATTCTTTTAAAAGGGTGTAAAGCAATGCTTCTTCATATCCCTGCAAAGTTCCGCAATCAAGATAAGTATCGGTTTTTGAAATAGGAAAAGTTCTGATTCCCATATTAAGAGGGTCCTTTTCAACCTCTTCGTTAAGATATTTATCAAAATGAATTTCTTTACCTTCCTTTTCCCAAAGATTATATTCTTCTGTACCGACAGTATCAATTTTTTCTGCAACTTCCTCTAATCTTTTTGCAACCTTCTTATCAAAAATCGCCAAAGTATGAAAAGCTTCATCAGATTTAGATTCTTTTGGTTTTTCCTTAAAAATACCATCATCAATAATTCCCCAACGGGACGGATCCTTCACATGCCTTGTAATAAACATATTTCCACCTATTCCATCAGAAATATATTTTTCAATACAACGACGAACAACAGATTTCCTAAGTTCCGGATTAGATGTGCAATGATTCGGTAATACTATATCATCAGGAACGCGAACAACAAGATGACGACCATTAGCAATTTTGTTTGCAAGTCCTATTGCATGCCCCAAACCTTTAGGTTCGTGCTGTATAACATACTTTATTTCAACATCATCGGGAATATATAAACTCTGTAAAAGCTCCAATCCTATAATATTACCATTTTTTTTGAACTTATCTTCAATTTTTTGCTCCTTTGTAAAACAAAGTTCAAAAGATTCTTTTGCCTTTTCATCACTGCAAACGATAGTAATATGCTTTGCACCGGAAGAAATAAGCTCCTTTATTATATGGTCAATAACTTTTCTTGAACCAAAAGGTATTAAGGATTTATGGGGAATCCCCTTTGAATGTGGATAATTTCTTGTTGATTTACCGGCAGCAAGTATAACAAATTCTAAATCATTTGCAGTTAACATTTTTTCCCCTTATTTTTTACCCTCTTTGTTTATATTGTTTTTAACTTTGTTAATTATAGAATCTATAAAAAGAACATTTTCGCTTTTGAACTTTGATTCTGTTAAAAGTGTGTATAACAAAGCCTTTTCATAACCTTCAATACTACCGCAATCAAGATAAATATCAGTCGGTTTTATTGAAAGAGTTTGAATTTTCATTTTTTCAGGATTTTCCTCAATAGTTTTGTTTAAAGCATCAGCAAAGGCAAGCTCCCCTCCGACAATACCTTCAACTGCCTTACCTTCATTCATTTTAATTGCAGAATCATAAAGTTTTTTACAAACTTCTTTATCAAAAATAAAAAGACCGAATGCCGCTTGATTCGAAGTAGATTCTTTTGGCTTTTCCTTGAAATAACCGTTATCTATAATTCCCCAACGGGATGGATTTTCGACTTGCCTTGTCATACCGAGATTTCCATATCCGCCATTTTTGATATAAGTATCAATAGCCCTTTTATAAACAGGTATTCTGTCTTCTTCTTTATCGGCGTATTTATCAGCAAGCACAATATCATCAGGCCAAATCATAACGATATTTCTGCCTGTATCTTTTATGGTATTATAAACAAGTCCTACAGCATGACCGGTTCCGCGAGGTTTGTCTTGTATAAAATATTTTATTTCAATATCTTCCGGCACATATAAACTTTGAAGAAGTTCAAGACCAACGATATTGCCCTTCTGTTCAAACTTACTTTCAATTTCAGGTTCTCTTACAAAACAATTATGAAAAGCATCAATTGCGGCATCATCGGCCACCACAATAGTTATATGTTTTCCGCCCGCAATAATTATTTGATTCATAATAAAATCAATAATTTTTTTTGAACCGAAAGGCACCAAAGATTTATGAGGAATCCCTTTTGAATGTGGATAATTTCTTGTTGATTTACCGGCTGCAAGTATAACAAATTCTAAATTTTCTGGACTCATTATATTCCTTTATTTTTTTTTAAACTTAAATGAATATACTATTTTTTAATGGAAAATCAACCCCATTTTAAAAAAAGTATGTAGGTTTAAGTTCTTCTGTTAAAAAATGTAAAATCTGATTGACAGCTTTATTTTTTTATAATAAAATCCAAACCGATAAAAGAATTTTTTATTTTCTAAAAAATAATAATCAAATAAAATTCACAAAAATTCCAAAGGAAGGTTATTTTAAATGCATATAAAAGAGTTAAGAGAAAAAAGTCCAGCTTATCTTATTGAATTAGCTGAAAAAGAGGGTATAGAAAATCCAACATCATTTGATACACAAAATCTTCGTTTTAATATATTAAAGAAGATTTCGCAAAAGGAAAAATTAATAGGCGAGGGCGTTTTGGAAATTATGCCGGACGGATACGGTTTCCTTCGTTCAAAGGATGCAAACTACCTTGCCGGACCTGATGATATATATGTCTCTCCAACTCTTATAAAGAAAAACAGTCTTAAAAATGGAGATACGGTAGAAGGTGATTTACGTGCACCAAAGGCAAATGAAAAATATTTTGCACTTGATAATGTGAATACAATCAACTTTGAAGATCCGAAAAAATCAAAACATCGTGTTCATTTTGATGATTTAACTCCACTTTATCCGCAAAAAAAATTAAATTTGGAAATGGCTCCCGCAAATCCTAAAAAACCGGATTTCACAACAAGAATAATTGATTTAGTTGCACCGCAAGGAAAGGGACAAAGAAGTTTGATTGTTGCACCGCCAAAAACTGGTAAAACTGTTATGCTTCAAAATATTGCGCATGCAATTACATCAAACCATCCGGAAATTTACTTAATAGTATTATTAATTGATGAACGTCCGGAAGAAGTTACCGATATGAAACGTTCTATTCAGGGTGAAGTTATAAGCTCTACTTTTGATGAACCTGCGACTCGCCACGTTCAGGTTGTTGAAATGGTAATGGAAAAGGCAAAACGACTCGTGGAATACAAACACGATGTTGTAATCTTGCTCGATTCTATTACTCGTCTCGGTCGTGCATACAATGCCGTTGTTCCAAGCAGTGGTAAAGTTTTAACCGGTGGTGTTGACGCAAACGCACTTCAACGCCCAAAACGTGTCCTTGGTGCTGCTCGTAATGTAGAGGAAGGCGGAAGTTTAACAATAATCGCTACCGCTTTGGTTGATACAGGCTCCCGTATGGACGAAGTTATATTTGAAGAATTTAAGGGAACCGGTAATTCCGAAATCGTTCTTGACAGGAAATTATCGGATAAAAGAACATTCCCTGCAATTGATGTTACAAAATCTGGTACTCGTAAGGAAGAACTTCTTGTCGATACGGAAACATTGCAAAAAATGTGGGTCCTACGAAGAATACTCGTTTCTATGGGTGCAAGCGATGCAATGGACTTCTTGCTTGAAAAAATAAAACATACAAAGGATAATCCGGAATTCTTTATGACTATGAATAATTAATAGGGTTGTGTATGAAAGATTTATTTTATAAAGTTGTTGAAAAAGTAAGTCCGGATTCTTTTTTGGCACTGGGACTTTCTTTCCGTATGTGTAATATCATAAAGAAAATGGGATATAAACACCCAACTCCGGTACAAAAGGAAGCAATCCCCGCTATTTTAGAAGGACGCGATGTCCTTGCTTCTGCACAAACAGGAAGCGGAAAAACCGGAGCCTTTGCAATACCAATCATTGAAAAATTATTAGACGAGCCAAACAAATATGCACTTATAATTTCCCCGACTCGCGAACTTGCCGAACAAACAGATGAAGTTTTTCGTAAAATGTTGGAGGATACGGGTGAAAAAACCGCTTTGTTGATAGGTGGAACCGAACTTGATCCGCAAATAGAAGTATTAAATACCAATCCAAGATTTATTATCGGTACCCCAGGTCGTATCAACGACCATTTAAAAAGAAAAACATTAAAACTTTATAAAACCCGCTATGTCGTCCTTGATGAAACGGATAAAATGCTTGATATGGGATTTGTTGAACAAATAAGGGATATTTTCAGATATACTACACCTCACAAACGCCATACATTAATGTTTTCAGCAACTTTTCCACATGAAATTTTATCTATGGCTCACAGATATTTGAAAAAGCCGGTCAAAGTCAATATCGGAAAACCAAATTCCGTATCCGAAGATATTGAACAAGAAGTTGTAAAAATTTATAAGGAAAAAAAATTCAGCTTTATGTGCAAAATTATGAAGGAACGTCCCGGAACTTGCATAATATTTGTTCGAACTCAACGTGCCGTTGAATTAATGGAAAATAAACTCTCCAAACACTTTTCCTGCGTTTCAATCCATGGCGGATATAAACAAGAAAAACGCACAAAGGCAATAGAGGATTTTAAAACCGGTAATATAAAGGCATTAATCGCAACCGATGTTGCCGCTCGCGGACTTGATATTTCCCATATTGATAATGTGATAAATTATGATTTGCCGGAGGTCCCGGAAAACTATGTCCACCGTATCGGAAGAACGGGTCGTGCCGGAAAAAAGGGATATGCTGTATCTTTTATCACTCCTGATACAATAGAATTATGGGACGATATAGAACGATTTATGGCCGGTAAAAAGGTTTTTGCCTATAAAAAACGATTAAGAAAAATGATTGAAGAATATGAAAAGCGTGAGAAAGAAAGGAAAAAAGAAAAGGCATTAAAGGCATTATTGGAAGCAAATCCAAACGCCAATGTTGAAGTAAACGGAAATTTAATTTCTACTCCAAAAAAGGAAAATAATAAATCTCAAAGCAATACTTTGCATCTTAATAAATCAGAAGATGATAATACATTCCTCCGTCCAACTGACCCGTTTGCACAATCATTATTGGGAATAAGTAATGATGATGAAAATATTAATGAAGGCGAAATTCAAAACAAAAATAATCTGTTTATGTTTTCAGATACAGATAAAAATTTAAACCGTATATTAGAGGAGCAAAAAGAGGCTTCCAAAATGATGGCAAATGATGAAAACGAAGAAAATATAAAGGAAGAATCGGCAACGGACACTAAAAAAGAATCAACAATGAAATCTTGATTATTTATATTACATCTTATATAATTACACTAAATTAAAAAAAGGAAATAAAATGTTAGATATAAAATTTATAAGGGAAAATCCGGATCTTGTAAAAAAAACAATTCAAAATAAAAATGTTGATATTGATTTGGATACATTTCTTAAACTTGATACGGAAATTTCTGATATTAATAAATTACTTCAAGATTTAAGGGAGAAAAAAAACGCCATTACTTCTAAAATCCCATCGTTAAAGGATGATGAAAAGAAAAATGCAATTGCCGAATCCAAAGAAATTTCAAATAAAATAAATGCTTATGAAACAGAACTTACCGCTAAAAAACCGGAATTTGAAGATATGCTTTGGCGTATGCCAAATATCCCATCCGACGATACTCCAATAGGAAAGGACGACAGCGAAAATGTAGTAATACGAAAGGTTGGAACTCCACGCACATTTGATTTCACTCCACGCGATCATTACGATATTTTGGAAATGAACGATTGGGCTGATTTTAAACGAGTTGCAAAAGTTTGTGGCTCTCGCTCCTATACATTAAAGGGTGTTGCATCACGTTTAGAAATTGCACTTCATATGTTTATGATGGATAAATTAACCGCAAAGGGCTTTACAATGATAACAGTACCTTCAATGGTGAACGAAGATGCTCTTTTCGGAACTGGTCATTTCCCTGCCGGACGCGAAGATGTTTATTATTTGGAAAAGGATAATATGTATCTTTCTGGTACCGCAGAAATTGTTTTGACCTCTCTTCATAAGGACGAAATTTTGGACGAAGCCCAACTCCCTATTTTATATGCGGGATATTCTCCTTGTTTCCGACGTGAAGCAGGCTCCGCTGGTAAAGATGTCCGTGGACTTATTCGTCTTCATCAATTTATGAAGGTTGAACAATATGTCATTTGCAAGGGCGATTTGGCAGAAAGCAAAAAATGGTATGAAACTCTTCTTCAAACAGCAGAGGAGGTTTTGCAAGATTTGGAACTTCCATATCAGGTTATCGAATGTTGCACCGGCGATATGGGACTTGGCAAATACAAAATGAATGATTTAGAGGCATGGACCCCTTCACAAAATAAATACCGTGAAACACACAGCTGTTCCAATCTTACCGATTGGCAGGCAAGACGTGCAAACATTCGCTATCGTGAAAATGGCACAAACAAGGTTAAATATTGCTATACCCTAAATAATACAGGTATTGCAACGCCACGAATCCTTGCACCATTCTTGGAAAATCATCAAACCGTTGATGGCAAAGTTCGTATTCCGGAAAAACTTCGCCCATATATGAATGGTAAAGAATTTTTATAATAACTTAATAAACATAGAGAAAGGAAAATATTATGCGTGCTTTTTTATTCCCAGGACAAGGCTCACAAAAATTAAAAATGGGACAGGATTTATATGAAAATTTCCCAGAAGCAAAAGAAGTTTTTGATGAGGTAGATTCTGCTCTTTCATACAAACTTTCAAATATAATTTTTGGTGATGATGCCGAAGCTCTAAACAAAACAGAAAATACCCAAGTTGCACTTCTTACTATGAGTATAGCAACTCTTAGAGTAATAGAGGCTGTGAGTGGTAAAAAAATAAATGACCTTTGCGATTTCGTTTGCGGACACTCTTTGGGTGAATATTCTGCTTTGGTTGCAAGTAAAGCAATGCCACTTTCCACCGGTGCAAGACTTTTAAAAATTCGTGCGGAGGCTATGGCAAACGCTGTTCCATCCGGCACAGGTGCAATGATGGCAATAATAGGACTTGATATTGAAAATGTTCGCAAAGTTTGTGAATCTGCTTCAACCGAAACGGCAAAGGTTTCCGTTGCAAATGATAATTGCCCAGGTCAAATTGTTGTAAGTGGTCATAAGGAGGCAGTTGAAAAGGCATCAGAAATCGCTCGTGAAATGGGTGCAAAAAAATGCGTTATACTTCCGGTCTCTGTTCCTGCACATTGCCCTTTAATGGAACCGGCAAAAATCACAATTGAAAATGCACTTGCTGAAACAAATATTAATACTCCAATTGTTCCATTTGTTTCAAACAGAATTGCAAACATTGATACGGAATCATCCGATATAAAACAACACCTTGCCGAACAAATGGTAAATGGTGTTCGTTTCCGTGAATGTGTTGATTTTATGGTATCAAAGGGTGTTGATAATTTTGCGGAAATTGGTGCGGGAAATGTCCTATCCGGTCTTATCAAAAGATGCACAGACAAGGCAACCTCAACCCCAATTGGCACAGTCGAAGCAATAAACGAATTCGTAAAAACATTATAAGGAGAAAGAAATATGTTTGATTTAACAGGAAAAACCGCACTAGTAACAGGTGCCACAGGTGGCATAGGTGAAATGATTGCAACCGCACTTTATAATCAGGGTGCAACAGTAATTTTGACCGGTCGCAAGGCTGATGTCCTCGAATCTTTAAAAAATAAATTGGGCGAACGTGCTTTTGCAATCCCTGCCGATTTATCCGATTCTGAAAAAATAAAAACTTTGGTTGCAGATGCACTTAAAATCACAGGCAAAATTGATATACTTATTAATAACGCAGGTCTTACTCGCGATACATTAATGATGCGTATGAAGGACGAAGATTGGCAAACTGTAATTGATGTAAACCTTACCGCAAGTTTTAAACTTGCCCGCGAAGTTTTAACTCCAATGATGAAAAATCGCTTTGGTCGTATCATAAATATTACTTCTATCGTTGGTTGGATGGGAAATGCAGGTCAGGCAAATTACTGTGCAACAAAGGCAGGTCTTACCGGTATGAGCAAGGCTTTGGCAACCGAAGTTGCAAGCCGTGGTATCACAGTAAACTGCATCGCCCCAGGGTTTATTTCTACCCCTATGACAGATGTATTGCCGGAGGATATAAAGAATAAAATGATGGAACAAATTCCACTTAAACGATTCGGCACACCGGAAGATATTGCAAATGCAACAATCTTTTTGGCAAGTGATGAAGCCTCTTATATTACAGGTCAAACAATCCATGTCAACGGTGGTATGTTAAGAGTTTAAAAAAAAGCCCCTCTTATGAGGGGTTAATTTTTATTTAAAACCTCGCTCAAAATTTGCAATGGTAAACGTTTCCACACATCCTCCGGAGCATAAATTTTTAAATATTTTTTGAACCGATTCGGAAGTATATTTTTTATAACAAAAATCATATCTGACGGCAAACGGCTTTGCCATAGTTGAAAGTTTATCATTTATGCAAAACGGTCTTTCACTAAGTACAAAGTTTCTGCAATTTTTAACAATAGTATTTTTGCTTTTCGCACATTTTTCACACTCACCGGTACAATTATCTGCAATAAATAAAGGTGTGTCCTGATACGCAATAACATCAACACTTTTTGCAAAATTTGAAATAATGGAGTTCATATTGGCTTTGCTGTCTTCCACACTTAAAGTGATTCGCTTTGCACCCAAACTTTTCCAAAATTCCACCGCAAAATTGTTAAGTGCATATAAATGATAATCAACCGTGAAATCATCAATTTTAAATTCACGAATTAAATTCAAACCAAAAATATTTGATATTTGAAATTTCTTATATCCCAAAGAAAGAAGTTCACGAACCTTGTCTTTTAATTTTCCCATAACACCGTTTCTTACAATAACAGGAAGTCCGATTCGCACCTTGTCCTTAAAGCAATGTTTAAGTTTTGAAAAATCACAATCAATATCAACAATAACCTCAAATATATTATTAAAATCTACCATATCAAAATTATCAAGATATACAGCATCATCAATTTTTATTACTATATTGGATTTATCCACACACTCCTTCCCAAATTGCAAACCAGAAGGAATGGCAAGTTTGCGATTCGCCTTTACCTCTTCCATTTTTTCAATCAAATTTCGCCTTATGTTGTTAAGAACGGAAATAGGTGCAAATACCCCAACATTATCACTTTCAAATTTACGAAGAATAAATGAAGTATCACCCAATTTCGAAAAGGCATTAAAGACACTTTCCTTCATTTTTTCTAAATTCTGCGCCTGTTCAAAATTCCCGTCTAAAACTTCTTCAACTACATTCCCATCAATAACAGAGGTTGCAACAATTTTATTTTTATGAATATTAACCTTTATATCAATTTCTTCCTTTGGAATTAAATCTTCCACCGTTGGTATGTCATAAGGATATGCCCCCTTTACCTCCATAGAAGAAGCACAATAAACTTCCATACCTTTTGAAATCACAGGTGCATTTTCAGGAAGTTTTATTTCCACAGTATCAGAACTGTTTGCCTCAAACACATATTTCCCAGCAATCTTCATATTATCAAGGGCAAAGCCAAAAGGTCTGTCTTCCCCGCTGACCGGAATTAAAAGTCCATCATGTTTAGCGATATGTTGCAAAGTTTTAAATGTAATAGTTCTACCTTTTACATTCAAAATTTTTCCGATATAAAGTCCGCGTGGTCCGGAAAACTCCCTGTCTATTACATCTTTATTTTTACCATTTAAATGAAGTTGCGTAAATGGTCGTGCAAAGATTCGCTTTATATTTTCAATACAACCGGAAGTATCCTTTCCATCAATAACTTTTCTGTAATAATCAGTTGTTGCCGCCACATACAAAGGCGTTTTCTTTCTTCCCTCTATTTTAAGGGAAGCAACCTCTATATCACAAAGTCTTTTCACATCATCACCAAGACATAAATCTTTCATAGAGTAGGGGTGATCATCACCATAAATTTTACGACACGGATACGTGCATTTCCCACGATTCGCCGACTCTCCCTTTACAAACGAAGAATACATACAAAGTCCGCTGTATGAATAACAAAGTGCTCCGTGAATAAATACCTCTGTTTCAATACCGCAATTTTTTGTGATATTTTCAATTTCCTTTAAACTTAATTCTCTGGCCAATACACAACGGGAAAACCCAAGATTCCGAAGGGCAATTGCCCCATCCAAATTATGCACAGCCATTTGCGTACTTGCATGCATTTCCAAATTTGGAAAATATTTTTTTATAATATTAACAATACCGAAATCCTGTATTATAAGTCCATCAACCTTCGCATCATTTACAAGAGCGAGTTTTTGAACTGCATCATTGATTTCATCATTTTGAATAACAGTATTTATCGCAACATAAACTTTTTTTTCGTTTTGATGTGCATAATTCACAATTGCATATAACTCGGTTTCCGAAAAATTCATTGCATCAGCTCTTGCTGAAAAATTCTTAAGTCCAAGATATATTGCATCCGCACCATAGGAAAAACCGGCAATTCCACATTCAAAATTTCCGGCCGGAGATAATAATTCCACAGATTTATTGCCCATAATACCACCTATAATTTCAAAATAACTTTTCCGGCAGACGGATAAAATATTTTATCATTAAGCTCTAAATTAAGAAGACTGTTTGATATTTGAGAATACGAATATTCCCCTGCCAACTCCCTTATCAAATGGTCCACACTTACAGGTGTTGAATTAAGAAGAGATAAAATTCTAACCTCCAAATCAACATCTACAATTTCCAAATCCTCAAAACTTATATCCTCTTCCTTTACAAACAAGTCACGACTTTCAACCTTTTTAATGTCTGTTGGCTTAGTATTGTTAAGGGATATTATTATGTCATCGGCCGAAGTCAAAATTGTCGCTCCGTTTTTGATAAGCTCATTTGTACCACCGGCCCTTGGGTCCATAGGAAAATTCGGAACGGCAAAAATTTCTCGCCCATGTTCCATCGCAAATCGTGCGGTAATAAGACTTCCTGATTTTAAACTTGCCTCCATAACTGCAACACCAAGAGATAATCCGGAAATAATCCTGTTTCTCCGTGGAAAAAGATTAGCTTGTGGTTGAGTGCCTATTCTCATTTCAGACACAACCGCACCTTGTTCACAAATCATATCATAAAGATTCCTGTTTGAAAGAGGATAAATATTTTCAACGCCACCCGATAATACAGCAACAGTTTTTGCACCGTTGTTAAGCGATGACATTAATGCTCCCTTATGTGCCTCTGTATCAATTCCTATTGCCATACCTGACACAATGCAAAAATCATTATCAGCAAGCACCCTTGCCAATCCGGAAGTAAAATTGCGACTGTTAAGTGAAGCATTTCTTGACCCGACAATCCCAACTGATTTATGCGAAAGAGCATCTATATTTCCCCGCACATATAAAACTGGTGGCACATCATAAATTTGCTTTAATAAATAAGGATATTTTTCATCGCAAAAGAACACCATAGAAATGCCAAGTTTTTCTGCCTTTTCAAATTCCGCTTCTGCCATAGATTTTGGAAAAGGTTTAATTTTTCGCTCCTCTTCCAAAAATTCCAAAACTTTTTCTGCCGAGGAGTATTTTTGAAGGAGTCGGTAAAATAAAACTTGCCCTATACCGGAGGTATTGACAAGTCTTACATAATCAATTTTTTCTTTATCAAACTTACTCATTTTTATCTTTATGTAATTTTATATTGCTTTCTTCACCTTTTATTAAACGCTTTATATTTGAAATATGTCTTAAAATAACAAACAAAGATACACAACCATAAAACACAGTCACATCTTTAACAACATAAATTCTGTAATTTGCAAATAAATATACATAAAGCGGAAGAAGTATTGAAGTTATAAGTGCGGAAAGCGATGATTTTTTTGATATAAATGCAATCGCAATCCAAGTAATAAGAGCAACCAAAGGAAGAGCATACGCATTTATACATAAGAAAGACCACTTTGATGAAAACATAAACAAACTTCCAAATACCGTTGCAACCCCTTTGCCTCCCTTGAATTTCAAATACACGGGAAAACAATGTGCAAATATTGTAATACCCGTAATTATCATAATTAAATATACATCATAAAGTCCGAATAAAATATTTACAGCCAATTTGCTTATTAAAATACTCATTACAAATCTTACCGCCCAATATGCAAAAAAAGGCTTTAATGCATCAAGTATTACCGTTAATATCGCAAGTATTTTTGAGCCGGTCCTAAGCACGTTTGTAGCACCTATATTTCCGCTTCCTATTTTACGAATGTCTTGTCGTAAAAACAACTTTGTTAAAACTAAACCGAATGGAATACTTCCAATTAAATAAATAGTTAAAAATAAAATTATATAATCAAGTATAGTCATTTTTACATCCTTTCAGGTATATCTATTTTTATAATATCGGCAAAAACTTCAAATATCAAAAGTACTGTATTTGATAATTTAAGCCAAGATTTCTTTTGTGCTAAATTTTTCTCCGGCATAATTTTTACATTATGATAGAAGTTGTTATAACTTACCGCCAATTCATAAACATATTGCATAAGTATATGAATACCCCTTGCTTCAAAAGCCCTGTCAATCACAGATGTAAAATCACAAATCTTTATTGCCAAAGCCTTATCATATTGATTTGAAAGAGTAATAGGATTTTCTTTGAATTCTATTCCACAATCACGAAGTAAAGATTTAATTCTTACTGCCGTATATAAAATATATGGTCCGGTTTTACCTTCAAAACTTACAAATTTATCAAGGTTGAAAATGTAATCACTCATCCTTGGGTTGATAAGGTCCGCAAACTTTAATGCCGCAATGCCCACCGCATTTGCAATTTTTTCTTTTTCAGTATCGGAAAGAGAAGAAGTCTTCTCATTCTCATCAATTTTCTTTCTTGCTTTTGAAAGTGTTTCTGTGATAAGTTCCATAAGCGAAACATTATCCCCGTTCCTTGTTTTAAGTGGTTTTGCATCCATACCCAGCACAGTTCCGAACCCAAGATGTTCAAGTTTAACATTCTCTGCAACGCCGGTAATTTCTGCTGCACTGAATACCTGATGGAAATGAAGTCCTTGCCTGCTATCAGCAACATACCAAACCATATCCGCCTTTTGCCTTTTTACCCTGTCATAAAGTGTCGCCATATCAGTCATTCCATACATCACAGCACCGTTTGACTTTATTACAATAAACGGCGGAACTTCCACCCCATTCATAGGATAGTTTGAAAGGTCAATGATTTCTGCACCTTCTGACATTTTGGTAAATCCTTTATCGTGAAATTCAGCCGATAACATATTCACATCATCATTTGCATCACTTTCACCATACCATAAATCAAAATCCACATTCAAAATTGAAAGGGTTTTCTTTATATCATTAACCGAAGTTTCCCAAAAGCTTTTCCAAATCTTACGATTTTCCTCATCACCGTTTTGAAGTTTTTTTGTTTCCTCCTGTGCCAAAGCCATAAATTCACTGTCTTCCTTTGACCTCTTTGATGCCTCCGGATAGATAGGATTCAACTCTGCAACACTAAGTGGAAGTTTTATTCCCTTCTCTTTTATACTTGTGATGATAAGTCCCATAGGAAGCCCCCAATCGCCGAAGTGAATATCGCCTATAACATCATAGCCCTTAAATTTGGCAAGATTTTTTAATGCCTCACCAATAATACTTGAACGAAGATGTCCTACATGAAGAGATTTTGCAACATTAGGTCCGCCATAATCAATAATAATTTTCTTTGTATTTTCAAAATGTTGCAGAGCAAATGTTTCACGTGAAACATTTTTATTTAAAATGTCTCCTACAAATTTATTTGAAAGTTTTATATTGATAAATCCAGGACCGTCAATTGAAAAATCTATTTCATCATCTTTGATTTTTTCAACAATACTTTGTGCAATCATACGAGGATTTTGCTTTAATGATTTGGCCAAACCCATCGCAATATTTGATTGAAAATCCGATAAATCAGGTCTATCGGAATCTCTTACAATTTCACTGTTTTCAGGTAAAGAATAACCAAGTTCGCGGGTCGCCCCCATAATAATTTCTTCTAATTTATGTTTAATAAAATTCATCTTCAAAGTCCCAAAGTTTTCTTCATATTATAAAGTGTGCTACTTGCTATTTTGCGAGCTTCCACCGCCCCAGTATTTAAAATTTCATCAATTTTCGCCTTATCGGAAATAAGTATTTTATACTTTTCCCTGTATGGTAAAAGATAGGTATTAACCGTTTCTGCCAATTTCTTTTTTGCATCGCCATAACCGATTCCTCCGGCAAGATAGTTTTGCAAATAATCATCTTCCACCTTAAACATTTTCATCAATTTATATAAGGTTGAATCATCGGTTTTTTTATCAGCAGGAAGAAGACTGTCCGTCGGAATTTTCATAATCTTTTTTCTTGTATCTTCCTCACTTGCAAAAAGTTCAATAGTATTACCGTAAGATTTGCTCATCTTTCTACCGTCAAGCCCAAGTATGGAATCTTGATATTGTATAAATTCTTCCGGAAGCTTCAAAATATCTTTTTTATAAACAGAGTTAAAGGCATTTGCAATATCGCGTGCAATTTCAATATGTTGCTTTTGGTCAAGTCCTACCGGCACAATATCCGCATTCATTGCAAGTATATCCGCCGTCATTAACACAGGGTAGGTATAAAGCCCCATATTTACATTGTCGTCATTTCCGTCGCGTTCCAAAATTGCCTTATACGCATGGGCACGATTCATCAAACCCTTTGGTGTAAAATTCATAATCAAAGAGGTTATCTCAAAAATTTCAGAAATATCGGATTGCCTGTAAAAAATAGTTTTTGTGGGGTCAAGTCCGAATGTCAAAAACGTTGCTGCAACTTCATAAGTTTTATCCCTTAAAAACTCAGCATCCTTTACCCCGTTTAATGCGTGAATATTTGCGATAAATACAAATGATTGTCCGTCATTTTGGTTTATTAAATTTATCATAGGAAGTATTGCACCGAATAAATTCCCTATGTGTGGATTTCCAGTAGGTTTTACCCCAGTAAGTAAAGTTTTATTCATATCAACAGACCTTTAAATTTTATATAAAAGATAATAATACAATAGGGTGAGTTTTACAAGACAAAAAAATAAAACCTCTCATATAGAGAGGCTTTACTTTTAACTAACTTACAAAATTAGATGTGTGCTTCAATATATTTAACAGCATCTTCAACAGTAAGAATTTTTTCAGCTTCGTTATCAGGAATTTCACAACCGAATTCTTCTTCAAAAGCCATAACTAATTCAACTGTATCCAATGAATCAGCACCTAAATCATCAATAAAGCTTGATTTTTCTGTTACTTTTTCTGGTTCAACACCAAGATTTTCAACAACAATTTTTTTTACTTTTTCAAGAACGTTTACTTCGCTCATTTTATCACCTTTCGTTTGTTAATATGATTTTTCAGTTTTTAAAATATAACCGAATACAAAAAATTTACAATTTTTCTGTATAAATGTCAAGCGACAAATAAAAAATAAGAGTTTCCTTGCTTTTAATAAATAGTATGTTATTATATTAGAATAATTAAGAAGGAGTCTTTTTTGATGAAAAAGTTAAATATTGGACTTGTTGGTTGCGGAAGGGTAAGTAGATGCCATTTCGAAGCCATAAAAAACAATAAAGATACAATGCATCTTGTCGCCGTATGTGATAGAAATGAAAAAAATTTATCGTCTGCTGTAAAACAAACCGGAGCAAATGGATATAGTGATATAAATGATATGCTGGAAGCAGAAACTCTTGACGCAGTTGCAATTTGCACTCCTAACGGTTATCATTATGAAAATGCCAAAATAATTTTAAAACATAATATAAATGTGATAGTTGAAAAACCACTGACCCTTTCTTTTAAAGAAGGTCAAAAATTAATGAAAATTGCCAAAAAGAAAGGCAAACATATTTTTCTAATCCATCAAAACCGCTTTAATCCTACCATTCAATGTGTAAAGAATGCTTTGGATAGAGGAGCATTTGGCAAAATTTATATGATAACATCAAATATTTTTTGGTACAGGGACAATGACTATTACAAAAAATCTTCATGGCATGGTTCAAAGGAAATTGACGGCGGTGCCTTTATAACACAGGGTTCCCACTATACCGATATTATGAATTGGTTCGCAGGTGACAACCTTAAATCCGTTTATGCAGTGGGAAAAACTTTGGAACGTGATATAGAAACCGAAGATTGCGGTTCTGCAATAATTGAATGGAAAAACGGTATAATTGGAAATGTCAACTTATCAATCCTTGCCTATAATGAAAATTACGAAGGCAGTATTACAATTTTGGGACAAAAAGGTTTGGTAAAAATTGGTGGTATCGCTCTTAACAAAATAACCGATTGGAAATTTGACAGTGATATAAAGCAATTCTGCGATGTTTCCTATGATGTAGATTCTGTTTACGGATACGGTCATACCCCATATTATAAGGGGGTTGCCGATACTTTGTTAAAGGGCAAACCGTTTATTATAAGTGATACCGACGCCACGCAATCGCTTCAACTCCTTTGCGGGATAGTAGATTCTATGGATAAGAAAAAGAAAATAAAGTTTTAATTAACGATTATTTTGTTTTAATTCATTAAACATTCTTTTTACATATTTAAAATAAATTGGATTATTTACAAGTTTATTTTTTCTAATTTGTAAACTGGATATAATCATTTTACAATAAGCAATTGGTAATTCATCAGATTCTCTTGAAGTTTCTATAAACTCATTATAAATAGCAATTTGATTATCAAAAACAGATATTTGTTCTTTAAATTCATTAAATGTTAATTTTTTCATATTAAATACTTTCTATGTTGTTATTTAAAATAGTATATAGACGAAAATACATTTGTCAATAATATAATAAAAATACCCCCGATTTGGGAGCGTTTATCTTTAAAGATGTGGTTAATAACCTCTGTTTATTCTTTCTTGAACAATTTTAGCATTCAAAATCTCTTTTTCATCATCTCTTTCTATATTATCAAGAGATACTCGCTGACCGTTATAATCTGTATAATATGAATAATAGATTTTTCCATTGGAATATTTTGGAACCCAACCTGCCTCTTCCTCAATTTTATTTTTTAATTTTTCCTCAGCATTACGAAACTCTATTATTTCCTTATTTTTAACAAAATAAGCATCCCACCAATTCATATATTTATCTTTAAACTGAGAATTAGATATAGCATTTCCCGCAGAATTATGCAAAGCCTGTCTTAATCCGAAAATAACCTCATATAATTCTCTGTTTTCATTTTCATCAAACTCATTATCTTTTTCCCATTCGCCTTTCTCATATTTATCAATCATAAATCTAATAGTTTCTATCAATTTATAAACATCTTCTATTGGATTTACTATACCACTAGAATAAACCCATGGCATATATGCGATTTGCTTATCGTAATAAAATTCATCCAATACGAACTGAGTATCTTTTATAAGTTGTTTTACATCATCAATTTTTATTCTGGTAAGATTACGAGTTTCTTTTGCAT
>JAAVBO010000016.1 GCA_014803575.1 bacterium | reverse complement strand
GACAGTAATGCAAGTGTTGTTGACAATGCTTGTGTATGTAAAGATGGTTATTTCGGTATTGGATATGGAGAAAATGGCTGTGAAGTTTGTCCGGAAGGTTATATTTGTTCCGGTGGTGAAAAGAAAACCAAGTATATAAAAGAAGAAATTACCGAACAACAATCTTGTCCGGAAGATGCCAAGGTTTCAGCCGATGGATCAAGTTGTGTATGTAAAGATGAGCATTATAAATTTGATGCCGATTCTAACAGTTGTGTGCTATCAAGTTGTAAAGATGGAGAGACTTTCAAAGATGGTAAGTGTGTTGCAGAATGTAAAGCAGGATCGTATAGGGATTCCTCTGGTTCTTGTAAAGAATGTGAGTTTGGAACATATACAGATACAGCAGAACAAACATCTTGTAAGAAGTGTCCTTTCGGAATGGTATGTCCAACAACATCGGCTGCAATTTCACCAGATGATTGTAGAAAAGATATGCTAAAAATCTTTGAAAGTAATGGTTCTGATTCAGGAATTTTATCTAAGGGTATATATATTATAGAAGTTGCTGGTGCCGGCGGTGGTGGTGGCGGCGGTATCAAATCATGTGGTGCATGTAGTACTTCTAGCTATGACAGTGGAGCAGGTGGTAATGGAGATCTTCAAACCAGTGAATATTTACACGTAGCAGATAGTCTATCTTATACTTATACTGTTGGTAAAGGTGGCGATGGAAGTGGTCGTGCTTCTTGTAGAAGTGATGGAAAATATGGTGATAAAGGTGGTACATCATCATTTGAATCTTCGTTAGTAACATTTGTTGCAGAAGGTGGTAACGGTGGACGAAGTGTTTATGGTAAAGCAACCAAGTGTCATGAACCAGGCAATACAAGTAGTACTGGTAATGGAAAAGGTGGAGCAGGTGGTGGTAGATCCACTGGTAAAGATGGTTCAGGAAAAACCGGCTCTAATGGTTGGGTGAAGATTTATCAGTTGAATTGTAATAAATAAGTAAAAGTTCCCCTCTTTGCAGGGGAATTTTTTTGCTTAGAATCCCCAAGCGTTTTCAATGTATTCGTGATTGAAAAAGTCGTCAAAAAGTATTGCGTCGAATCGGCAATCAAAATTTTCGAATTCCTTATGCTGGCTTAGGAAAAATTCGGCGGAGGAATAAATTCTTTTCATTTGGGTTGTGCCTATGGATTCACCGGCAAGAGATAAGGTTTTCCGTTTTTTTACCTCTATAAATAACAATAATTTTGTTTGTGGGTCGGTGGCGATTATATCAATTTCGCCTGCCTCTATGCCGTGACCTACCTGATATCGGGATGTGAGTATAGAAAATCCCATTGTTTGCAAAATTTCTTTTGCTTTGTTTTCTGCCTCAACTCCAAGAGAGTAGTTAGTTCTTTTTTGGATTTGCCGTTGCAACCATAGCCTCGCGTATTACTTTGTCGCCCAGTTTATATCCTGCTTGGAGTTCGCGTGCGACGGTGCCTTCCTTTGCATCTGGGTCATCAACTTGCATAACTACGCAATGTTCCGCCGGATTAAGCGGTTCGCCAACGGTAGGAATTTTACATATTCCGTTTTTTTCAAGGGCGGAAATAAAACTGTCTTGGATAGATTTAAGTCCGTTTAAGATGTTTTCGTCGACTTTGCCTTCCATTGATGCAAGTGCAAGTGAAAGATTGTCGGCCAAAGGTAGCATATCTTTTGCGAATTTTGAAACCTTGTAATCTACCATATTTTTTGCGTCTATTTCGGCTCTTCTTTTAGTATTTTCGCAATCTGCCATTGTGCGGAGATATCTTTCCTGCCATGAAGATATTTCTGCCTTTAGATTTGCGATTTGGTCGTTTTCTGCTTCGTGACCTTCTGCCGGACATTCAATATTTTCACCGCAATCGGCTTCGACCTTGTGATGTTCGCATTTGCAATCATGACAGTGACATTCCTTACCGTCGTTGCAACCACAATGTTTTACTTCCTCAACTTTTTCTTTTTGATTTATATTCTCATTATGTTTGTTTTTAAATTTTTTGCTCATTTTAAATCCTTTGTTTTTATTTCCTTATATAATTATAGATAATAATATTATTTTGTTTTTTCAAGTATAAAAAACTTTTAAAACCCTTTATTTTTTGATATAATGTGTTTAATAATGTTTTTGAGGTGAGAAAATGAGTGCAAAATTACTTGATGGAAAAAAAACATCTGCGAAATATATGGAATCTTTTAAATCTTTGATTGAAAATTTAAGGGCAAAGTATAAAAAAGTTCCATCGCTTACTGTTATTTTGGTAGGGGAAAATCCTGCCTCTCTTATATATGTAAAAAATAAGCAAAAGAGATGTGCGGAAATAGGAATTAAATCCGATGTTATACGTTTATCAAAAGATGTCAGTCAAAAGGAGCTTTTGAAAATTATTTCTAAATTAAATAAGGATAAAAAGGTAAATGGGATTTTGGTGCAACTTCCTCTTCCTTCGCATATTGATGAAAGTTCCGTAATAAATGCCATAAGCCCCGAAAAGGATGTTGATGGGTTTAATGTTGTGAATAAGGGAAAATTGGCAGTTGGTGATTTTACAGGTCTTATTCCTTGTACTCCGTTCGGAATTTTGAAAATGCTGAAGCTTTATAAAATAAAAACAGAAGGTAAGAATGTTGTAATATTGGGACGGTCGAATATTGTTGGTAAGCCTATGGCAGAGTTGATGCTTCAAAATAATGCAACTGTTACCGTTTGTCACAGCAGGACTAAAAATTTAAAAGCGATTACAAAAAATGCGGATATAATTATATCTGCGATGGGTGTTAAGGCAGGTATGATCAAGGCAAGCTATGTAAAAGAGGGATGTGTGGTTGTTGATGTTGCCATGATAAGGAATTTTGAAACAAACAAACTTGCCGGTGATGTGGATTTTAAATCCGTATCAAAAGTTGCTTCCTATATAACACCTGTTCCCGGTGGAGTGGGACCTATGACCATTGCAATGTTAATAAACAATACAATAAAGGCTTTTTTAACACAAAATAATATAGAAAATGAGGATACACAAGTTCAAATATAAACTTTCTAATGGGGCGAAGGCTTTCCATTGCGGACCTGCTTATCATAAAAAGATAAGGGGTTTTAAATATACGAAAGGTATTTGGGGTAAGGTATTTTATTATTTTATTTGTTTTGGAATATGGGCAGGGATTTTTTTATCTGTTGTGCTTCTTTATTTGGCTTTGACNCTTCCNAATATTGAACATATTACTAATCAGACGCGCAAGCCTAGTATTACAATAGTTGACAGGAATAATCAAAAAATTACATCCGTGAATGATATTTATGGTGTGACTGTNGATGTTGAAAGTGTTCCGCCTTATGTATGGCAGGCGATTGTGGCGGTGGAAGATAAAAGGTTTTATTCTCATTTNGGTGTGGATATAAAAGGGCTTTTCCGTGCCTTGGCCAATAATATTTTGAAAAGNAAATCGGCGCAAGGCGGAAGTACTATTACTCAGCAAGTGGCAAAAAATGTTTTCCTTTCAAATAAACGAACTATNAGTCGTAAAATTCAAGAGGTTATGATAACCTTATGGCTTGAACATAAATTTACAAAAAATCAAATACTTTCGTTGTATTTGAATAGGGTTTCACTTGTCGGCGGTAAATATGGTATTGCGAATGCTTCGGAAAGTCTTTTTAATAAATCAATTTATGATATAAATATTGCGGAGGCAGCGATTATTGCCGGTATGTTGAAGGCTCCAACCAGACTTAACCCTATGAATAATCCGGAGGCTTCNATTAATAGNGCCAGAGTTGTGATTTCCCTTATGAAGGAGCAAAATTATATAACAGATTCTCAGTATGAAGAGGCTATGAAGTATGAATATGTAAATCCTGCGAACAGTAAAAATCAGATAAGGTATTTTGTTGATTATNCTTTGAATGAAATGAACTCTCTTGTAAGTGATATTTCAANGGATATAGTGATACACACAACTTTNGATAACAATATACAAAAGACNGCGGAGAATGTGGCAAAAACTTATGTAGAAAAAAATGGTGANAAGTATAATTTTTCTCAGATTGCAACGGTTGTTATGAATACGGAGGGTAATATCCTTGCAATGATAGGGGGAAAAAGTTATACGGAAAGTCAGTTTAACAGGACCAATCAGATGAAGCGTCAACCAGGGTCTGCATTTAAACCTTTTGTTTATTTGGCTGCACTTGAAAAGGGATTTAAGCCGACGGATATGTTTGAGGATAAGTTGACGACTATTGAAAATTGGACGCCAAAAAATCATGATGAAAAATATATAGGGGCTATTTCTATGGCTGATGCTCTTGAAAAATCGGTTAATACAGTTCCCGTGCAAATTGCAAAGCAAATAGGGCTTAAAAGTATAATTGCTATGGCGAGAAAACTTGGNCTTATTGATAAAATCAGTAATGATTTTACTATTATACTTGGGACATCGGAAACGACACTTCTTGATTTGACTGCGGCTTATGCTACTTTTGCAAATAAGGGATATGGAGTGATACCTCATTCTATTGTAAAAATAACCGATGCAAACGGAAATATAATTTATGAAAGAAGCGGAAGCGGAGTTGGAAAACTTCTTTCTAATCAAGAAGTGGAAAATATGAATTATATGTTAAGGCGTGTTATNCAAGGNGGAACCGGTGCAAATGCAAATATATANGGAACATATATTTGTGGAAAGACNGGAACAAGTCAGAATAATAGAGATGCTTGGTTTATAGGATATTCGCCTGATTATGTTGCCGGAGTATGGATAGGTAATGATAATAATGAAGCGATGAGTAATTCCAGCTATGGCGGAACAATTCCNGCAAAAATATTTAAGGCTATTGTGAGTTATATTATAAATACTAATCCTTCTTAAAAANGTGTAGTATTTTTATATACCATGGATNCTTTGTTTNGGNTTGAAGGTNTCNTAAAAAANNTTCTNNTAGAATGGTANCCTTTCATCCTTTTAAGTTTATTTAATATTTTTAAGAAATTTTTGTAATCNGAATGCCATGGTTTCCAACAAGTGTAGATATTAAANTCNTNGGACATTTNGGAATNGCTCCAATTNTCCATTCTCCAAAATAAAGCTGTGGNATTNTATTTATTTGCCATTTTTACGAATGCAGGCATTTCTTCGTAATTTAGTGAATGTATGACAAAGTTGAAATTGGTTTCTTTAATATTTAGAGATTTTAGATATTCTAAATTTTTAATTAGGGTTTCCCATTTTCCACCACGAACAATTTTTTCATAGGTNTCTTTTGTTGCTGCGTGAATAGATATAGATATGTTATTTATTTTGTCTTCCAGACCCATTTCTTTTATATTTTTTTCATTNCATAAAAGACCGTTAGTTTTCAAATTAAATTTTAGATGCGGATATTTATCTGTTAATTTTTTGATAAGATTTTTTGAGTGAGGGCTGGTTAAAAATTCACCGCCATCATTTGTGTGAATTATGTCTGCATTTTTACATATATCAATAATTTTATCATTAAGTTTGTTGAAATTTTCAGTTTCTTCTTTTGTNTCGCATATAATATTATCTCTGCAAATTATACATTTTGCATTACATGAAGAAGGGTAACTTAAGTGAATTTGTTTAGGGTANGGNGGTTTTAATAAGGTTTCTATTTCTTTTTCACTTAGATTTTCTTTATCAAATTTACAAAATTGGGTACATTTGCNAAGGGCACAATATTTGTAAGATTTATCTAATATGGATTTTCTAAATTCTATTGCTTTATCACCATACCACATTTCTTCGAATGTATTTTCAAAAATATTTCCTATGCAATAATNATTGTTGTATGCAGAACAGCAACAGTAAACATATCCACCTGTTTCTATAATAACATTTTCAAATGGAAATTTACAGCATGTCTTCATTATTAATCCCTTTTCCCGTTTGTTATTTTTTAACATATTTAAGAAGGGATGTCAATCCTGCTGGTGTCATTCCCTGTATACGGGAAGCGGAGGCAAGACTGTCCGGACGNGANGCTTTTAATTTTGATTTAAGTTCAAGNGTCAATCCGCCCACTTTATCATAATCAATATTTGCTGGAATTTTTAAACTTTGATCCTTTTTATATGCCTCTATATCCTTTTCCTGACGTTTAAGGTAACCTTGATATTTTCCCTCTATTTCAATTTGTTTTATGATAGAATTTTCAAAGGAATCAATTTTTGGAAAAAGCTTTCTTAATACCACCATATCAATTTCGGCATATCTAAGTGCATCATATAAATTTTTTCCGGCAATACCTGCGACATCAATACCAACACTTTTTAGTAGTTTAAGATTTAGTTTGTGGGAGGTTAAAAATTTTTTAAAATCTTCCATTTTTTTCATTTTTTCATTGAAAAAGCCGGCTCTTTTATCACTAACTACCCCGATTTTGATACCAAGAGGAGTAAGGCGTTGGTCAGCATTATCCGCCCTTATTGATAAACGATATTCAGAGCGGGATGTAAACATTCGATACGGCTCATCAACACCCAAAGTTGTAATATCGTCCACAAGAACGCCAATGTATGCTTGGGAACGATCAAGGACAATTTCATCTTCCCCTTTGGCAAAAAGTCCGGCATTAATTCCGGCAAGTATTCCCTGGGAGGCAGCTTCCTCATAACCGCTGGTGCCGTTTATTTGTCCTGCAAAATAAAGTCCCTTTATACGCTTTGACCCAAGGGTTGGTTTAAGCTCCCTTGCATCAATCGCATCATATTCAATCGCATATCCATAGCGAAGTATTTTTACATTTTCCAAACCCTTTATGGAGTGGATAAAATCCTCCTGCACATCCTTTGGAAGAGAGGTAGAAATTCCGTTCGGATAAATCACATCGGAGCCATAACCTTCCTGCTCCAAAAATATATGATGAGATTCATGGTGGGAAAAACGAACAACTTTATCCTCTATACTTGGGCAATAACGAGGACCGATAGATTGTATCTGTCCGTTATAAAGTGGAGTCCTGTCCTTATTATCTGTAATGATTTTATGGGTTTTAAGGTTTGTATAAGTAATATAGCAAGGTATCATTTCCTGCTCTATCTTATCGGTCATATAGGAAAAAGGTTCCGGTATTTCATCACTTTCTTGACATTCCAATTCAGTGTAATCTATGGTCTTCATAGAAAGTCTTGCCGGTGTTCCGGTTTTAAGTCGTAAAATAGAAAAGCCGGCTTTTTTGAGTGATTCTGTTATTCCGTAGGAGGCAATTTCACCAATTCTTCCACCCTTTGTTTGCTCCTCTCCGGTATGCATAATACCGTTTAGGAAAGTGCCGGTTGTAAGCACAACAGACTTACATTCAAGTTTACCGTTTGATTTTAAAATAACACCGTTTACAGATGAAAAATTATCATTGAAAAGTATTTCAACAACTTCATCTTCAATTATATCAAGAGTTTTATATTCGGAGAGAATTTCATTTACTGCTTTTTTATAAAGAGTTCTGTCCGCCTGTGCACGAGGACCTTGGACCGCCGCTCCCTTTGATGCATTAAGGACGCGGAATTGTGTTCCGGCTTTATCAATAGCTTTTGCCATAACACCATCAAGAGCGTCAATTTCGCGGACAAGGTGACCTTTACCCAAACCGCCGATTGACGGATTGCAACTCATTTCACCAAGATTATTTTTTGAAAAAGTGATAAGGGCTGTTTTTAAACCTAATCTTGCGGAGGCACTTGCAGATTCTATACCCGCATGTCCGCCACCGACAATAACAACATCGTATTTCATTTTATACCTTTTAGAAATTATTTAGTATTGGATACTATTATATCCCTAATTTTTAAAATATCATCAACTTTATCAATAACAGTGACAGGATTTTCCTTTAATAATTTATTTTTATTTTCGGGAATTTCATAACTTACACCAATTCCGATACCATTTAAGTTTTTGGCAAGCTGTATATCCTTTACCCCATCACCAACGGTAAAGATTTGTTCGGATTTATCAATGCCCGATTGTTCCATCATATAATGAACAGGGCGAGGGGAAGGTTTATCATCAATAAATCTGCCTATCTGAGTTCCGATGACATTTATAAAATATTTTCGGATTTTCAAATATTCCATAAGTTGGGAGGTAGATTCTGTATCCCTGCTTGTGCAGACCATAAGTTTATAGTTAAGTTTGAATAATTCCTGTATCAATTTATCCATATTTGGAAAAAGATTTACTTTGTTATAAAATTCTTCGGTCATTTCTGTTTGTATAATATCAGGTATGATTTGGTTGGTGTAGATTTGCTTTTGTGTTTCTAAATCTATACCGTCAAAAAGTTCTTTTTCCTTCCAAACATAATGAATTTCTTTTAGACCTTCTATTGTTTTGAATGAAAGGTTTAAATTTTTAATAACAGAAGCAGTTGCCCATGCGAGAGGGTATTCTCTTTCAACCAAAGTTCCATCCATATCAAATACGACAACTGCCATTTTATTACCTTTCGTTTATTAAACTTTTTATTATTTCAGGAATATTTTTTATATCATCAGTAGATTGTATTATTTTGTTCGGATGATATTCTTTCATTTTCTTTGCCGAAGTATATTTACCATATCCTATACCGATAGTTTTCATTCCCGCGGATTTTCCCATATTTATATCGCCTGATGTGTCGCCAATCATAACTGAGTTTTCAAGTGGAATACCTATTTCCTGTGAAATATAATTTACGATTTGAGGATGTGGTTTATCCTTGAAATGTTTACCGCCCTCTGTTGCTTGTACCATATCGAAATATGAAAGCATACGTTCTTTTTTTAAAAATTTAAGAATTGAGTATAAATCACGTGAGGAGGCAATTGCCAAAGCAAAATCAGTTTTTGCAATTTGTTTTATAACTTCACGCATACCATTATAGAATTTTACTTGGTTTAAAAATTCTTCCTTATTGCATAATTGAACTACCGTATCATTAAATTTAGTTTGGAAAATATGGATTTGTTCATTAAGGTCTTTGCCCCAGCCTATATATTCAGTTTGGGCAATGGTAAAAGTATTTTGTACTATATCTTCCGTAAAAGAAAGATTAAGTTTTATCATTGCAGTTCTGTTTACATTGTCAAACATTTTCTTACTTTGGACCAAAGTTTCATCAAAATCAAATACAGCAAGTTTTGTTTTTTTAATTTTTTTTTGAAATGAATCAGAAATAAGTCTTCCGCCAAATTTTTCTCTTAAGTATTTATCTTTTTCTATTGCATTCATTTTTTAATCCTATTAATATGTTTATATATAAATTTATACAAATGATAAACAAAGGAAATAATTATGTCAAGTAAAAATTATCTGGAAACTATGTCAAAACCAAATTTTCCTGAAATAGAGGAAAAAATACTTGCTTTTTGGAATAAAGAGAAGATTTTTGAGCGTTCTGTTGATGAACGTGATGAGAAAAACGAGTTTGTTTTTTATGACGGACCTCCGTTTGCAAACGGACTTCCTCACTATGGTCACGTTTTGCAAAGTTATGCAAAGGATACAGTTGCCCGCTATCAAACCATGAAGGGGAAAAAGGTCAATCGTCGTTGGGGATGGGATTGCCACGGACTTCCACCAGAACTTAAAACCGAAAAGGATTTAGGTATAAGTGGTAAAAAAGCCATTGAAGAATACGGTGTTGATAAATTCACTGACAAGTGTGCTTGTGATGTTTTAACTTATGTTAATAATTGGAAAGGTATTGTCAACCGTCTTGGTCGTTGGGTTGATATGGAAAACGCATATAAAACTATGGATAAAGAATATTCGGAAAGTATTATGTGGGCTTTTAAAACCCTTTACGAAAAGGGTCTTCTTTATGAAGATTTCCGCATACTTCCATATTCTTGGGCGGCGGAAACTCCACTTTCCAATTTTGAGGTTAATCAAGGGTACAAGGATAAAACCGATACTACCGCAACAGTAAAATTTAAACTTGAAAACGGGCTTACACTTCTTGTGTGGACAACAACGCCTTGGACTTTGCCATCAAATTTGATGCTTGCAATGGGGGCGGATATTGAATACACAATTTTTGAGCGTGAGGGTGAAAAGTTGGTCCTTGCAACTGCTCGTATCCCTGCTTATAAAAAGGAATTAGATGGCGCCGTTGAAATTGGCAAAATCAAAGGTAGCGAATTAAAGGGGCTTCATTATACTCCTCTTTTTCCATATTTTGAAAAATACCGTGATGAATATGATGCTTTTCAAGTATTAAACGGCGACTTCGTTTCAACCGAAGATGGAACCGGTATAGTTCATATTGCTCCTGGGTTTGGTGAAGACGACTTCAACCTTTGCAAAAATTTCAACTCTGGTTTTCCTATACTTTGTCCTGTAGATTCTACTGGCTGTTTTAATGTGGAAGTTTGTGATTTCACAGGTAAACAAGTATTCGATACAAATGATGAAATACTTGCAAGATTGAAAGCTGAAAATAAATTATTTAAAAAAGATCAGCTTGTTCACTCTTATCCATTCTGTTGGCGAACAGACAAGCCTCTTATTTATAAAGCAATGAGTTCTTGGTTTGTAAGGGTGTCTGATATAAAGGATAAATTGATTGAGGCAAATCAGTCTATTACTTGGATTCCGGAACACATCAAAAATGGTCGTTTTGGTAAGTGGTTGGAGGGGGCAAGAGATTGGTCCATTTCCCGTAACCGTTTCTGGGGTGCGCCAATTCCGGTTTGGAAATCTGATAATCCTGAATATCCAAGGATTGATGTGTTCGGTTCAATTGCCGAGCTTGAAAAAGCAAGCGGTATGAAGGTAGAAAATCTTCACCGTCCACATATTGATAAAATTGTTTATTCGAATCCGGATGATCCGACAGGAAAATCAATGATGAGGCGTGTTCCTGATGTTTTTGATTGCTGGTTTGAAAGCGGAAGTATGCCGTTCGCATCTTGCCATTATCCATTTGAAAACAAAGAATGGTTTGAAAGGAATTTTCCGGCAGATTTTATTACAGAGGCAACGGACCAAACTCGCGGTTGGTTTTATACCCTTGTTGTAATGGGTGTTGCTTTGTTTGGAAAAGCTCCGTTTAAAACTTGCGTTTGTTCCGGTTTTGTTTTTGATGAAAAAGGGCAGAAGTTATCAAAAAAGCTGGGTAATTACTCTGAACCAACAGAATTTTTTAATAAATACGGGTCAGATGCGTTCCGCTGGTTGCTTCTTTCTTCTCCGCTTTTAAGAGGAGAGATTGCTCGTATTTCAAAAGAAGGAGTTGAAGTTGCGACTACCGCAAGGAAATCACAAATACCATTTTATAATGCGTATCATTTCTTTACTTTGTATGCAAATGCCGATGAAATAAAGGCGGTTTATGATTTATCATCGGATAATATAATGGATAGATATATACTTGCGAAACTTGATGAGTTAAAGGAAAGTGCAAGTTTGACACTTGATAAGTACGATATTGCGACTTTCTGCTCTCGTGTGGAAAAGTTTCTTGATATACTTAATAATTGGTATATTCGCCAAAGTAGGGAACGTTTCTGGGGAACAAGTGTTGATAGGGCTACTCAACAAAAGGCTTTCAATACTCTTTATTCTGTCCTTGTCGATTTATGTAAGATAATGGCACCACTTATGCCGTTTACAACTGATTTTGTATATAAAAATTTAACAGGTGAAGATTCTGTGCATTTGGTAATGTATCCACAATCAAGCGGTAAGTTTGATAAGGATTTAATTGAGGCTATGGATATGGTCCAAGATGTCTGTTCCGCAGTTAAAAATATTCGTGAGGAAGTAGGTATTAGAAATAGGCAACCTTTATCTTCTATGACTATTGCATCACCAAAGGAAGCAATTTTGAAGCCATATTCTGATATTATAAAATCCGAATCTAATGTAAAGGATATAGTGTTTACAAGTGATATTGATAAATATGCAAAGAAACTTCTTTATATATATACTCCTATTGTCGGAAAGAGGTTAGGTCGTGCGTTGGCGGAGATTCAAAAATCAGCAAAGGCGAACGATTACAAAATTGAAAACGGTATTTGCAAAATTGCAGGCTATGAACTTCAAGCAAATGAATTTGAAATACGTGTTGAAATTTTGGGGGAGGTAAAGGGTAAGGCTACATCTGATAATTCGGCGGTAGTAATACTTGATACCAACATCACACCAGAACTTCAAGTAGAAGGAATTATTCGCGATTTCATCCGTGCGATACAGGAAGAAAGAAAATCCCGTGATTACAATGTTTCTGACAGGATTGAACTTTCATACTATACAAATGATAAATCGATTATTGATGGTATAAAAAAGTTCGAATCCGAAATATCATCCACCGTGTTATCAACAAAGATTACTTTGGAGGCTTCTCCTTTGTTGGTCAAAATTGATAATACGGATTTAAGTTTTGATGTAAAGAAAGTGTAAAAAATTTCCCCTCGGTTGAGGGGATTTTTTATTATCTTGTTTTCTGGGAATCCTTAATATTTTCAACAGGAATTTGTTTGGGAGACTTCTTTTGTTTAACTTGTTCTTGCATCTTTATCCAATCTTCATCAAGGTTGGATTTAACATCCACAGACTCTTTCTTTGGATTAAGCCACAAAAATTTCGGACCTATATCATTTACCAACGGGATATAAGCCATTTTCATATCTGTATTACGCCAAAGAACTCTTCTACCAATCTTCCTTGCTCTTGGAGCATTAAGCATTTTCATATGATAATTGTCATGGAAAGAATAATCTGATATTTCTAATACATTTGGAAGATTTGCCTCCTCTAAATCCTCATCAAGATAAAGGAAATTTTCTGGTATTGATTTTGCTTTTTCAAAATTGATGCGTTTCAATTTATTATCCTTTATCTCAACAATCGGAGTGTCATTTGCTGTAATAATTTTTTTACCTATTACCTCACTAAGTCCAAGATATAAAATGATACTTACTTCTTTACCTTTGATTTCGTTGTTAAATAATTTTACAAAAGGATCTATATGGTTTGGGTTCTTAGCCTCAGATTTATCTAACAACAATAAATCTGTTAAGGTATTTGTTTTTAAATCAAACAAGAAATGGGAGAAAAGAATTTCATTTTCTTTTAAATCATGGACTTTTATTATTCTATGATAATGATCTTCTATTATAAATATATCTTTATATGTATAAACAACAATATCTGATGTTGGATAACCGAACATTCTGTCAGTTAGAAGATGTCTGCCTTTCACATTAAATCTTACTATTTCATTATCACTGTTTCTTCTAACTGTAACATCGTAAAAATTTACTTTTTTCATTTTTACCTTTCTTTGCTTTGTATTTTAAATAGAATGTTATTAAAGTTTTTTAGTTTATCAGATATGTGTATTTTTTTATTTTCATTTTGTGAAAGAAAATCTGAACCAATATAAGTTGCTGATGGAAGATAAATTTCTTCCATTACCTTATTGTTATAAAGAATATTATTTCCTATGTATTGTGCTTTTGGTATATTAAGAACTTTCATATTTTTATTATTAAAGAAAGTGTTATCTAATACCCTTGAAACATTTGGGAGATTTGCTTCCTCTAAATCTTCGTCATAAAAAAGAAAAGATTCTGGGATGTCCTTTGCTTTTTCAAAATTTATACGCCTTAATTCATTAGAGTTTGTTTCAATAATAGGAGTTCCATTTGCTGAAATAATTTTTTTACCATTTTCAAATGAAATAACATTTACATCTTTGTTTTTGATTTCATTGTTAAATAGTTTTACAAAAGGATCTATACCTGTTTCTTCTGTTTTAAAAAAAGTTTCATCAGGGTGTATTCTTAATGTAAATAAATCAGTTAGTCTTTTTGCTCTTGAATTAAATATAAAATGTGAAAAAATCATTTCATAATAGTTTAATTTTTGAAGCTTTATTTTATTTCCATTTTNAATTACAAAAGTATTTTTGTTTGTAAAAACAGATAATGTTTTGTTGTGATATTCCTTATTTGTAATAACAGATTCATTATTGAANGATATTGTAATTGTATTGTTGTTGTAATTTTTTTGAAACTTAACATCTTGTAATTTTACAGTTTCCATTTCTTGACCTCTTTTTTCGTTTGTATANTAAGTCTACTAAAATAATAGGTAAAGAGTCAATAAAAATCATTTGGAGGAAGAAATATTTGAAATTGCGGTTTCAACTTCCTCAATTATATAATCCGGTGTTGAAAGTCCAGCCGTTATCCCGCAACGATTTTTACCGATAAACCAAGTGTGATTCAGTTCACTTGCATTTTCTACCTGATACACGGATTTACAAAACTGTTCTGATGAATAAACCAAAGTTTTTGTGTTTGAAGATTTGCGCCCGCCTATAACAATCATNANATCCGCCCATTTTGAAAGNTCGGCCGTTGCATTTTGATTATTTTGCGTTGCGGGGCAAATGGTGCAAACAGATTTAAAATCATCAACTTTTTCTGATAAAAATTTTTCTGCCCTTTGAAATTCACCAATAGGTTTTGTAGTCTGTGAAATTAACGCAATTCGCANNGGNAGTTGCAAGTTTTCAAGNTCTGTGACAGAGGAAAATACAAAAACATTTTCCGCATGTCCGACAATTCCCAAAACCTCCGGATGAGTCTTATCGCCAAACAAAAATACACTATATCCCTCTTTTGAAAATTCATTTGCCAGGTTTTGAACATTTTTTACTTTTGGACAAGTCGCATCAACAATTTTAATTTTCCTGTCTTCNATAGATTTCTGCTCCGCCTTACTAATACCATGAGCACGAATCACNGCAACTTTGCCCGACGGGATTTTATTAACATCCGTTGCGACTANACCGAAATCACGCCTCAATCTTTCAACTTCATTCGGATTGTGTATTATATCACCGCCGGCAATATAGGCACCGGCATTTTCTTCGGCAAGTTTGATNGCACGACGGACACCTCCGCAAAATCCTATAACCTTTGTTTTTCTGATTTCCATTTTAAGACTTTTTAAATTAAAAAAGGTAGTGTGTTTCAACTACCTTTATATTTTTTTAAGCATCAGCTTCTTCTTTATGCTCAACGCCTTCACCGACGGCAAAGCGAACGAANTTNACAATCTTTGCATCATCAGATATTGATTTTACAANATCTTTGATTTTCTTTGATGGTTCCATAAAGAATGCTTGCTCATTTAAAACAACTTCTTCGTAGTATTTGTTGATTCTGCCGTTAATCATCTTTTCAACTATTTCAGCAGGTTTTCCGGATTGCATTGCTGTATCACGGAAAATAGCCTTTTCACGTTCAAGAGAAGCTTCATCAACATCAGCAATATTTAAGAATGCAGGAGCAGANGCAGCAATGTGCATTGCAATAGTATCACCTACTTCCATAATTTTTGCCTTATCAGCAGAAGATTCTATTCCAACAAGAACNGCAATCATACCCATACCTTCGGCAACACGGTTGTGAATGTATGAGATAACAGCACCGTTTGAAACTTCTACCATATCACTTCTGCGGATATTAAGATTTTCTCCGATAGTTGCGATTTCATTTGCCAAAGCATCAGCAACNGGCATACCGTCAATAGTTGCAGATTTGATTTTTTCAATATTGCCGTTTTCATTATATGCAACATCAGCAACTTTTTTTACGAATGCTTGGAATTTTTCGTTTCTTGCNACAAAGTCGGTTTCAGAGTTTACTTCAACAACAACACCCTTGTTGCCNTCTACTTTAACGGCAACNACACCGGCAGATGCTTCTCTGTCACCCTTTTTAGCAGCCTTTGATAAACCTTTTTTTCTTAAGATATCAATAGCAACCTCAATATCACCGTTTGCTTCNACAAGTGCCTTTTTACAATCCATCATACCGGCACCGGTTCTTTCTCTTAAATCCTTAACTAAACCAGCTGTAATTTCTGTCATATTATGCCTCCTTTTTTACTTCAACTTTTGGGTTAAGTGCAGAACCTAAGTCAGCACCAGACTTTTTAAGTTGTTCCTCTAAACCGTCAAGAACAGCTTTTACTGCCAAATCACAATAAAGTTTNATNGCCTTTATTGCATCATCATTAGCAGGAATTGGNAAATCAACATTGCTTGGATCGGAGTTTGTATCGCAAATTGCAACAACTGGAATTTCAAGTTTGTTTGCTTCTACAATAGCCAAATCTTCTTTGCTTGCATCAATTACAAAAATAATATCCGGTGCACCGTTCATATCCATAACACCGCCAAGAACAGCCTTTAATTTTCTAAGTTCAAGTTCCATTTTTGCAATTTCTTTTTTTGTTAATCCGAGTTTATCGGCATTTTCGATATCAGCTTCCATTTTTTTAAGTTTTTTAATGGAATTTACAACTGTTTTCCAGTTTGTAAGCATACCGCCCAACCAACGAGTATTGATATAGTATTGTCCGCACATTTCGGCAGATTCGCGAACTATATCCTGTGCCTGTCTTTTTGTTCCAACGAATAAAACTTTACCGCCGTTTGCAGCAACGTTTCTTAATGCAACAAGACCAGCATGTAACATAGGAACAGTTTTTTGTAGGTCAATAATGTGAATCTTATCTTTTACACCAAAGATATATGGTGCCATTTTTGGATTCCAACGACGAGTATGATGTCCGAAGTGGCTTCCTGCTTCAATAAGTTCTTTCATAGTAAATTTAGGGAATGTCATTTTTGTATCCTTTCATTTTTTATTAGTTATCCCTCTATTCAACGAACCGAGTTTGTCGGACTAAACGGCAATTTCAAAAGGAAAAGTACCAATGTTGAATATGTGTATTTATCTTTACCGTAATAAAGATTTATAAAAAATAGTGCAAATTAAGGGAAAAGTCAAGAGAAATCATTAAAAATGCTTGCAATTTAAAAATTTTTAGGTTATAAATCTTTTCGTGTTTATGGCGAATGTAGCTCAGTTGGTTAGAGCGCCAGTTTGTGGTACTGGATGCCGCCAGTTCGAATCTGGTCATTCGCCCCATATATAGGTTGTACTTTGGGAATGTGGCGGAATTGGTAGACGCGGCGGACTCAAAATCCGCTGGGGCAACCCTTGAGAGTTCGATTCTCTCCATTCCTACCAAGTTTTAGAATTAGCATTTTTTGTTCTGATTTTTTTTGAGAAATTTTTCTTGCTTATTTAAAAGAAATATTTTATTATAGAATTGGTTTTTATGATAAACATAGAAACTTGGGATTAAAATTGGAGAAGACTATGATGAAAAAAAATTCTATTATTTTTTCTATTTTGTTGTGTGTATTTTTTAAAGTTGATTGCTTTGCAACCAGTATAGGTGGTTGTGGTGCCGGTGCTGGTATAAGCTCCGGTGGTTGTTCGGGGGGGGGGAATTTATCTAATTATACAACCGTAAGTAGTTCAAATTTTGAAAAAATTCTTTTAAAGTTCTGTGTGCCAAGGGAAGGTAATTGCAGTATTAAAGCAACTTATTCCAACGGCAAATGTGTATGTTCTGGTAATAATATTTATTTAGATAGAGAGTGTTTTAATCCAAAATGCCCTGCGGGAACTTATATATCATCTTACAGTAATGATACGGATACTTGTTCTTCTGGAACAATGAGAGTTTATATGAAAAATTAAAAAGTTTGGGGGAAAGATTTTTTGTTCATTGTCTTCGCTTTCTCCCTCACAAATTATAAGTGTATTTTTAATAATACGCAAGGAAGAAAAATGAACTGAAAAATAATTAAAAAAGGGGGAAAGGAAAAAGACTATGAATAAAACTTTTATGATATTTGGAGTATTTGCAATTTTATCCGGTTCCGTGTCGGCGGAGGATTTAACAAAAACAGAATTTTATAAATGTATGAAAAAAGAATCTTTATCAGTAAGAAAGATAGTTTTTAAAGAGTGTGGAATTCCTGAAAATCTTGTAAATAGTGATGATTTGATTGGTAAAATTACTGATGCACAGAAAAAGTGTATGGAAGGTAATCTTCAAAAAAATCAGGAAAAGTATAAGTCCACAATAAATGAAATAATTGAAAAATGTAAAGATGTTAAATAGGAGAACTTTTATGAAAAAGATTATATTTTATATGTTTTTATTTTTTATTAGTATGAATATTTCTGCAAATGCTTCTATATATCAATGTAAGGCCTGTCCTGCGGGAAGTATTAGTACAAGTGTAAATTCAGCAAGTTGTTCACAATGTCCTGCGGGAACATATTCGGAGATGGGAGGAACTTCTTGTCTTAAATGTCCTGCCGGTTATTATTGTCCGGGTGGAACGGATAAGATTTTATGTCCTGAAGGAAAATCTTGTGAAGGATCAACTTCTTCACCGACAAGTTGTCCTGCGGGAACATATTCGGAGAAGGGTGGAAGTTCTTGTCTTGAATGTCCTGCTGGTTATTATTGTCCTGGTGGAACAGATAAAATTTTATGTCCTGCTGGAAAATATTGTGCACGTTCTACGCATTATACAAATAGGGACTGTAATTTTGCTTTATATTATTCTTTGCATATGAAAGAGTGTGATAGAAATGCTACACATAGTGGAGCAACTGCACCAAAAGATTGTCCATCTGGAAAATATCAACCATATAAAGGAGCGTCTTCTTGTTTATCATGTAATACAACAGTAGAAAGTTGTGATTATTCTTATAAATCATGTTCAAAAACAAAAGATTGTGATTCATATAGAGGATGTGTTGCAGGATGTATTTTGCTTGCTTGGTTTTGTGATTGTTCTGAATGTGAAGAATGTACAAATAAAACAAGAGAGGGGCATATGTTTGTTTATAAATCAGCAAGTAGTGATAAAACTTCTTGTAGTTCTACTTCTGAATCTCAATGTTATGATGGTGCATTCACTGGAAAATAATTTTAATATTTTGATAAGATTCCCTCTTATTTATAGAGGGAATTTTTTTATGAATTTTTGTGTGTTTAAAAATTTATCTTGATAATTATCTTTATTATTTGTATTATAAAATTAGTTTTGCATAACAAAACTGGGGCGTAAGAACCTCTAAAATAAAAAACGGATTACCGTCCGGCCTTTGTTAAAGGCTGGAAGGTGATAAAATAAGTTATACGTAATTTCTATGTATAACGAATATATTGCGCTATTTTATTTTATAGTTCTTAACTTCCAGTCGCTATGTAAAACGCAAGCGATTTTTTAAAAAGAGGGAGAAAAGAACATGAACAAAAAATCTTATATATTTCTGTGTGTATTTTTCACAAATTTTCTGTCTATGGATGTATTTGCAACCGGTGTGGGCGGTTGTGGTGCCGGTTCCGGATTAACAACGGTCGTGAATAACAATCTTTACAGAATTCTTTTGCAATATTGTGTACCAAGGGAAGGTGATTGCAGTGTTAAAGCAACTTATTCCAACGGCAAATGTATCTGTTCCGGTAAAACTGTTTATTTAGACAGGGAGTGTTATGAACCTAAGTGTCCTGCGGGAACTTATCTATATTACAGTAATGATACAGATACTTGTCCAGCCGGAACAATAAAAGTTCATATGAAAAATTAAAAAGTTTGGGAGGAAGTCTTTTTTCATGGTTCATTGTCTTCGCTTCCTCCCTCCCGATATGAGAGGAAAATTATGTAAATGAAACAACCAGTTCGTAATTACAAAGTTAATTACGCGCCATCCCCCATAGGGGGTGTAGGGGGATGGCGACATAGAAACCAAACTCCCTCCCGAGAAGATTTTATTTATATGAAAGGAGAAGAGAAAATTATGAATAGAAAAAAATAAGTCAGCATAATGGGACCGCAGGTCTTGAGCTTCTGCCACAAGGGGGCAAGGGCAGTCGCTTTGCTGATAAGGGAAACCCTCTTGAAGAGTTTATTAACAACAAAACGAAAGGAAAAAAAACTATGAACAATAAAAAATATATTATATCAGTAATAGCTCTGTTGGGTTTTGCTGATGTCGTACATTCTGCGATATATCAGTGTAGGTCTTGTTCAGCAGGCACATACGGTGATGGATTATCTACATCATGTAAATCGTGTCAGGCAGGAACCTATTCAAATATAGGGGAGTCGTCTTGTACTAAATGTCCATCAGGAAAATATGCTTCCGAAAAAGGTAGTGGTTCATGTACTGAATGTCCGGCAGGAAAATATGCCTCTGGACTAGGTAATACTTCATGCACCGAATGTCCGGCAGGAAAATATGCTTCCGGAAAAGGTAATAGTTTATGCACCGAATGTTCGGCAGGAAAATATGCCTCCGGAAAAGGTAATAGTTCTTGTAAAGATTGCACTTTTGGAACATATCAGGATTCAACAGGACAATCGTCTTGTAAAGATTGTCCTTCCGGAAAGGTATGTCCGACAACATTGGCTGCAATTTCAGCAAGTGGGTGTGATAAAGTTGAGTTAAAAAGCTTTACAACTGTTGGTTCAGGTTCAGGAACTTTGCCTCAAGGTATATATTATGTAGAAGTAGCCGGTGCCGGTGGTGGTGGCGGTGGTGGAACCAAATGTGCTGCTCATTGTAAAGGTGAAGGTGGAGATGGTAGTAATGGAGATCTTCAAACTAGTGGATATATACATGTTGCAGACAGTTTATCTTATAATGTCACTGTTGGTAAAGGTGGTGCTGGTGGATCATACGGAGATTATAATGGAGCTTGTCATAGTGCTAAAGATGATGCAGGTTCAGGTGAAAAATCAACATTTTCTAGTTCTAAAGCTTCTGTTACTGCTCTTGGTGGAAATCCTGGAGGAGGTGCTAAAATTGGAAGTTCTGCAAATTGTAAAGATGGAAGTAATGCTGTTGCTAATGTTAATGGAAAAGGTGCTGATGGTGGTGGTGGTAAAAGCGGTGAAACTAAAGGAAATTCTGGTGCCAATGGTTGGGTGAAGATTTATCAGTTAGTTAATTGTAAAGCTACATCTTCATCTTCTACACCTTCTTATAGTGCTGGAGGAAGCAGTGGCGGAGGATGTGCAGGAGGATGTCGGTAATTTATAAAAACTTTCCCCTTTTTTATAAGGGGAATTTTTTTTAAGAAGAAAATCCGATTCGTATATTTTGCTTTTCATTTTATAATTTTTTTGTTATTATTTTTTTTGCGAGGAACGGTTTTTTTATGTTATTTGTTTTTTCCTTTGCTGTTCCTTGTTATTGGGAGGGAGAATGAAGACCATGAACAAGTTGTAGTTCTTTTCTTTCAGATAAAAAAGGGGAGAGGTATTGTAGAGCCTCTCCCTTAAATTTTGATTGGTAGATTTTGTTAAAGAGTTGCCTTTACTTCCTCTACTTCAAAACACTCTAAGCGGTCGCCAACTTGGATATCGTTGAAGTTTTCGAATGAGATACCGCATTCCATACCGGAACGGACTTCCTTTACATCATCCTTCATACGTTTAAGTTGGGCAAGCTTGCCTTCGAATATAACTATGTTGTCGCGAAGCATACGAACACCGCAACCCTTTTTGACTATACCTTCGGTTACCTTACAGCCGGCAGCCTTTGCCTTTCCGGCATTGAAAACTTGAAGCACATCGGCATAACCGATAAAGGTTTCCTTTGTAATAGGGGCAAGTAAACCGGACATAAGAACCTTTACATCATCGATTATGTTATAGATGATTGAGTAGTATCTTATATCAACTTCGTCGTGGTGTGCTTGTTCCTTTGCATTGGCATTTGCACGAACATTAAATGCGATTATGACGGCACCTGTTGTTTTTGCAAGGGTCACATCGGATTCGTTTATACCGCCTACGCCGGAGTGCATAACTTTTACCTGAACTTTTTCGGATGGTATTTTTACAAGGGATTCTGCGATTGCTTCGGCTGAACCTTGGGTATCGGCCTTAATAATAACAGGTAAGGTTTCGGCACGACCCTCCTTGATATTTTGGAAAAGTTCTTGCCAGTTGGATTTTTTTGCAATCATTTGGCGTTCTTTTTCTTTTCTTTTTCTGTAATCTGCGACTTCGCGGGCCTTTGCTTCCGATTCAACTACTACGAAATCATCGCCGGCAACAGGAGTTCCTTCGAATCCTAAAACCACAACCGGTTTTGATGGGGTGGCTTCGTTTACCTTTTTGCCGTATTCATCAAGAAGTTCGCGTACACGTCCGGTTGAAGAGCCGGATACGAAAATGTCGCCTTTTTTAAGAGTTCCCTTTTGAACCAAAATTGTTGCGACGGAACCTTTACCCTTTTCGATTTTGGCTTCTATGACAGCACCCTTTACATTGCTGGTGTAATCTGCCTTTAATTCAAGCATATCTGATTGAAGAAGGATAAGTTCTTCTAGTTTATCAAGGTTGAGTTTTTGTTTTGCGGAGATTTCAACATCCAAAACTTCACCGCCCATTTTTTCAACAACAACGCCTTGTTGAAGAAGGTCCATACGAACCTTTTCCGGATTTGCATCGGGAAGGTCGATTTTGTTAATTGCAACTATCATTGGGACGTTTGCTGCCTTTGCGTGGTTTATAGCCTCCACAGTTTGAGGCATAATTCCGTCGTTTGCAGCGACGACCAAGATTACTATATCAGTGATATTAACACCGCGGGCACGCATTGCGGAGAAAGCCTCATGCCCTGGGGTGTCTATAAATGTAATTTTTTTGCCGGATTTGGTTTTTATTTGGTATGCACCAATGTGTTGAGTGATACCGCCGGCTTCTCCACTTACAACATCGGTTTTACGGAAAGCATCAAGTAAGGATGTTTTTCCGTGGTCAACGTGTCCCATAACTGTGACAACCGGTGGACGAGATTCTAAATTTTCGGATTTTGTATCTTCGGTTAAAATTTCCTTTTCAATATCGGAATCGGATACACGTTTTACTGTGTGTCCAAACTCCATTACTATAAGTTCGGCTGTGTCGGGATCGATTATTTGGTTAATTGTTGCCATAATGCCGAGTTTCATCATAGTTTTTATAACGTCACTGCTTTTTTCAGCCATACGAATGGCAAGTTCCTTTACCGAAATGGTTTCCGGAAGTATTACTTCGTGATAAGTTTTTACAACTTCCTTTGGTTCTTGACGTTCCATAAATTTACGGTATTGTTTTTCCTTTTGTCTTTTTATTGAGGCAAAAGAACGGCGTTTTTGATAGACACCTACAACTTCCATTGCGGAGGTGAGGGAGTTTGATGGACCTTCGGAAGATTCGTCATCGTCGTCTTCGAAATCCAAATCACTGCTGGAAACTATTATGTTTGAAAAATTGATTTTTTTATTATCATAAGATTTCTTTTTGAAATTTTTTTCATCGTCAGAAGATTTTGATTTTTTGTTTTTATATTTGTCGTTGTTGTCATCTTCGTCATCATCTTCGTATGAAGATTTATTTTTTGATTTTTTCTTATCGGAAGAGGTTTGGTTTTGTGTTGGAATTTCTTCTGATAAAGATTCAGGAGTTGATGATTTTTCTTCCTGTAATTTTTTATTTAGTTCTATTTGTTCAAGGCGTTCCTTTTCAATAAGGGCAAGACGTTCCTGTTCTGCCTTTTGTATTATGGATTGTTCTTCCTTTGCCTCTTTTTCAAGACGCTTTGCATTTTCAAGGATATTTTTTAGTTTATCTGTTTTTTGAGCATCAAATTTTGATTGTGAGGAATCAGTTTGAGAAGAGGTATTTTCAGCAGTTGAAAAAACACGTCTTTTCTTTATAACTTCAACTTCAACGCCATCTTTGCGAGAAGAAGATATTTTTGTTCCAAGTTTTAATGTTAATTTTTCAGCCATTTAAATACCTCTTTTTTTAATTATTCCTTTTCAAACCAATGTGAACGGGCAGACATAATGATTTTTTCTGCATCCTTTTCACTGATTGTTTCTTCGCCCAAAATTTCAACAAGTTCATATGTAGCTAAATCTGCCAAATCATCAAGTGTTTTAATGCCATTGTTTCCAAGGGTTAAAATCATATCAGATGTAAGACTGTCGAATTGAGCGAGATTTTCATCAATACCGATTTTTTTGGATTCTTTGTTGAATGTTGCTTTTTCTTTTTCCAAAAATTCCTTTGCACGGTTTTGAAGTTCAGTTGCCAAATCTTCGTCGAATCCTTCAATTGATTTAAGTTCGTTGATGTTTACAAGTGCGATTTCATCAATTGAGGTGAAACCTTCTGCAACAAGAAGATGTGCTATAACGTCATCAATATCAAGAGCATTGATGAATTTTTCAATGCGTTCTTTTACATCCTTTTGACGTTTTTCAGATGATTGATCTTCGCTCATCACATCAATGCCCCAACCAAGGAGTTGAGATGCAAGGCGAACGTTTTGACCGTGGCGTCCAATTGCAAGAGATAGTTGATCATCTTCGACGATGGCATCGATTTTCTTTGCTTCTTCATCAATTATAACTTTTGATACTTTTGCGGGAGATAAAGCATCAATTGCAAGAGCAGCAATGTTTGTTGTCCATTCTATGACATCAATTTTTTCGCCGGCAAGTTCGTTTACTATGTTTTGTATACGGCTTCCTTTCATACCAACGCAAGCACCTACTGCATCAATAGAGCTGTCATCGGCAAAGACTGCAACTTTTGCACGGGATCCGGGATCACGAGCAACGGATTTTACTTCTATTGTACCTTCGTATACCTCCGGAATTTCAGCTTCGAAAAGTTTTGCCAAAAAGAGAGGGTGTGAACGAGTAAGTAAAATTTGAGAGGAGTTATTGTCCCTTTTTACTTCTAAAATAAGAGCACGAATTCTGTCACCGACATGAAGATTTTCGCGTGGAATAGTTTCGTTTCTTCTTATGAAACCTTCTGCTTTACCATTTATATCAACATAAATGCTTCCGTATTCAACACGTTTTACGACACCGTTTATTATTGTTGAAACTTTGTCAGCGAATTCGTTGTATTCCTTTTCCTTTTCTGCAGATTTGATTTTTTGAAGAACTATTTGGCGAACGGATTGAAAATTTGCACGACCGAAGTCAACCGGTAATAATTCTTCGTCAATGAAGGAACCGACTTCTAATTCATTATCGATTTTTTTTGCATCGGAAAGACGCATCATTGTATTAGAATTAAATTCAACTTCTTCGTTCATATCATCAAGGATTTTATCGTCCGGTACAACAGTGATTCGTTTAAGAATGGTAATAGTTCCATCGCGACGATTAATACTTGCAACTATATCATAATCGTATCCGTATTTGTTTTTTGCAACCTTTTCAACGGCAGCTTCCAATGCCTTAAATACTATTTCGGCATCGATATTTTTTTCACTGCTGACGCTTGTTGCGATTGCAACTAATTCAGGGCGTGGTAAAGATAGTTTAGAAGTCATTTTACTTTCCTTTCTTATTTATTTGTTTATTATTTTTTAAGATTTCTTTTATTAATTCATCGGTGATGAGTAATTTTGCCTTTGCTACATTATCAAAATCAAATGATATTGTTTGATTTTTTTCATCCAAAAATGTATCAAGGAATATTGTTTGGTTTTCGGTGTGATTTATTTTACCCTTAAAACGTTTTCTTTCATCATCAAGATTTCGTGGCATTTTAAGTTCAACTTTTATATCGCGACCGGTAAATTTTTCAAAGTCGGCAAGTTTTGTAAGAGGGCGGTCCATACCGGCAGAGCCGACTTCCAAAAAGTATTTTTCCTTTATTAAATCTTCAACATCAAGGGTTGCGGAAAATGCACGGGATAATTCCTCACATTCATCAATGGTAGGAGAAGTCCCATCCTTTTTTTCAAGTAATATTTGAAGAGTTTTTTTTGTGTAGTTTACCTGCACTATATCCATATTTGCATCGGTGGCAAGCGGGGTTAAAACTTCTTCTATTTTTTCAGTTAGTAACATTTTTACCTCAATGTATTAAAAAAAGCGGGGCTTTTGGCTCCCACTCTTTCATTAAACTCAGAATGTAAAGTTATTATAAATAGTTTTCTTTACAAAATCAATAAAAAAATGTATAATTATTCATATTTTAATAAAAGGAGAAAATTATGAATGAAATGATGGATTTAGTCCCAGTTGTTGTAGAGCAAACAGGACGCGGTGAAAGAAGTTATGATATTTTTTCACGACTTTTGAAAGAAAGAATCATATTTTTAAACGGTGAAGTGAACGATACTTCGGCAAGTTTGATTGTGGCACAGCTTTTATTTTTAGAATCGGAAAATCCTGATAAAGATATATTTATGTATATAAATTCACCTGGTGGTGTGATTACCTCCGGTATGGCAATTTATGATACTATGCAATATATAAAACCGGATGTTGCAACACTTTGTATCGGGCAGGCTTGCTCTATGGGTTCATTTTTGCTTGCCGGTGGGGCAAAGGGGAAGAGGTATGCTCTTCCGAATGCAAGGATTATGATTCACCAACCTCTTGGCGGATTTCAGGGACAGGCAACCGATATTGAAATTCATGCAAAGGAAATACTTAATATAAGACATAGAATGAACTCTCTTTATTCTTTTCATACAGGACGTCCGATTGAGGAAGTTGAAAAGGCTGTGGAAAGAGATAACTTTATGAGTGCGGAGGAAGCTAAAAACTTTGGACTTATAGATAATGTTGTTACAAACAGGGGTGATATAAAGTAGATTTCGGCTATAACTTGCCGAAGAATAGAAATTATTGACTATATTCCTATTTTAATATATAATGTAAAGGTAGTTTTTAAAACTATGTAAATTAAATTAAGGAGAAAAATATGAATAAAAAAATAGTTTTTGCAAGTTTAGTTGTATCTGCACTTTTGGGTTCTTCATTAAGAGCTGATGCTTTTTATGTTGGTGCTAGTGTTGGTTCATCAAAAACAAAAATTAGTGCAGATGAAAAAATAAATATGGATGGTAAAACAGCTTTTTCTGTTTACTCAGGTATGGAAATTCCTCTACCTCTTATTCCAATAAGAGCTGAAGTTGAATATTTGCAACTTGATTCTGATAAAGATGGATTTGATGCAAAGACATACGGTGTAGGTGCAAATGCTTATGTCGGACTTCCACTTCTTCCAATTATCAAACCTTATATTGGTATGGGACTTGGTTATATGAAACAAGATTTGAAAGCTCCTATTACTGATGATTTAGATGATTCTGTTATAGGGACAGAAAAACTTAAATCTGATTGGACAGTTGTTCCTCAATATATGTTAGGTCTTGATGTATCTTTACCTCTTATTCCAATAGCAGGGGGTGTTGAATACAGATACCTTGATACTAAATTTAAAGGATTTACTGATGATGACGGTGATTTTTCCGCAAAATCAAAAATCCATACTTTCCTTGTAAAGGCAAGAGTTAAATTTTAATATAAATTTGAAAATATAAATTAAAGCTGTCCTTTTGTGACAGCTTTTTTTATTGCAGATGTTGTTTTTATGTTTTAATATCTTTGCAGATAAGGAGAATTAAAAAATGAAGAAGATTATTTTTATTTTTGTGATGTTATTTACTTCGTCTGTTATGGCGCAGGTTAATAATGATACTTTATCAAATATAGAATCAAGGATGGATAAATTTGAAGAATTGTTTAAAACTTTGACATCAGAAATGGAAGAAAACGGTTATAATCAAAAGCAAGAAAGGGGAAAAATTGAAGGCTTGGTGAAGGAGTTGGATTTATCCGTTAAGGAATTAAAGAGCAGTTTTGAGGCGTATGAAAACAGAGTGAAAATGCTTGAAGTATCAAATGATTTACTTATTAAAAAACTTGATAATATAGAGCAGGATATTTTAAAGATTGATGATTTTACCAAAACTATACCGACAAAGGAGCCGTTAAGTTTGGTTGAAAGTAAGATGAAATCTTCACCTTCTGTTGTATCATCAAAGTTAGAAGATGAGTTGTTGGTATTAAATAAGGAAAAAGATATACAAGATGATAGTTCAAATGTTGAAGAGTTTGATGAGTATAAACAAGCTCTTTCATTTTATAATGATAAAAGCTATACCGAATCGGCAATAAGATTTGCCGAATTTATTAAAAAGTATCCTGATGGCAGTAATTTTTATTCGGCACTTTTATATCTTGGACTTTCTATGTCTGAGTTAAATAAAATTAATAATTCTTGTCAAGCATTTGCAAATATTATAAATTCAAAAGAAGAAGTTGCCGAAAAAGTTAAATTCAGAGCAAATACAGAGTTTGAAAAGTTAAATTGTAAAAATTTGAATAGCAGAAATGGAAAATAGTAATATAGATATTTTGGAATTTTATGTTGGAGCCGGTGTGGATGAAACATATAATGATGTTCCATTTAATTTTTTAAGTTTGAAAAATAATGGCGGAATTGTCGAAAATAAGCCTATACAAAAGGTATTTGAGGAAAATTTTAAGGTGGAAAACAATCTTATTTCAATTTCTCAGATACATAAAATGGCTATGGATATTTGTGCAAATGTTGCTTCCTTTGATGAATTGGAAAATAAAATTAAGGAGTTTGATTATTGTCCTTTGAAAGTAAAAAGTTCATCTACTATTATCGGTGTGGGAAATAAGGTTAATCCTGATTTGGTGGTTTTAACGGAAATTCCGAATGCGGAGGAGGATAAAAGCGGTATTGCATTTAGTGGTGATACCGGTGAGCTTTTGAATAAAATTTTAGGAGCAATAGGCTTATCTTTTCAGACAAATGTTTTTGCTATGCCGGTGATGTTTTATAGGCCTGCAGGAGGCAGAATGCCAACAGCAGAGGAAATGGATACCGTGAAACCTTTTGTGTTTAAGGCGGTTGAATTTTTAAAACCTAAGGTAATTCTTACTATGGGAGGTCTTCCTTCCTCGCTTATTCTTAATGTAAGTGATACTATAGTTTCTCTTCGTGGAAAATGGGCGGATTATAACGGAGTACCTGTAATGCCGACTTTTTCTTTACAGTATATTTTGAATGCTGGACGTCAGGGATTAAAAGAGGTAAGATTGAAGGCGTGGGAAGATGTACAAGAAGTTCAAAAGAGGCTTTCTTAAATAATTTCTGCAAGTTTTAAAAATTGTGTTGGGGTTAGTTCTTCGGCACGGGAAGTTTCCGGTATTCCAATTTTATTTAATGTATTTTTTAAATCTTCATCGTTATTAAATAATGGTTTTAGGGTAGTGCGTAGCATTTTCCTTTTTTGTGAAAATGCGAGTTTTACTATTTCCTCTATTTTCTTTAATAACGTAAGAGGAAGAGTTTGAGGTAGTTTTGTAAAACTTACTATACAAGAAGTGACCTTTGGCGGGGGTGTAAAACAAGTTCGTTTGACCTCGAATAAAATTTTGGTTTTGTAATTTAGTTGTGATATGATGGAAATTCTTCCGTAATCCTTTGTTCGAGGGATTGCGGTTATTCTTTTGCCTACTTCCAGTTGATACATAAGTGTCATAGAATCTATGATATCCGAATCGTAAATCCATTTTATGGTAAGGGGGATTGATATATTGTATGGCAGATTGGAGCAGATTCGGAAATCGCAATCACCGGCATATTGTTCTTTTAATTTTTTAAAGTCAACTGTTAGGGCATCAGATTCAATTATTTCAAGTTTGTTTGGGTAAACTGTTTGCAGTTCTTTTAAAATACCTATTGCACGGGTGTCAAATTCAATGGCAATTACCTTTTTTGCATTATTTTTAAGAAGGGCACGGGTAAGTCCCGCTGGACCGGAGCCTACCTCTACTATTACGGAATTTTTTATATTTGGGATTGATTTTGCAATGCGGTCAGTCAGGTTTAAATCAAGTATGAAGTTTTGACCCAAAGATTTTAGGGCATTGAGCTTATATTTTTCAATAAAGCTTGATACAGCCGGAAGATTATCATAATAATTTTCTGTCATAATAATATATGTTATTTCTTTTTTTATCTTTTCACAATATTTTATTTAAAATATTACTTTTTTGTGGTATAGTTTAGAGAAAACAATAAAAAAAGGAGAAATAAAATGCAAAAATTTAAAGAAGCTCTTGGACGTTCTATGGTTGAAATGATATTGTATTTGGGTTTAGTTATAGTTGTTACTACTGCTGCTATAAAACTTTATACCGAATCGGTTGAAAAAACAAAGCTTATAAATGCACAAAATCAAATAAGGGATATTGCAAAAAGTGTTAATATGATTTATATAGGCAGAGATTTCCCAACAAACGGGGATATTACAACCAAACTTTCAGAAAAAAAGATTAATCTTGTTGATCCATGGGGACAAAAAATTACTGTGACTGCAAAAAACGGTGGTGGTTCAGGTTCATTTGTTCGCCCATATTTTGGAATTAAAATGAATTTAACTAAAGCAAATTGTGTAAAACTTTCATCTGCACTTATTGATGATACTATCGGTATTAATCCGAAAAGTAATGCGACAAGTTCGCTTTCATACGGAGTTGATGAATTTGCCAAGAATTGTCAAGATAATCATGATGTTTATTTTTGGTTTAAAAAAGAGTAAAAGTTAGAAAAAACTTGATTTTTTTTGAAGGGTGCATTATATTATATGCACCTTTCTGTTTAACAGATTCGTTTATTCGGATTATTAAGCGGATAATTCAAAGGATTCCGACGGGTGCCGGAATTTAAAAATAAAACCTTTGAAAACCCATAAGGAGATTAAAATTATGGCGATTTATGAAACCGTTTTCATACTTAGACAGGATTTAACCGTTCAACAGGTTGATGAATTATCTAAGAATTTCAAAAAAATCATTACTGATGGTAACGGTAAACTTTTAAAAGAAGAAAACTGGGGTTTAAGAACTCTTGCTTATAAAATCAAAAAAAATAAAAAAGGTCATTATGTTCTTTTTGAAACAGAGGCACCTGCTACTGCAATTGCCGAGTTTGAAAGAAAAATGGGCATAAACGAAAATGTTTTAAGATTTATGACCGTTAAACTTGCAAAACCTAGTGAAGGTCCATCTGCTATTCTTTCCCAAAAAGATTTTAAAGATGAAAGGAAATAAAAATGGCTATGACAGAAAAAGTATTAAGAAAAAAATCTGATCCTTTGAAAAATGTTGAAATTGATTACAAGGATGTTAAATTTTTGAAAAAATTTGTTACCGAACGCGGTAAAATTGTTCCAAGAAGAATTTCCGGAACTTCATCACTTAATCAAAGAAAACTTGCTAATGCAATAAAACGTGCAAGATACATCGCTTTGTTGCCTTATGTTGCAAATAATGAATAAGGAGTAATAAAATGGAAGTTATTTTATTAGAAAAAGTAGGAAAACTCGGTCATCTCGGCGATGTCGTTAAAGTTAAAGATGGATATGCAAGAAATTTTCTTATCCCTTCAAAAAAGGCTTTACGCGTAACAAAAGCTAACCTTGAAATGTTTGAAAAACAAAAGGCTGATTTACAAACCAAAAATGAAGCTGCAAGAACATCTGCTCAACTTATTGCTGATAAAATAAAGGGTAAAACCTTTGTTGTTATAAGACAAGCCGGTGATACAGGTCATCTTTACGGTTCTGTTTCAACTCGTGATTTGGCAAATGTCCTTAAAGAAAACGGTGCAAATATTGATTATACCAAAATCACTATTGATACACCTATTAAAGAAATTGGCATTTATGAGGTAAAGGTTGCTCTTCATCCGGAAGTTGTTGAAGTAGTTAAAGTAAACGTTGCAAGATCCGAAGAAGAAGCAAAGGCTTATGAAACAAAGCTTGCAAATGAAGCAAAAAAAGCCGAAGAGAAAAAGGCAAAAGCTAAAAAAGAAGAGGCTGTTGCTGAAAAAACTGCGGTTGAAAATGAAGAAAAAAAGGAAGAAGTTAAAGAATAATCTTTTTTTCTTGCCTATTAAAATAGCCCTCCGGTTGGAGGGTTATTTTTTTTGTTTCCTTTATAAGTTTATTTAATCTCTTTTTTTAGCGAGAATAATACCTTCATAAAATTTGTTCTTACTTTTCTATTTTTTAGTTCAGAACCGGTTCCAAAAAAATCATCTAATGATATGTTTAGAAATTCTGTAATTAACAATAATAAAGGGAAAGGAATATAAGTCTGACCAGATTCATATATTTCAAGTTCATCCACAGATATGCTGAGTTTGTCGGCAAAGTTTTCTTTGGAATAATTTTTTAATTTGCGAAGATTTTTTAATCGTTTGCCAATACATTTGTTAAAATCTTTTATTATTTGTTTTTGTATTTCTTTAAATTCCATAATGCTTTCCTTATGTTAAATGGTTAATATTTGCCATAAAAAAACACCCCATTACAGTTTTCTTGTAATGGGTCGGGATATTAAACAATTTGCGCGAACAAACCTCCCTAGTCTTTAAGGATTACTCCTCTGAACATACACTAGAGATACCCCGACCCAAAGGTAGGGGCATAGATTCTTTTTATAGAATCCATTCGCGTAGGACTGTTTAAGGTCCCGTGTCATTCTTATGACACTAAATACAGCTATTTGCTATATCTGAGAACAATTGTAATACATTTTGAGGTTAAATACAAGAGATTTTTTTTATCTTGAAAACTTGTTTTAAATATAATATCATAAAGATATGTTTAGATTTCTATATCTAAACTAGTGTCCATAAGTGGATACGGGACTGTCGAAAGTCTTTTATAGTCTGCGTATAACGCAATGTTATATGAAAAGTGCCCCGCCTTTTAGTTGGGGAGCCCTTGACGTATGTTCAGAGAATATATTCGTGTATTCTTAAAGGTCATGTGGAATCATCTCAGACTATATGATTTTCGAACTCCCCGCCATTTATGCGATTAATGGAGCAAACAAGTTTTATCATTTACATGGTAAGACATAAAAAAACAAGGGGTGTAAAGATGAGAAAAGAAACAAAGAGATTGAGGATAATTGTGCCAGCATTATTAATATGCATGACACTATCAGAAGGGGCAAAATCCGGTAACAAAACCATAACAGAAATCTTACAGGAGTACTGCGTGCCT
>JAAVBO010000015.1 GCA_014803575.1 bacterium | reverse complement strand
TTGTAAAGATAAGGTCACGCACATAAGTGCAGACACCAATATTGTTGATTGCTTTTTGTTCATTTTCTTTTCCCTCTATATTAAAAATCCCACATATCAGAGATAGTGGCCGGGCAGTTAACAAATCACACATCAACAATGATCTCGTGGTATTCAAAGTAAAACTTGCGTCTCACTTCTGTTTTATTTCCACGACTCCCCAACCTTTAAACAAAGGTCGGGACATAGTTGTTGCCATTATATACCACTAATTTGGGTATAAAAAAATAGCAACATAACGATGCTATCCAGTCACCGTTGATGTTTGAAGAGTTGTTAAGCTCCCGTATCATCTCTGATACTAAATGCAGTTATTTACTACATCTAAAAATTAATATAACATAAAAATATCAAAAGTAAAATGATTTTTGCTTTTCCTTTACATCTCTTGACTTATTTGCTATTTTAAGCGATAATCTTTCTATATTAAACGGAGTTTTTATGAAAGAAAATTTAGAGTATTTTTTTAAACCGCTAAATAACTTTTATGGCGTAGGCGAAAAATTTTATAAATCATTGGAAAGACTTCTCGGTCATCCTCGTGTCTTGGATTTGCTTTTCCATTTTCCGACAGGTTTTATCGACAGAACCTACACCGNCCCGCTTTCAAAAATTGAAATCAACAAGGTTGCAACTGTCACGGTTCGTGTTTTAAAACATATACAACCGGCATTAAGAAGAGGAAGAAAAATCCCATACAAAATTATTTGCACCGATGATACNGCCAATATCACACTTACATTTTTCCAAATATACGATACCACAAAAAAAATGTTGGCAGTAGGTAAAACTGTTTGCATAAGTGGTAAAATTGAAAACTTCAATGGTGAACTTTGTATGCTCCATCCGGATTANATTATGCCCGCAGAATATTTTGATGAAATCGCAATCAAGGAGGCAATTTATCCTCTCACCTATGCGGTAAATAATAAAATGATTTCATCTCTTGTAAGACAAGTTTTAAAAACTCTGCCCTATCTTCCGGAATGGCAAACTGATGCAGAAATTTCCTTTTCCGATGCAATAAAAATAATTCATACAGATTTTGCAAACGAAAATTTGCGAAAAAANGCAAAATCGCGACTTGCTTATGATGAAGTACTTGCAAACCAACTTTCCCTTGCTCTTTCACGAAATAAAGTAAAGGAACAATACGGCGTCCAAATTAAAACAAATGGACAATACAGAAGTGCACTTCTGAAATCTTTGGGTTACGAACTGACCAACGCACAAAAAAGAGTAATAAAGGAAATACTGTCCGACCTGTCNTCTCCACTTCGTATGCTCCGCCTACTACAAGGTGATGTAGGAAGCGGTAAAACAATAGTCGCAATCATAGCTCTTCTTGAAATAGTAGAGGCAGGCGGGCAGGGGGCATTTATGGTNCCAACCGAAATTTTGGCACAGCAACANTTTGAAACCCTNACAAAACTTCTTTCAANTNCNGGACTTNCNCAAATAAGACCNNTTCTTTTGACCGGCAAAGATAAGGGCAAAGTTAAAAAATCTAAATTAGAGGCAATTCAAAATGGCGAAGTTGATATAGTAATAGGCACTCATGCCCTTTTNCAAAATGATGTNGAATTTAAAAATATGCAACTNGCAGTCATTGACGANCAACATAAATTCGGTGTCCATCAACGATTCGAACTTTCAAATAAGGGNGGNGAAAACAAAGCGAATATCCTCGCAATGACAGCAACCCCAATTCCTCGNACTCTTGCAATGACATCATTCGGCGATATGGATTTGTCTGTCATTGATGAAATGCCAAAGGGAAGACAAATTGTTGAAACAAACCTCTGCTCCCAATCAAAATTAAAACAAGTAATATCCCTTATTCAAACAAGNTTGGAAAATAACCAAATAAAAAAACTCTATTGGGTCTGCCCACTTGTAGAAGAAAGTGAAAAACTCGATTTATCCGCGGTAATTGAACGATTCGATATGCTAAAACAAACATTCGGTGAAATAGTAGGCTTAGTTCATGGCAAAATGAAACCGGATGAAAAAGACAAGGTTATGACCGATTTTGCAAACCCGAATGGTAAAATAAAAATCCTTCTTGCAACATCAGTAATAGAAGTCGGCGTCAATGTGCCGGAAGCAACCCTTATGATAATAGAACACTCCGAACGATTCGGTCTTTCCTCTCTTCATCAACTACGNGGACGCATAGGAAGAGGGTGNGACAAATCATACTGCCTGCTTCTTCATACCGATAAATTAACATCCGTTGCAAAATCACGACTTTCTATACTGAAACAAACAACAAATGGCTTTAAAATAGCAGAGGAGGATTTAAAACTTCGTGGCTCCGGCGATGTTTTGGGAATCCGCCAAAGCGGACAAATTGATTTCAAAATTGCCGATTTATCAGAGGATACAGACATATTTTTTGCCACACAACAAGATACAAAAAATATACTTTCAACCGATAAGGGATTGCAAAGTGAAAGGGGCAAAAATCTCCGCCTCCTTCTTACACTTTTTGAATATAATGAACAACTGAAAAATATACTTGCAGGATGATTTTATTTGACAAATAAATTTTATAAAGAATAAAATAAGCAAATTAACTTCTTGATTTTACAAAATAAAAAANTTAAAATTATTNCTTGACAAAATTAAATAAATNTTATAAAATAATATTTAAAACACAGAGGATAATATGTTACAACCAAAATTAAAAATGAATAATGATAATTTAGATTCTTCCTTTTTCACTGTGACAAAGGAACAGTCTGATTATTTGGATACACTGACTTCAACTTCATCGATTTATAACAAACAGGATTTATCAAAAAAACCGGCTCAATCATCAAATGATTTGGAAGTCCTTTTAAAAGAAGCAAACTATGTAAAACCTATTATTGATTACGCAGTTCCTGTTTTATTAAAGGAATTTGAAAAACAATCATCTTATTTTTATTCCAAAGAATTAACTCCGAATACAATATCTTTTATTCCTACAATAAATAAAGGAAAAGAAAGAATCNCCCAAAAAATAACAGAAGACGATGTCGGCAAATTCCAAAATATTTTGGACTATGTTCGTTGCACAATATCTTTCCCAAATGTAGAAGTATTGTTCAATTTCATTAAATTCGCGAATGAATTCAAATTCAAGGGACAGGATTTTAAAAATTTCGATATGGCAAATAATTTGTTCGGACTTCCAAGGGCTGTTTTTGGCGTAAACAATTTTGCAATTGATAATTTAAATGACGAAAAACTTTCAACATATCCGTTTTTAAAGGAAAAAGTAAATCTTAAATACACTGAATTTATGGACTATAAACTTTATATAAAGGTTCCTCTACATGAACATAACTATATGATTGCAGAGGTTCTATGCACTCTTCATGAATTTACACAATATTATGCTTTAACACATTTCTTATATGAATATGCAAGAGACATTACAAAAATGTCAACATTTTTGTTTATTTCATCGGATTTGATTGAAAAATATTTCAAGGCTCTTATCGCTTATATACATCAAGATAAGGTTATTTCCCCATATAATAACAGAGCACTTGATTCTTATCATCTGGCAACAAAGCAAGGAAAAACGGGACTATATAAACAAGATTTGAAAAAACTTCCTCATGATTTTGAAGATATGTTATATACTCATATTGTTTTTGACAGTGCCGATGATCAAAAAAAAGATAAAAGTTTTACAAAAAATTTAGCAAACATTCTTGCCGAATTTGTTAAAAATGAAAGGGCTTAAAAATGCAAGTAAGTATAAGTAATAATGAAATTATGTTCACATTTGATGAAAATGAAGAAACAAGATTTCCAAAGGTCGATTATGCAACCGACAGTAATAAAATTTACAAGGTTGTATATTGTCTTGATAAAAATGATATTTCATTTAACAATTCTGATTTATTTGCATTTAATAAAAATAACGGACTTTTTGATAAACCCGTGAATATTTTTAAAGAAGATTATTTCGAAAAATGGAATGATTTAAGTTTTATGTCCGCTAATCTTTTTTATACAGAAGTCCTAAACATCATAAAACGAAGATTTGTTTTGGGATATATGATAAAACATTATAAGGGACAAGAAAAACAACTCTCGTTTAATGATTATTATATTTCAAATGATATTCATAAAGGAACTCTTGCTAAAATAATTTCAAATGATAAAAAAATTAATTTTACTTCTTCTGATATCGCCTCTTTTGTAGAAGGAGTGTGCAAAATTACAAAAATTCCTCCACAATTCAAAGACGAACTTCAATCGGCAATCGAAAAAACTTTTTATAAAAATAATTTTGAAATGTCGGAAAATAAAAAAAATATTCTTGTAAATGATTTGATTGAAAAAGAAATGTCACAGGACAAATTGCCATCAACTTCTCGTGATACATGGTCATATGTATTTGAAAAAATGAGTCGAGAAAAACTTACTGCCGAAAAATTCTATGGACAATTTAGTGATAATCAAAGATAAACTTAAATCCTCGTAAAAGAGGATTTTTTTAATAAAAAAAATCGCACATAAATGCGATATTAAAATGGTCGGGGAGACAAGATTCGAACTTGCGGCACCTAGTTCCCAAAACTAGTACTCTACCAGACTGAGCTACTCCCCGTCTTTAAAATATAAGGTATTATATCATATTGCTTTTTCTTTGCAAGTAATTTTTTAAACTTTATGAACCTATTGATTTTATTTACTTTTACGGTTATATTTATACAAAACACAACAAAAATAAAATGATAAAAAAGATTGCAAATTACATAACCGAAAATTTATCAATGGAACTGCACAACTTTCCGTTGTGGATACCTGTATTTATTGCCTGCGGTATTGGTTTCTATTTTCATTTATATAACGAACCAAGGGCATGGCTTACATACAGCATTTTTGGATTAAGTTTATTTATTCTGATATTCGTAAATTTTGGAAATTCATCTGATAAAATAAAAAAGTATAAAAAGATTTTTGCATGGTCCACATTAAAATATATAATTAAAAAACTTTTTAAATTTGCGGTTTTCTTATTTTTCATTCCAATCCTTGGAAATATAACGATATTCCTTTTGATAGGAGGGTGGATATACGCAATTTTTGAGTATTCAAAGTTTTTAAAATACTTTGCACTTCTTTACGATAATGCACTTATAAAGGAAATTTTAAAGGGATTAAATTATATCTTTTCCCCTATAATAAAATATATTAAAAAAACTTTCCTTTTCACTTTCTCAAAGGATGTAGTCAAAACTTCCAAATCAAAGAAAAATAAAAACAGAAAATTGTTAAAACTTCTTATTTCAAAAACTAAAAGTATTTATAATTTTATAAGCAGGATTTTAAAGAAATTTTTTCATAACCCGCTTTTTCAGTTCATATTTTTTATTAATAAAAAAGTAAGAGAGTTTCTTTATGAAATAAAGGAAATATTGGCAAGATTTATCAACTTTTTCATCCCGCAACACATAATTGATAGAACAGTAAAATTTATTTTTTCCCTTAATTTCATCCTGTTCTTTTTCGTGCTTGGTTTTTTCATAATAAAATTACGCACGGATACACTTCACACAAAACTTCTGTTTAAGAAATTAGAACAAGCAGAAGTATCGGCAAGACTTATAGAGGTTGAATATTTCGACAGAGCATATCGTTTCACCTTGGATAAAGTCACAATTGAAAACTACCCTGATGTAAAATTGGATAAAATAAGGGTTAAATTAAGTGCAGAACACCCACTTCCGCAAATAGGAAGCACAATAAGTTTTACAACAACTTTACTTCCTCCGTTTTCACCGGTTGCAATTGGCGGTTTTGATTTTGCAAGATATTCGTACTATAAAAAATTATCCGCAAGCGGTAAGGTTCACGACCAATGGATTTACAGCAAAAACCAAATCTCAAATACATTTTTCGAAAAACTTTATTTTAAATTTTTAAATATGCGTGATGGTATTAATAAGAAAATTCAAAAACTGACTTCTTCGGATACCTCAGGCGTCATTATGTCAATGATGACAGGCGAACGCAACTCTATTCCGGAAAAAATTTCCAATAACTATAAAAATTCCGGTATCGCTCACCTTCTTTCAATTTCTGGAATACATATGACTCTTATTGTCGGTGCAGCCTTCTTTTTCATAAGGTTGCTATTCGCTTTCTGTATGCCTGTTGCAAGCAAATATAATACAAAAAAGATAGCTGTATTTTTTGCTCTTTGCATTGCAATTTTTTATTTGTTTTTAAGTGGAGCAAGACTTCCAACACAAAGGGCGTTCATAATGATATTATTCGTCCTTATCGCAATACTTCTTGACCGGAGTCCTTTCTCACTGCGCTTCCTGTCAATAACTGCAATCTTCATTTTGCTTATCTCACCGGAGGCATTAATAAACGCAGGTTTTCAAATGTCATTTTTGGCAGTAATTACATTAATAAAACTTTATGAACTAAGGACTTACTGGCTCATCCCTATAAAGGACAAAGATTCGTTAAAGGGAAGGGCGTTATGTATAGTAAATATATTGTGGGCAAATATTTTAACTGCTTTTTTCACGGGAATTACAATATCACCGATAGTTATATACAACTTCCATAATTTCCAAATTTACAGCATACTTGGAAACTTTTTTGCAATCCCTATTTGCAGTATCATCGTAATGCCGTCAATTTTATTTTCATTCTTGCTTATGCCGTTTAATGCAGAATGGATTACACTGAAAATCACGGAAACAGGAGTAAGTGCAATCAATTTTATCGCCGAAAATATTGCAAATTTACCTTACTCCTCTATTGATGTAAGGACTATGTCCACAACTGCACTTCTTTTTATTGTTGGCGGTTTCCTATGGCTTTTTCTTTGGAACAGAAGATGGAGATTTTTTGGCTTAATTCCAATTGCGACGGGACTGTATCTCTACATCTTCGCACCTCTTCCATCACTTTTGGTAAATAAGTACGCTCAACATTTTGGCATAGTTTCAAATAATATGATAAGGATATTAAGCTATTCCAATTACCCTATATCAAAAATGCAACTTGACAGTTGGAAGGAAATTACGGGGATTAAAAATACTGAAAAAATAAAGGATAAAATTTTCTTTAACATAAACGGACTTAATATCGCAATAATAAACAAATATTCCGATTATAAAAGGGCGTGTGAAGGCAAATCAAAATTAATCATCACCACATTTGACAGCTCCAAATCATATTATAAATGCAACAAACTTACATTTGATAAACGCTTTTTCTATAATGCACAGGGCACGGAATTTTTCTTTACCCCACGAAAAGTTCATTACAAAACTGTATCTGCTTATCTCGGACACAGACCATGGAATATCGCCGATTGGAAACAAGACTATACTATCCCAAAGGACATTTTAAAGGATTTGAAAATCTTTAAATAATTTATTGAATTGCTCTACAAGTAGCACCACTTTGCGTTGTCTTACAATTGTATTTTTTCTTTGTAGAAGATTTTCCGGAATTGGAGGTTGTAATCAAAGTATATTGAAATTCTACATCAATTTCCACATCACCGGAAATTCTATCGCAATTTTTCCTTTTACAACTATATGTTGCCTTAGAAGTTTTTACCTCCTGTGCCTCTTCAATTACGGCAAATGCCACATTTGAAAACAAATAAAACAAAGTTGTTAAAAGTAAAGTTTTTTTCATATTCACCTCACACTAAATCATATATTATCATTATCTCATAAAATCCAATCAAAGACAATAAAAAAAATATTTCAATTTTTATTTTTTAAGTTATAATAAAGACTGTTTCTTTCGGAGAGATGGCAGAGTGGTCGAATGCGGCGGCCTCGAAAACCGTTAATAGGGCAACTTATTCGGGGGTTCGAATCCCCCTCTCTCCGCCAAAAATCTATAAATTATCTTTCTGTATTTTAAGAATATAATCAATCCTATATTTCTTAGGAATATCTGATTATTGCAGAGTATATTTTATTTTAGTATCCTTTTTATAGTTGTATATTCAACTAGTGGGAGGGAGTGATGACCATAAAAGAATTAAAAACAAAAACAACAAACACAAATCATAATTTTTGGTGGATACTTTTGGCTGTTGTAATAATAGGCGGTATCATTTATATGTATTTTCATTTTCATAAAAAAACGCAACCTGTTATCCCAAGCAAAACTATATCTGTAAACACATTAAAGATAGAACCAAAAGATATTACAATCCAAAAAAAATATGTTGGCTTTATTACCCCTATTAATTCAGTCGATGTTCTTCCGTTTATATCCGGCTTTATTGATAAAGTGACTGTAAAGGGAGGTCAAGATGTAAAAATAAATGATATTTTATTTGTTATAAAGCAAGACGAATACAAAGCCACACTTGACGCTGCCTATGCCCAAGTTTTACAGGCAAAAGCCACTCTGTCAAATGCAAAACTTTTTTATGAACGTATGACAAATGCAGGCGCTCGTGCCGTATCTAAAACTGATCTTGATAATGCAAAAACTTCCTTTTTATCAGCCGAGGCAGAACTGGCTCGGGCAGTCGCAAATTATGAAAAGGCAAAAATCGATTACAACTATACCGTAATCAAAGCAACCATCTCCGGTATAGTAGGCGATGTCGATATTACAAAGGGCGATTATGTTTCGCCACAGGGACANGCCCTTTTAAAAATNATACAATATAATCCTATAAGGGTTGCCTTTTCCATCTCTGACAAAGAATATATTGATGAGGTTAATTTTGCACACGGCAAAAAGCCATTTTCCGATTGGAAAGTTTTACTCCGTCTTTCAAATGGTATGATATTTGANAAGGTTGGNAAAGTAAAATTCTGGGATNACGAAGTCACTTCTTCAACAAGNTCTGTCCGAGTATTTGCCGACTTTGAAAACCCAAACAAAGTTTTATACACCAATGCCTATGTCGATGTCATAATGGAAAAAAATTTAAAAAATGTNATACTTGTTCCTCAAAGCTCCGTTTATTTGCAAGATGGTGAAAACTATGTCTACATAGTCGGNACAAACAACAAACCGCAAAAAACTTTTATAACCTTAGGGGACAGTTTTGAAACTGACTTCATTATAACTAACGGATTATTGGACGGTGATAATGTTATCCTTAACAAATTATCTTCATCTGATTTGATAAAAGATGTAAATATAACAACTAATGAAAATCAGGAATAACAAATGAACTTCTCTGCTTTCTTTATCAAACATCCTCGATTTGCAATAGTCATTGCAATAGCAATGATTTTGTTCGGACTTATGGCAATCGCAGTTTTNCCNGTTTCCCAATATCCGGAAATAACTCCTCCGCAAATAATCGTTGATGCAACATACCCNGGTGCAAACGCCNCTGTGGTGGAAGATATGGTCGCCATACCAATAGAAAACGCCGTAAACGGAGTCGACGGTATGCTTTATATGTCATCAAATTCCGATGACAGCGGAAANTATAAATTGACTATCACTTTTGATATAGGTGTTGATCCCGATATGGCACAGGTAAAGGTTCAAAACCGTATCCAACAAATTACTTCAACCCTTCCTGATGTAGTTAATAAAGAGGGGTTAAATGTCCGCACCCAATCATCAAATATTTTGGGTATGCTTGTGCTTCGTTCACCGAATAATACCTATTCCAGTTTATATTTAAGTAATTTTGCATACACAAATTTAATAAACCCTCTTTCCCGTGTAAGCGGTGTAAGTGATGTGAATGTCTATGGTCCGCAATACAGTATCCGTGTTTGGATAAATCCGGATAAGATGACCTCACTCGGTCTTACAAGTAATGATATAGTTTCTGCAATTACCGAACAAAATATCCAATCTTCAATGGGAAGTATAGGTTCTGCACCAAATTCCGATAATACCGAAATGGTTTTAACCCTTTCCGCAAAGGGACTTTTAAGCACGCCGGAGGAATTTGAAAACATTATCGTTGCGACAAGNCCCGATGGNGGTATAGTCCGCCTCGGCGATGTCGCCCGTGTAGATATAGGNGCAGACAGCTATAACATAAGTGCTACATTTAATGATTCCCCAGCCGTGNTTTTNGGACTTTCCCAATCTCCAAATACAAACAGCCTTAACATAATGAANGATATTAAAAAGGAAATGGAGATACTTTCCCAATCTTTTCCNGAAGATATGGAGTTCGCCNTCGCCTATGATTCCACAAAGTTCGTCACCGCATCNATTTCAAGTATAGTTTACACCCTTATTTTAACTTTCATTTTGGTNGTGGCNGTNGTGTTTATCTTCCTTCAAAATATATATGCNGTNCTTATCCCGACAATCACAATTCCGGTATCNTTAATTACNACTTTCGCAGCCCTTTATGTCTTCGGTTTCAATATAAATATTTTAACATTGTTCGCAATGATTCTTGCAATNGGTCTTGTCGTTGATGATGCAATCGTTGTTGTGGAACGTGTCCAGTATCTTATGAAATATAAAAATATGGATTCAACAACCGCCTCCGTCACCGCNATGCAGGAAATCACCGGAGCNATCATTGCAACAACCCTTGTCCTTCTTGCAATATTCGTCCCTGTCGGTTTGATGGCAGGTTTNACNGGAGAAATATATAANCAATTCGCAATCACAATTTCCACNGCGGTAAGTTTTTCTTCCGTTAATGCNTTNACATTAAGTCCNGCCCTNTGTGCAATCTTCCTTCAAAAGGGTGTGGAAAGCAATTTCGATATGAAAATCCGGCAAAAATTCGAATGGTTCAATACTTCTCTTGAATACACAAAAAATAAATATTTAATAGGTGTAGAATATTTTGCAAAAAGGATAAAAACNTCTATCGTGATTTTACTTTGTGTTTGCGGAATNATAGGNNTACTTTTTTATATAACGCCAACATCATTTATTCCTGACGAAGACCAAGGCATTATTTTCAGNAATATCCAACTTTCCGATACCGACAGCGTNAATAAAACAAANAAAGTCATCTCTGATATGGCAAAAAAAATTTTGGCTGTTGATGGTGTANATTTCTTCATCGGCATATCNGGAAATTCTATGCTCGGNGGAAGTGGTGAAAATATCGGTATGGGCGTCATAGGACTTGCNCCATGGGANGATCGAACATCTAAAAATCTTTCCCTTCAATCTATTATGAATACAATACGAAAAGAATATTCGGGCAAGGTTGGTGAACGTGTTGATTTTTATGCTCTTCCATCAATCCCTGGTGTCGGAAACAGCAGTGGTATCTCATTCCAACTTAATGCAATAAACCAAGAATTAACAGCAGATGATTTATTTGGGGCAATGCAAAAATTATTATTATCAATAAACACATCTCCTTTATTCAGATACGCCTTTTCTCCGTTTGTTGCGGAAACACCGCATATTTATCTTGATATAGACAGGACAAAACTCGCCTCTCTTGATGTTCCGCTATCTTCGTTTTTTAAGGCATTAAGCAGTAGCCTTGCCTCAACCTATGTCAACAACGTTGTCCTTCTCGGTCAGGTAAATAAAGTCATAGTCCAAGCGGAGGAAGGATACAGAAAATCATTCAACGATATTAAAAACCTTTACATAAAAAATTCAGCATCAAAGTTTGTGCAGGTAAAGGATTTTGCAGAACTTTCCTTTACGCTAAGCCCAAAAATTTATTACCGCTTTAATCAATACCTAAGTGCCGGTATCACGGCGGAGGCAGAACAAACGGTTAGTAGCGGTACCGCCATTTCCGAGGTTGAAAAACTCGCAAAATCTTTGGGAAACGATTACTCTATATCATGGACAGGCTTAACATTACAAGAGGTTCAAACAAGAGGTTTGATAGTAATCTTAATTTCCCTTGCCGGAATATTCGGCTACCTTTTCCTTGTCGCATTATACGAAAGTTTCTTAATCGCATTTTCCGTTATGTTTTCAACAATCTTTGCAATTATGGGTGCATTGGCAGGTCTTCTTTTGATGGGATTACCGCTAAGTATTTACGCCCAACTCGGACTTGTCCTTTTAATCGGACTTGCAAGTAAAAATGCAATTCTGATAGTTGAATTTGCTCTTGATAACAGAGAGAAGGGATACGACATTTTAAAATCATCGGTTGATGCTGCAGGCGAACGTTACCGTGCTGTTTTAATGACTGCATTCACTTTCATACTCGGCGTTCTTCCTATGTTATTTACAAAGGGAGCCGGTGCCGCCAGCCAAATTTCAATGGGTGCAAGTGTGTTTTACGGAATGTTAATTGCCACATTTATAGGTATAGTTTTCATACCTGCATTGTTCACAATTTTTGATACCGCTCGTGTAAAACTTGCCCCTCAAAAAACAGGAACACCAAAGGAGGCAAAATGAACAAACAATTACTTTTCGCATTTTCTTCTTTATTAATATTTTCATGTTCCGTTGGTCCTGATTACAAAAGAACCGATGTTTTTTCAGACATAGATATTGCAACATCTTTAAATCTTCATCCGAATGAACAAAGAAATAATTTTGCAATTTCTGATTTGGATGATGAAGTTTTAAATACACTTACAGAAAAAGCATTGAAATCCAGTCCAAATATCCGTATAGCAGTTTTAAAGCTTAAACAGGCAAGGGAGGTATTAAAAATAAATGATAAAAATTCTCTTCCTATGTTTAATGCTTCGGCAAAATATAATTATGTAAACAACAGTAAAAATATGGAAAACCTTATAAACAATGATTACTATCAATTCGGTATAGATATGTCATGGGAAATTGATATTTTCGGTGGTACCCGTCGTCAAATAGAATCATCAAAAGCCCAGTACAGGGCAATGCTGGCAAACCTTAAAAATGTAAATGTTTCTTTGATAAGTGATGTTGCAACCACTTACATAAATTTACGTATGGCGGAACAAAATTTGAAAAATATGAGGGAAAATGTCGCACTTCAAGAGGACGCATATAATATTATATCAGAAAAATATTCTGCCGATTTAATAGATGAAATGACACTAAACCAATCCAGATATTTGCTTGAAAATATGAAAATGCAAATTCCAACACTTGAATACCAAAGGGAAATGTATAAAAATTCGTTGGCAGTCCTTCTCGGTTCTCTTCCGGAAGATATAGATGATATATTAAAATCAAATAATGAAAATATTGTAAATAAAATTTTGCACTATGATGTGGAAAAACTTTATAACCTTCCTATTGATATTATAAGAAATCGTCCGGATGTTAAAATGTCGGAGGAAGAATTAATTTCTCAAAATGCACAAATCGGTGTTGCCGTTGCAAATGTTTATCCGAAAATTTCACTGTCCGGATTCTTTGGATTCCAATCTCTGAAATTTTCTGATTTAATTGAACACGACAGCGTAGGACATTCGCTGGTCCCTCAACTTACACAACCGCTTTTCCACTTTTTCCAATTACGGGATAATATAAGACTTCAAAAATTAAAACGTGATGAAGCATTGGTGAACTACGAACAAACTTTAATTAATGCAACAACCGAACTTAAAAATGCAATCACTGCATTGGATAAGGAATTTGAAAGAAACAAATCCGCTACAATGGCATATCAAAAAATGACAGAGGTATCAGACCTTATGTGGAAAAAATATTTAATGGGACTTGTCGAATACACGGATGTTTTGGATTCCGAACAAAACAGATTGGAATCACAAACAAATATGATAAATTCCAATGCGAATTTATATAAGGATATAATCACATTTTATAAGGCAATAGGAGGAAGTTATGACTAATGTAAAAACAACAATTGCAGGATACATATACGCGATACTTGCAGTTTTATTTTGGAGCTTTAATGTAATAGTTGCACGATACTTTGCAGATACATTTACCCCATGGCAAATTTCATTTTACCGCTGGTTTTTTGCAAGCATCACACTGCTTCCATTTTGTTTGAAAAGTATAATAAAAGATTGGTCCATAATCACAAAAAATTTTAAAATTTTATTCTGGCTATCATTAACAGGTATAGTTTTAATGAACACATTTTCATATTATGCGGGTCGCACAATCACCGCTGTTGAAATGTCCTTAATCGGAGTAATGGGTCCGGTGTTCATAGTCATCCTTTCACGAATATTTTTACATGAGTATATTACAAGATTCCAACTTTTCGGAATAATAGTGTCATTCATCGGAGTCATCACAATAATCCTTCACGGACAATTTTTGACAATAGGAAATTTCACCCTTGCCATAGGCGATTTTTGGATGAGCCTTCTTGCACTTTCCTTTGCTATATACAGTGTAATTTCAAAATTCCGACCAAAGGAGATTTCACAACTTACATCTCTTGCATTTACGGTATTCTTTGCAACAATAGTAATACTACCGCTGTTTATTTATGATAATATCACCCATCCTATTACACATTGGGACAGTTTGGAAATTTGGACCCTTATTTATATGGGAGTTTTTAACTCTGTCCTTTCATACCTTTTCTGGAATTTATCCCTTGAAAAAATAGGCTCCCTTAAATCAAGTATGATATACTACCTTATGCCGGTGTTCAGCTCAATAGAAGCATATTTTCTGCTTGGCGAAAACATATATCCCGCACAAATTTATGGTGGAATGTTGGTAATTTTGGGTATATTTATGACTAACAAGAAATCAGACAAAGTTGCACTTGAACGACCTTAGACTATAAGGTCTTCTTTTTTTATAATTTCTTTAATCTCATCTACACATTTTTCAAGGTCGTCATTTATAACCGCATAATCGTAAAGGTTTTTATACTCCATTTCTTCCTTTGCAATGGAAAGTCTTAACTCTGCATCATCTAAATTCTGCCCACGCTTATCCATACGGTTTTTAAGCTCTTCCATAGATGGTGGAGAAATAAAAATCCCCACGACACGATAAATATTTTTATCAATATTACGCTTTATATTCATAAAACCTTGCACATCAAGGGTAATAATAATATTTTTATCCATAGGAATATCATCATACAAAGATTTTTTCAAAATCCCCTTAAAATCATTATAAACATTCGCCCATTCAAAAAATTCATTATTGTTGATTTTGTTTTCAAACTCTTCCCTTGAAAAGAAATGATAATCCACTCCGTCCACCTCATTATCTCTTGGTGCACGGGATGTAGAGGTAATAACACGCGTCAACCCCAAATTATCATTTAAAAGCCTTCCTACAACAGTAGTTTTACCTGCATTTGTAGGACCCGATATAACAAAAACAGTCCTCATAAACAAAAACCTTATTTTTTACTTGAAATATTATTTTTATATATTATAATACTTCACATTAAATGTCAAAAAAAATAAAAGGAATTTATTATGAAAGCTGGAATCCATCCTAAATATAACGAATACGATGTTATTCTTACAACCGGTGAAGTTGTTAAAATGCGCTCCACTTTGGAAAGAAAAGAACCATTAAAATTGGATATTGATCCAAACACACATCCTGCATGGACCGGAAAAAGAAATGTAAAGGATATCGGTGGTGGTGCTGCTGATAAGTTTAAGAAAAAATTTGCTGGCTTTACAACAAAGAAAGCATAATTTTTTCTGTTAAAAAAATCTCTTACTTCTCAACCTCCTTTCTGAAGTTGAGATTTTTTTATACCCCAATTATGAAAATATTCTTGTCATTTGCAAGTTTAAGAACAGCTTCCTTATCCTCGAATATCGCATTACCCGCATCAACAGCAATTCCCGAAAATCCGTTATCCGAAAGGTTTTGAATAGTCTTTACACCTATGACCGGCAAATCCGCACGCCTTTCCTGATGCGGTTTCAATACTTTGATAAGTATCCCGCCTTTGCCATTTTTTATTTTGCTTGCCCGTAAAATAAGCTCATCTGTTCCCTTAAAACTTTCCACCGCAATAATACTACCGTCAAAAATAATCACCGATTGCCCCACATCGCGACTTGCAATATCAAAGGCACCATTCAAGTTATCCTTTATCTCCTGCATCTCCTTTTTTGATGGGCGAGCAGTAGTCATTACACCTTTACCTATAACACTGTCGGTAAGTATGTCATCAATCCCCACAACCTTTATCCCGTTTTTTTCAAACTCACGAATAACAAGTCGCAAAATCCCGTCATACCTGTTTTTCATAAATAACAGCTTTGAAAAAAGTCTTATCACATCAAAGGTTATACGAATAGAGGAATTGTTCACTCCGCCAGCAAGCACAATTTCACACACATCATTTTTTTTAAAAAACTTAATAACCTTTGAAAGCTGTGATAAATGAGGAATTATATAATGCGATTTTTTCATATCGGTAAAAAGTGCCATATCAACACAACCCTTTACCCCTGCAATATATAAATCAATATGATTTTNATNNGCCCATTTGCGAACCGCAAACGGCAAATTTCTATCACCGGCAATAAGTCCGAATTTCTTCATTTAACTTTGTTGNACTTCTTCTTTGTTAAATCTTTGACGAGGTTTNCAAATAATACGGCGAGATTTGTTTTCAATAAAGTCAATTATCTGCATCGCGACATCAGAATTTTTATACACTTCCTTTGCGGTCGCAACACGCTCCGTCCAAACAAGCTCGTCACTCATAAACAAATCTTTGTATATTTCCTTTATAACCCTTATATCCTCGGTTGAAAAATTATTTCTTTTAAGTCCGACAAGGTTAAGCCCGTCCAAACTTTGCGGATTNCCNTCACTCATTGAAAAAGGTATAACGTCTTGCGTAATCTTTGAACAACCGCCAAGTATTGCATATTGTCCGATACTGCAAAATTGATGTATCGCAGTTTTTCCGCCAATAATAGCATGCGGATAAATATAAACNTCTCCGCCAAGGGTGGTTGCCTGCGAAAGAAGTGCAAAATCGTGCACTTCGCAATCATGCCCTATATGAGTATGACTCATCAAAAACACATTATTTCCAATCCAAGTTCCGCGTGGACCAAGAGGAGTTCCNGCGTGAATATTCGTAAATTCGCGAATATCACAGTTATTTCCAATTGTAACNGTAGTTGCCTGTTCCTCGGTAAACTTCAAATCGTGAGATTTATTTCCTATTACCACAAACTGATGTATAAGNTTGTTATCACCGATAGTCGTNTTACCNTCAATAATAACATTTGATTTCAACCTATTGTTTTTACCAATCTTCACATTCGGACCAATGATACACCAAGGACCAATCTTTGTTCCCTCACCTATTTGGGCATTTTCATCTACCATAGAGGTAGGATGTATTTCAACGTTTTTAAAGCTCATAATATTTCCTTATTTTTATTTGATATTATTTTAGCTTTGAAATTCCAAAACCTCAATACAAGAATTATTTCAAAATATTACAATTTTCCGCTGGAAAAACCTAAAATTAACTATTTGAATTTACTTTAAAATAGGTCAAAATGTTTCACGTGAAACAAAAGTAGAACATTTGCCACTTGCAATTATTTATTTTTACTTTATAATATTGGAGAAAGGTATTTTTATGAGCGAGCTTTTTGAAACAAAAATCGGAACACCTCTTGCCGAACGACTTCGTGCCGACAGTCTTGCTGATGTAGTAGGGCAGGAGCATATTTTGGGCGATGATGGTATTATCACTAACCAACTTAAAACCGGTAATATAAAGTCTATGATTTTATGGGGTCCACCTGGATGTGGTAAAACCACCATTGCAAAATTGGTCGCCAAATATGCCGAGGCAGAGTTCGTTATGCTTTCCGCNGTNTTTTCCGGTGTTGCCGATTTNAANNNNGTTTTTGCCGATGCNATAAGTTTGCGAAATGTNGGCAAACGCACAATACTTTTTGTTGATGAAATCCACCGTTTTAATAAGGCACAGCAGGACAGCTTTCTCCCTTATGTGGAAGACGGCACTATAACCCTTATCGGTGCGACAACAGAAAACCCTTCGTTCGAGCTTAACTCCGCGCTTATTTCCCGTTGTCAGGTAATCATTTTAAAGCGTTTAAATGAGGAGGCTTTAACCCGACTTATAGAGCGGGCGGAGGAGGAAACCGGTGCAAAACTCCCCTTAACCGATACGGCAAAAAATAACCTTATCGCAATATCCGACGGCGACGGTCGTTACCTTCTTAATATGATTGAGATGATTTACGATTTTTCAAACGGTAANATCATTGATGAAAATTTGTTGCCAAAGGTCATACAGACCCGCCTTCCTAACTATGATAAAATGGGCGACGCTCATTACAGCCTTATTTCCGCACTGCATAAATCACTTCGCGGTTCGGATGTGGACGCGGGACTTTANTGGCTCGCCCGTATGATTGCCGGTGGCGAGGATGTAAAATATATCCTACGCCGTCTTACCCGTTTTGCGGTGGAAGATGTCGGTATCGCCGACCCTCANGCCCTCCCTTATGCAATAAATGCNTGGCAAGCCTATGAAAGACTTGGCTCGCCGGAGGGGGATTTGGCTGTTGCCTCCCTTGTNATATANNTGGCAACCGCACCGAAATCCAACGCAAGCGAGGTCGCATGGAATGATGCACTTGCAACGGCAAAGGCAACCGGCTCCCTAAATCCACCTATGCACATAATCAATGCACCGACAAAATTGATGAAAGAGCAGGGTTTTGGTGAAGGCTATATTTACGACCCTGATACAAAGGACGGCTTTTCCGGTCAAAACTATTTCCCCGACAATATGAAACGCCGAAAATTTTACACGCCAAAGGAACGGGGCTTTGAACGCGAAATAAAAAAACGCCTTGATTATTGGGAAAATCTAAGGCGTAAAAAGAATGGATAGGTTATTATCTTTGCGCACTGGAATTTACCTTAAGAAGTAAATTAAGGTTTTCATCAAGCACATCATTTTTATAAGGAAAGGAATATAATTCTTTAAGAACTTTTATATAAAATTCTCTTAATAAAGAAGCCTTTGTTGGAATGCTTTTTTCAAATTCCCCATTTGACATTTTGGTAAGATACAATCTGTCATTATGTCTGTCAGAACGCTGATGATCATGTAAGACACGAAGCAAACCACCTGTATCAAATTCACTGATATTATATTTTTTCATAATATCTCTTATTTCGCCGAGTTTTATTACTTTATTTTTTGTAACATCAAGTTCGGCATCCTCAGAAATGTTAATATTATATCTGACAAGATTTTTATTTTTCGTTCTGAAAATTTTCCCGTCAAGATTAACACGTTCATTTTGTTTTACGGTAAGTCCGCGAACAGGTTCAGGTTTTTCATCTCCGAAAATAGGATCTGTTTTGTTTTTTGTTCTTGAATAACTTCTTTAATGATATTTTCAATTTCATTTTTATCATTCGTCCTTCTTATTTCAAAACGAGTTAAGGCTGGAATAGGGCGAGTCGCTTTAGCATAACTTACAAGAAATTGAATAGTATATATTTTTTCAATTACCCCAATATTCATTTTATAACCTTTCATTATCAATTAATATTTAATATAGTTTAGTTAAAACGAAACAGATATCAAATAAAAAACGAAGGGGAAAATGCAATTATTAAAAGAACTAAATAACTAAAAAAAGAGCACACCCCGCAAGGGGGGGTAAGGGGTGTGCTCGGTAAAATTTATTTTATAAATTTTACTATAAATGAAATTTAACAAATTAGTAAGGAGGATTGGAAATAAAAAAGTATGTCAGCACAATGGGAGCTTTAGCTCCTAGCGGACGCCCACAATGTGGGCCGCCTGAGCGTCCCGCTTGCTGACTTAGAGAAATGTAGAAAGGAAAAAAAATGCAACAACAAATAAAAACTTCTTGTAATACTTCCTAAAATGTATTACAATTGTTCCCAGATGTAGCGAGTAACTACATTTAGTGCCATAGGAATGACACGGGGAATTAAAAAGTTCCCACTAAGCAAAGTTCTGAAAAGAACAAATTGCCCCAACCTTTGGGTCGGGGTATTCCTAGTGTATGTCCAGAGGAGTAATCCTTAAAGACTGGGAAAGTCATGCTTAGTGATTCTTTTTATATCCCGACCCATTACATTTTTGTAATGGGAAATTTTATATTATAAATTTAACATAAAGGGCTAAAAAATGGAAAAAGAAAAAAGAAAAACAAAATACAGATCAAAGGAATTTTCAGCATACCTTGGCAAAAGATTAAAATATTATCGTCAGCTAAATAAATGCACTCAGGATAGTCTTGCAAAGGCTCTTGGTCTTAGTTTTCAACAGATTCAGAAATATGAATCCGGCAAAAATTGTATATCATTGGAAAAATTTATATTATTTGCAAAGACTTTTAATCTTTCATTGGAAGAATTACTTGGCGAATTGTTTTATCCAAAACAAGCAAGATTTAGCAACGAAATTTTAGAAACTTTATGCTTCGCTAAAAAATTAAAGGTATCAAATATATTCAAAAATATATAATTTCCCCAACAAAAAATCCCCCGCATATGGGGGATTTAATTTTAAGAAATGTCACTATTATTTTGATTGTTCAATAGCTGATTTCATTTGACTTGCATCAATATATCCACGGAATAATTGATCACCAACTACAAAAGCAGGAGTTCCTTGAATGCCAAGTTTTTCAGCAAGTTGACGAGTTCTTAAAAGCTCTTCTTCAACAGCAGGAGAATCCATATCTTTCTCTAACTTTTCAACATTAAGACCAGCTTTTTTAGCAAGACCAAGAACGATAGCTTTAATCTTTTCATTCATATCTTTTTCAGTTGTTTTTTCATCAGCTTCCGGAACTAAACTGTTTTCAAAAAGTGCCTTGTGGAATTCGGCAACTTTTGCACTGTCTTGATTTGCGGCAGCAACGATTGCTCTTCCAGGAATTTGTGAAACAGGGAAGATAGGGAAGCTTTTAAGAACAACCTTAACATCTGTTTCATCAGCCAAAACTTCTGTCAAAGCAAGATTGCCACGTTTACAATATCCACAGTTGTAATCATAGAATTCGTAAACCACAACTTTACCGTCAGCATTACCGATAACAGGAGCATACTTTGAATCATCTTCTTTGATATTTTTTACAGCTTCACGAGATGCTTTCAAAGCCTTTTCTTGTTCAATTTCTTGTAATCTTTCAGATGCATCAATTAACATTGTAGGATCAGCTATAACAGCATCTCTTACTCTGAAACCGACAACCCAAGCAGCACTTGTGTATAAAGCAAAAAATAAGATAACGGCAGGAGCAACTATTGTAGATGCAACCTTTTGATATTTACTTTTGTACTCTTTATTTCTGTTTGCAATAAAGTTTGTATAAACAACAAAAACTATTACCCATAGTATAGATAATACTAGCATAAGTATATTCATAAATGTATTCATATTTTTTTCCTTTCCTTAGTTGTTATGAACAAAACTGATTATAAAATTAATTATTTATATTGTAAAGGAATTTTTAAAATTTTATTAAGAGTAATTGCAATTTTTGTATAAATAAAATATAATATAAAGTATGAAAGAAAAAGATGTATTAAAAAAATTAAACGAAGGCATAGATGAAATGTCGGAGGATTATTTGGAAAAACCGATAGCTCCCATTTCCGAACGCTTTCCCTATGGTCCTAACTCTCTTGCAAATACATTGGCAAATGTCGTTAAAAAATTTTCACCAAAATACGGATTTGTAAATGCAGATATAATAACCAATTGGAAAATTATAGCAGGAGATGATGTTGCAAACAAGGCAACTCCGGTCAAAATTTCTTTTCCCTTTGGTAAAAAAACAGACGGCACATTATATATAAAAATCAAAAATATGTCCTTTGCTTCAATAATACAGTACCAATTTCCAACTATAATAGATAGGGTCAATCAATACTTCGGCTATAATGCAATAAAATATATAAAGATTAAATGCTAAGCGGTGCAAGTTTCACCGTGTTAAAATCATCTAAATTATTGTCACGAATAATCTTTTTTACCTCTAATATATATACGTCTTTTTGCGTAGAATAACGCACCATAGAGCTCATAAGCCATCTTCCATACAAAGGTTTTCCTTGCTCCCTCAACTTTGCCCTCATTTGCCTGAACCCAGCATAATATCGGGTTTTGTTAAGGTTATTTGCATAACTGTCAACCGAATCATAAAGGGTAGGAAATGTTTTTACCCTGTGGACAAGTCCATCCTTTCTCGCCCTTGGAAGCATACCGTCACCGCCCCAGGTCCATTCCGCAAATATGGAATTTCCCTGTATAAGGAACCGAGATTCTCCCCATCCGGTTTCTTGAATTGCCTGTCCAAGTGCCATAGACACAGACATTTCATCAAGTTTCACAAGTATATCCTTTATATCACCGGTTTCTGTTTTGTAAGTATCCTTCATAAGATTTAAGAAGTCATTTTCTTCCGCACTTAATCGATTCGATTTAGTAAGTTTTTCAGAAATTTTTTGAAGTTTCACCCTGTCGCCCATCAATTCCTCGTTCTTTTTTAAAATAAGCGGAAGAAGAAATTTGATGAAAAGTTCTTTCTTTTCCTTTGCCGATTCTATCATATTAAAATCAGAAGGAAGCGTTTGTATAAAGATTCGTGGCACATCCATTTCCTTGTTCCTGATTTTATTCAAATCATAATTTGCCTCCAAAAACAATTGTTGCATTTTGCGATAAGAAGTTATGTGCGAATTAGTATCATAAACAACAACTATTCCGGAAATCACGGACATGGTAATAAAAATAAAGAAAGCAATATATAAAGGTATATACTCCCTTTTTATAAATTTTTTTGAATAAAATATTATGCGAAGTTTAAGTTTATAAAGCATTGTCACAAAAAATGAACAAGTCACATTTTTGATGCCGATAGGTATTTCTTTTATATTAATGTATAAATGTTTTATCATTTTTTTTAGCTTGGAAAGAATAATAGAAATTTTTTTACCCGTTGTAAAGTATAAATTATTAAAAAAAAAGTAAAAAAAATTGGTGACTTTTTTTTTCATAATGCTATAAATAGTATTTGGAAAAAGGTGAGGTTTAATGTGAATAAATTAACACAGTCAAAAAATGTAAAAATGCAAGTGATAAAACAAATGGTAAGAAAATTCTTTCTTATCGCGTTTATTTTATTTTCTTTTGTGTTAATTTTTGTTGGAAAACCTGACAGCTTTATAATTAATAAGACAAGCGGAATTGTCGTTCAGGTAATGTCGCCTATTATCTCGATTATATCATATCCGATATACAAGGTTGGTACTTTTTTCACAGATGCAAAGGACTTTTTTACTATAAGGGAAAAAAATACCGAACTAAGACGCGAAATTTCTAAACTTACCGAAGAAATTAATTATTATAAACAAGTTGACGCGGAAAATGTTCGCCTTCGTCACCTTACAAACTTTATTTCCGGCGGTCAAAATTATGTTTTATCAACAAAAGTTATTGGTTCCACCGGTAGCGGATTTTCCCATTCATTTATTTTGGATGCCGGCACAAAGGATGGCGTTGCAAAATATCACGGTGTTTTAGTAGATGGATTTTTGGTAGGTCAAATAATATCCGTTGGCAGAAATTATTCAAGAATGCTTTTGATAACGGATTCTTCACTTAAAATTCCTGTTCAAATAGAAAGGACAGGTACCCGTGCATTTTTAAATGGTGATAACACAAAGTATCCGAAACTTATCCACTTTGAAAATCAAGATCCTATACAAATAGGTGATAAAGTAATTACTTCCGGTATGGGCGGTAATCTTCCATTCGGACTTCCTATCGGTATTATAGGAAGTATAAGTGAGGAGGAAGGGGTAATATTGCAACCGTATGTTGACAGTTCTCACGTTGATTATGTAAAAATAATAAAAACATCACATACCGATGATATAAAGGAATTTTTAAAGGAAAATCCAATAGTTGATTAGATATGACAAGACATTCAAAAAGATATAAATATTTTTTAAATTTCATTTCTACTAAAATCCCGTTTTTAAGTAGCTTTTTAATATTACTTTTGTCATTTGTAAATTTCGGTTATTTTGAGGCAAAACCGCTTCTCGTCCTTATTCCGATTTTTATTTGGAGTATGTATAAGGTCAAATCATTTGATTTTATTTCGGTATTGCTTTTCGCTTTTATTCAAGATTTCCTTGATGGCACCCAATTCGGACTTAATATCTTTATATTTTTATGCCTTCATTTTATAGTTTATTACCAAAAGTTTTTTACAATAGATTCGTCATTTGTATTTTCATATTTGGTATTTGATATAATATCTTTTATACTTATAATGATAAAATATGTAATAATTTCAACATTGTTTATAAGTGGTATAAACTTTTTCAATGTGTTGCTAAGTTGGGCGATACTGATACTGTTTTACCCGATATTTTATTGGATATTAAGTTTATTATATGGAAAGATAGTAGGTAAATATCAATGAGAGATGCTGAGTTAATAAAAGTATTCAATCGTCGCGCCCTTCTTGTCGCAGGAGGAGAATTATTTTTATTTTCAATACTCGCAGGTCGCCTTTACCAACTGCAAATACTTGATAATGCAAAATATAAAAAACTATCCGAAAAAAACAGTGTCCGAATAAAACTTATTGCTCCGCCTCGTGGTATAATAAAGGACAGATTCGGCGTAGAAATGGCAATAAATAAAAACAGCTATGGTATTCAAATGATACCGGAGGAAATCACCGCCCGCGGTCTTTCGGTGGAAGAAATTTTAAATCGCATATCAGAGCTTATCCCCCTTACGGATAAGGAAAAGGATAAAATTTTACACAACATAAAAAAGAAGAGGGCGTTTTTTCCGGTTTTCATAAAAAACAATCTTGGTTGGGAAGAAATGGCAAAACTTCAAGTCAAAAACCTTGATTTCACGGGTGTATATGTAGAGGAGGGTAAACAACGCTACTATCCGTTCGGTGAAATTGCCGCCCATGTAATCGGTTATGTTTCAGATGTAAGTGAACAGGAATTAAAAACAGATTCTGACCCAGTCCTTCAACTTCCGGATTTTAAAACGGGAAAGGCAGGCATTGAAAAACTTATGGATAAAGAACTTCGCGGTTCTGCCGGCGAAACTATGCAGGTTGTAAATGCAAGCGGTCGCATTATTGAAACACTTGATGATAAAAAGAAAAAAACTGTTGCCGGTCAAAACATTGTCCTTACAATTGATAAACGATTACAAGAATACGCACTTAATCGTATAAAGGAAGAAAGTGCAAGTGCCGTCATAATGGATATTTTTACGGGCGATATCTTAACAATGATTTCTGTTCCTACATATAATCCAAATATATTTTTGTCAGAGGATACTTCGGTGGAGGAATTTAACAAACTTCTTTTTAATCCGCGAAATCCGTTTATGAATAAGGCGATAGAGGGACTTTACGCTCCGGGTTCCACATTCAAAATGATAACTGCACTTACAGCATTAAGTGAAGGAAAAATCACACCGAACACAAGAATAAATTGCACCGGACATATGGATTATGGGGACGGTCGATACCATTGTTGGAAAACCTCCGGTCACGGACTTCTTGATTTGGAACAATCACTTCAACATTCATGCGATATTTTTTATTACACTATCGCAACAAAACTTCATATGGATTCCATTCAAGAAATGGCATACAAATTTGGCTTAGGCGATTTCACGGGAATTGAACTTGCAAATGAAAAAAAAGGTCAGGTTCCAAGCGTCAGTTGGAAACGCAATTACAAAAGTGAAAATTGGTATACCGGTGACACAATTACCGCCTCTATCGGACAAGGTTATACTTTGGTAACTCCTCTGCAACTTGCAGTTATGGTCGCCCGTATTGCAAATGATGGAATTGCTGTTAAACCAAGAATATTAAAGGGCGAATACGAAAATGTATTTTTTCCGCAGATGAGTATTGACCCTCGCTATTTAAATCTGGTAAAAAAAGGAATGTTTTCCGTTGTTAATAAACCGAACGGCACGGGAAAAACAGCGGCCTTTGAATATAATGGTCAATATATGGCCGGTAAAACCGGAACAACACAGGTTAAACGAATTACACGTGAAGAACGATTGAATGGAGTTATCAAACAAGAGGATTTACCATGGAAATACAGAAACCACGCTTTGTTTGTTGGTTATGCCCCATACAAAAATCCAAGATACGCAATCTCTGTAGTCGTAGAACACGGAATGAGCGGTTCCGGTGCCGCCGCACCTATTGCAAGGGATTTAATGAAAAAAACATTGGAACTGTATTTGTAAGGGGAACAATATGTCAAATTATCAAGTAAGTATGAAAAAAAGCAGTCAAATGAATGTGTTTTCAAAATTTCTTTTTATGAATTGGAAATTGATTTTATTGCTTTTACTTCTTTCATCAATCGGACTTGCTATTTTATACAGTGCGGGAAAGGCAGAATGCACGGACAAACTTGCTTGTCTTATCAGCTATGGTTCTTGGAGTCCATGGGCAATTTCCCAACTTCCAAAAATAATTGTCGGATTTATAATACTTTTTGTTATTGCAGTATTTGATTTAAAAATCTGGGTCAAATACGCATACTGGATATATGGTATTGGCGTAATTTCTCTTGTATTGGTAAGTTTTATAGGTCACATAGGAATGGGAGCACAACGTTGGTTAAATCTGGGCTTTATACGATTTCAACCATCCGAGTTTATGAAAATCGCACTGGTTCTTGCACTTTCAAAATACTTTGCCGCATTAAGTATAAATGAAATCAGAAGTAATTATTATTTGGTGTTTCCGGCATTTTTGGTTGCACTTCCGGTAGGGCTTGTTTTAACCCAACCTGATTTGGGAACCGCAATGACTTTGCTTTTCGTATCGGCAATAGTTTTCTTTATTGCCGGTGTCCAGTGGTGGAAATTCGGCGTATTAATTTTAATCGGTATAATAGCCCTTCCTGTTGTTTGGAAATACGGACTTCACGATTACCAAAAACAACGAATAATTATATTTATGAATCCGGAAAAGGATATAATGGGTTCGGGATACCATATTACACAATCAAAAATTTCACTTGGTTCCGGCGGTTTTTTTGGAAAGGGATATTTACAGGGGACACAAAGTCATTTAAATTTTCTTCCCGAAAAACAAACAGATTTCATTTTCACTATGTTTGCAGAGGAATTCGGAATGTTCGGTTGTCTGATACTTTTCGCAGTCATAATTGCAATATTGTATCAGTGTTACAGGGTCGCCTTTGCAAGCAGAAATAATTTCGGAAAATTACTCTCCCTTGGGCTTGGCGCAAACTTCTTCGTATATTTCTTTATAAATACGGCTATGGTTATGGGATTACTTCCGGTAGTGGGAGTCCCATCCCCGCTTTTATCCTATGGTGGAACAGCAATGCTGACATTGTTTTTCGGATTCGGATTAATAGAATGTAGCTATATTCACAGCGATATGTTAATAAGTTCCAAAAGTAATTACCTATAAAAAAATCCCCTTCCAAAGAAAGGGGATTCTAAATTAACTGTTTTATTTAATTTCATCAATTGCTTCGGTGCATCTTTCAAGTCTATTAATCAACTCTTGGACTTTAGAAAGATTCTTCGCATTCATAACAGTTCCGCCAAGCGCACTGGCAGTTCCTATACCGGATGTAACAGAAGAAGCAATATTCATCTTTTCTCCATCTACTTTATCAGAAGTATTTCCAATAACAGTAGTTGCGATGGAAGCGCCATTTGCTGCCACACCAATCATACCACTAACACCACTTGCTGTTGCAAGACTTTTTACATCTTTGATAATTTTATCTAATGTTGATAATTCTATGCACTCTAAAGTAGCATCATTATATCTGTTAATTTCTGTACTGTTTAGAATACCTTCATCTTCTTGAAACTTGAATATTTCATTCCTTAAATTTCTTGCATTATCAACACACTTATCCATTTGTGAAGAAAGTTTGTTTATTTTCTCAACGGACACAAAGTTCATAATTGCCGATGTCATACTTGTCGCAGCAGAAGTTCCGGAAAGTGCAATATCCGCAATATTCATACCGGATAATTTATTATCTGTATCACCTTCTTTTTTATCTTTTATCGTATCAACAACACTTAAAGCTGTTCCAGTTGCACCAACTGCCGTTGCAACACCAGATGCAACAGTCGAAGCAGTCAACAAGTTCTTTATATCATTATAATATGATTTAAAGTTGCAGGTTTCTTTTACTTTTTGGAATTTATCTGTTGGAATTAAAGATGAAATCTTTGCTATTTCAAAATTAGCAAAGTCCATTTCCTCACCCATAACATCACTACCATTATTTAATTCATATACATATACTTGAAGGGATGTTTCAACATTAGTGTCAGGTATATATATTGCTTCTATATTATCATAACAAGAATATCTATCATTTGAATGATTCAAAAGATAATTGCCCTTTACTTCAAAATCTAAATTATCATTTTTCATAAAACAGGTTAAAAATGCAGTTTGATTTGAAAAAAAGTAAGTGCGTGTTTCTTTGTTGAATAATTTTAAATAATCATTATCTATTCCTTTATAAAGAATAGCTTTTTTATTAAAAATATTATTTTTTAAATTGGAAAATTCTCTGTTTGTTAATTTATAACTATCATTTACAAGAGTCTCTTTTAAAGATATTGCAGTTGGTGTTGATGAAGATGATACAGACATTGACCTTCTGTTTCTTGGTCCTGCCTCAACCGAATTAGCCGATATTCCAACCATCAATGCGATTAATGAATATTTGAGGAATTTATTATAAACATTTGAATTTACAGTATTATTCCCCCCCCCTATAGGGTGTTTATTGTTCTTTTGCATATTTATTTCCTTTCTTATTTAGTTTTTAAAACCTGTTTCATAATACCATATTTTAGGATTATATGCAAGTGAGAATTTTTTTTATATTTACATTTTAATATTTTATGTTATATTAATTTTCAGATATGGCACATAGCTGTATTTAGTGTCAGAGATGATGCGAGGCCTTGACAAGCCTAAGTAAAAGAGACGGTGAAAATACGGATACCTCTTGGTATCTTTTTTTTTGCCAAAGCCCTGACCTTTGTAAGCAAAAGGTTGGGGAGCTATAACTATACAACAGGAATATAGTAATATATTCTAAAAGTTATAGGATCATTTCTTTTACATGATTTGTCAACTGCCCGGCCACTATCTCTGATAAGTGGAATTTTTAAAACCAAACAGGGGGTGTAGAGATGAGAAAAGAAACAAAGAGATTGAGGATAATTGTGCCAGCATTATTAATATGCATGACACTATCAGAAGGAGCAAAATCCGGTAACAAAACCATAACAGAAATCTTACAGGAGTACTGCGTGCCTACGTCGATTAATTACTGTTCGGAGAAGGCGACGTACACTAATGGCAAGTGCGAATGTGGGACTCTGTCAAAATACTACGATATATCTTCAAGGAGTTGCAAGAACTGTATTGATGGGTCTTTTGCGAGTAATGATCGCAAGAGCTGTGAAGCTATA
>JAAVBO010000014.1:31979-80203 GCA_014803575.1 bacterium | reverse complement strand
AAGTCCTTATACCGTCACTACCATTTTTAACAATATAACCTTCTCTACATTTAAAATAAACTATATCATCACCATTATTTAAACTAGCAACCTTAGGATATTTGTCTTTATCACTTTCTGACCATCTAATCTCATCAGCAAATTCACTTAAACTTGATTCGTCACAAAACTCTTCTCCCTTAGATTTATTTTTAGAGGTATAATATAATTCATTACCATCTTCATCAAATTTTTTACCAAGAGTTTTTTCAACAGGACATTTTTTCAAAGTTGTTTTACTAATCTTCTCTTTTTCAGAAGAAGTTGTTTCTGTCGTTGCTACTTCTGTACTTGGATTATTTGCATTCCTCTTCATTCTGCTTTGCACTCTTGTAGTACTAACTCTTCCGGAACCTCCTGCTCTTCTAGCCGTACCGGTAGCCATAGCTCTTTTACTAACAGCAGATCTAGTTTTTTGTTTTTTAGGTTTTGCATTAACCGAAACAGACGATACAAATAAAGTACAAGAAATAAAAAAGATTAAACATAAAGAAATCGCAATAAAACGATAAGTATTTGATTTTACGGGTGTTTTACCCCCCCCCATTGAGGTTTTTAATTTTTTAAACATATTTTTTTCTTTCCTAAATTATTTTTATTCTTATTTATCATAACATATTTTAAGTATACTTTCAATAGTATTACACATTTTTCTGTTTTAATTTACACCATATAATTCACTTTTTAAAATATATCCTTCAAATTTTTTACCATTATAATTTGTTTTTACCTTACAAAACTTTACTTCACATTCGTCAACAAGGAATATTATACCCTTATTAATCTTCGCTAAAACTTTAGAATTAAGTTTTGCCTTTTTATATAAAAAAACCTCATTACTTTTTATCATAGCATAATCCTTTGACGTAAAATTATCCCTGTGAACCCAAGACAAATCACCATTCATATCCCTTATCTGATACCAACCGTAATATTCATTTACCACAATAACGGGTAAAAACTTTTTCACATATATATATTTTAACGGATATTTAACATTCGGACCAACTCTCGCATTAACTTTATCACTTTTTAACGCAGAAAACCTAGGCAAATCTTTTCCCGAAAACCTACTCTCCTGTGCAAAGGCATTAAAACTAAAAAGCATAAATAAACATAAAAAAACTTTCATCTTCCTCTCCATAATAAACAAGTATAACATATTTTTTTCAAAATTCTAATTTTTTATAGATTTTATTTTTCTTTCAAGATAAGCTCTTATATTATTAATAAAAAAAAAGGTAATCAAAATGAAATCTAAAAATAATATCCTCATTGCTCTAAGCGGAGCTCCTCTTGTCATTGTAATTTTCGGCGGTTTGTTTCTTATGTCCTATTGTTTTGTCAAACAATTTGAAAAAGATTCCATCAACAAAAACATCAGCCTAAAAGAAGCTCCTATTTTAGAAATAGAAGATGTAAAAAATAGAGACATATCAATATACCGTTTCCTTAAATTAGATGTAAATAAAAACGGTGTTTTTGATGCAGAAGATGTTATTGTAAAAACTACTAACAACTTTGAAATTGAAAAGGGTAAAGAGATTATTTACTTTGAAGATAAAGAAAGTAATGAAACTGGGGTTATCGCTTATCAGGACCCAAATAACAATTATATATTAAATAGTGATGAAACATTTTTAAATTCAAACTCTAAAACCAAACAAATTTTCAAAAAGTTTCCCGAATATATGACTGATATTAAACAAAGACAATAAGAAACAGCGGATTTAAAAAGTCCGCTTTTTTAAAATTTTAATTTTTTTATGGATTTTATTTTTTTTTGTGATATAAATACAGCATATTATTAACCGATTATGCGGATGTGGCGAAATTGGCAGACGCGATAGACTTAGGATCTATTGCCTTACGGCGTGGGGGTTCAAGTCCCTTCATCCGCACCAACTTTAAATCAATCAAAGGATACCAAAATGCAACCAACAAAAGAAAAAATAAAAGGAATTAAATACGAACTATCTTTTGAAATTCCGACAGAGGAATTTGAAACAAAGTTAAATGAACAATTAACTGAATTTGCAAAAACACACAAGGAAAAGGGTTTCCGTCCAGGACACGTTCCTATGGAAGTAATCAAACAAAAATACGAAGGTCACTTCATTGGCGATGTTATAAACACCCTTATAAATGATACCCTTTCTTCTTATTGGAAGGAACACGATATAACTCCTGCTACCCAACCAAATGTAAAGGTTGACAGCTTTGTTCGTAACGAACCATTAAAATTCTCGGCTGATTTTGAAATTCTTCCTGCTATAAAAGATATTGATTTTTCAAAAATCACNCTTGAAAAAAAGGTCGCACACGCAACTGACAAAGAANTAAANGAATCCCTTGAAAACATNGCAAAATCAAGATACACAACTGAACCTGTNTCTTCCGACAGAAAAACAAAAAAGGGTGATATTGCNGTAATTGATTTCGAAGGATTCGAAGGCGGTAAAGCATTCGAAGGTGGCAAGGGCGAAAATTACCCACTTGAACTTGGCTCTAACACATTTATCCCTGGCTTTGAAGATCAGGTAATAGGTCACGCAAAGGGCGATTCGTTTGACGTAAACGTTGAATTTCCAAAGGACTACGGTCACGAAAANCTTGCCGGCAAACCAGCNGTATTCAAAGTAAAAATCAACGATATAAAGGAAAAGAAAATCCCTGAAATCAACGATGCTTTCGCTGTTGAATTAAAAAGAAAGGATTTGGCTGACCTTAAATCTTACATAAAAGAATTATTGGAACAAAACTATGAAACATCATCAAAAAATATGATGAAAGACGAACTTCTTGATAAACTTGCTGATGAAAAAATCGAACTTCCTGAATCTCTTATAAATCAAGAAGTTGAATATATGTTCCATCAATTCCAACACACNACATCCGAAAAATTGGATGAAAANGCTGAAAAAAAGAAAAAAGAAGAATTAAAGAAACAAGCCGAAGGTCGTGTAAAACTCGGTTTAATCATTGCTGATATCGGTAAAAAGGAAAAAATCGAAATTACCCAAAACGATATTCAACAGGCAATTATGGCAGAAGCAATGAGATACCCTCAACAGGCAGGTCAAATTTTTGAATACTATCAAAAAAATCAATCTGCGATGGAAGCAATTCGTGCCAATGTCTTTGAAGAAAAGGTTTTGGATTTAATACTTTCAAAGGTTAAAACAAAAGAAAAAGAAGTTCCNGCTACGGAATTTACAAAACCTAAAAAATAAAAACAAAGCCTCTTAAACAGGGGCTTTTTTAATATCAAAAATATTATAAAAATTTACTTGCTTTTATAATCCGTTATGGACTAGAATAAACTTAAATTATAAATAAAGGAGATGAAAAAATGTATATTACNATTGAAAAAGCAAACTTATCAAAAACACTTTCACATCTATACAGAATTGTTGAAAAAAAATCAACTATCCCTGTTCTTTCCAATATAAAGATAGAAGCCGGTGATAGCTTAAAATTCACCGCAACAAACATAGATTTGGAAATTATNGAAGTTTTGGATGCAACCATAAATGAAAAGGGTTCAACAACAATCCCTGCACACATTTTATATGACATAGTTCGTAAACTTCCAGAGGGAAATATTGAACTTAAAACATCATCCGATAATGCAAAGGTTGTAATCAAGGCCGGNAATTCNGAATTCACACTTCCATCACTTCCTGTTGATGACTTCCCTTTAATGAACAGCTCATCAATGCCATTCAAATTCTCACTTCCATGTGACGATTTAATAAAACTTATCGATAAAACAAAATTCGCTGTATCTACAGAAGAAACCCGCTANTTNCTAAACGGTATCTTCTTCCATACATTGGAAAAGGACGGCAAGGAACTTCTTCGTGCNGTTGCAACCGACGGTCACCGTCTTGCACGCCAAGATGTCGCAAGTCCNGAAGGTGCAAANGGTATGCCAAGCATTATTATNCCAAGAAAAGTTGTAACCGAACTTCGTGCTCTTCTTGAAGACACATCTTCGGACATCAATGTTGAAATAAGCGAAACAAAGGCAAGATTCTCATTCGCCGGAACAACAATCACATCAAAACTTATTGATGGAAAATTCCCTGATTACGAAAAAGTTATTCCAACATCAAACGACAAAGCAATGGAAGTTGATTGTAAACTTTTCTCAGAAGCCGTTGACCGNGTATCNTCCGTTGCATATGAAAAATCAAAGGCAATCAAACTTAAACTTTCAAAATCAAAACTAACTCTTCTTGCATCAACCCCTGATTCNGGTAGTGCATTCGAAGATTTAGAAGTTGTATACGACAGNGACGCAATGGAAATAGGATTTAACTCCAAATATCTCCTTGATATCGCTTCACAGATAGAAGGTAAATTTATGAAATTTATGATTTCTGATGGTTCATCACCTGCAATAATAACTGAACTTGATGATACATCTGCAATCTATGTTCTTATGCCTATGCGTATATAATCAGATAATAAAAAAACTAATCCCTATCCCAGCGGTAGGGATTTTTATTTGCTTTTATCATTCATACAAAGTATAGTTGTTTTATGAGCAAACTTTGGAACGACATAATNTCATCAATAAAACCCCTTAAATCTAAAACAAAGGGGAATTTATCTATTCCCACACNNAAACCGATAAAAAAACAAAACAATATTGAAATCTCATTTATCACACCGGAGGATATAAAACCGAAACCCCACCGCAATATATTTGAAAAAGATTTAACCATATCCGACACTTCNCGCATTGATAAAACAATCCAGAAAAAAATCAAAAATGAAACAAAAAAGCCGGATTCTACACTTGATTTGCATGGCTACACCCTACAATCCGCCTATGAAACTTTNATACAATTTATAACAAAAAACTACCTCTCACATAACCGGACTTTGCTTGTAATTACCGGCAGAGGCAATCCGGAAAAGCAAACCGGCACAATCCGTCGCGAATTTCCAAAATGGATAAACTCCCCTGATATAAAGCAAATGATTCTTTACGTTGAATACGCACCATATAAAACAAGAAATGACGGTGCTTTTTATATCTATTTAAGGAAATAAAAAAGGCCTAAAAATAGACCTTTTTTTAACACAAAGAAAGTAAGAAAAGTCGGCACAAACCAAACTAATCTTACAATTTCTAATTGTAAAGTATAAAAAAATAAAGTCAAGGATTTTTTCCTAAAATTAAAAAAAATGTTTACTTAAAGGAATTTCTGTTGTGNGCATGACATATTGCCATAGCCAACGCATCACCGCTATGCTCACTATCAATCACCGGATTGGAAAGCAACAATTTCACCATCATTTGTATTTGTTCCTTTCCGGCATGACCAACCCCAACCACCGATTTTTTGATAAGATTCGGTGAATATTCAAACACAGGTATCCCTAAAAGCGAAGGTGTNAAAATCGCAACCCCCCTTGCCTGCCCCAATTTTAAAGTAGAAGCAGGATTCACATTAACAAACACTTCCTCCACCGCCACTTCAGCNGGCNTATAAGTTTTAAGTATATCATTCAAACCATAATAAATTTGTGAAAGNCTTTCCGCCAAACTCAACTTTTCATTTGTCTTAAATGTCCCATTCACAATATGCTTAAAATTACCGGNTTGATATTCCACTACACCATANCCGTTAAACCTTAACCCCGGATCAATCCCCATAATAATCATACTAAATCTCAACTATTTCATAATTAGACTTATCGGAAAGCACAGCCCTTACCAACTGATTATTGTGAAAATGACCGCCCTTACTGTTTTTATAATAACCTATTATATAATGACCGAGAAGATATAAATCACCAACAGCATCTAAAACCTTATGCCTTACAAACTCATCTTTAAATCGCAAACCTTCCGGATTTATAACTTTCTCTTCATCTACCGCAATCCCGCTTTTAAGTGTTGCACCAAGACAAAGCCCCTTTGAATGTAAAAATTCCACATCCGACATTCTGGCATAAGTTCTCGCCGGACTGATAAGATTTTTATAATTATCCTCATCCAAATCAATTTTTATTTTTTGTATACCAATAGGCTTTACCCCACTGTAATCTATCATTACATCAAGAGTAAGATTGCCAGCATCTGATGGTTCTATCGACACATCACCTTTTTCATCAGTATAATTTACTTTTTTCAAAATTTTTATTGCTTTTTTAGGTGCATTTTGCAACTTTAAACCGGCTTTTTCTATCTCTTCCACAAATTTTACCGCTGATCCGTCACAAATTGGCACCTCTTCCGATTCCGTTTCAACAATCAAATTATCAATTCCCAAACCGTTAAGTGTAGAAATAAGATGTTCCACAGTCTTCAAATTTCTGCCATCTTTTTGACCTACACAAGTATATCCTGTTTCCCCAAAAACATTTTCTATATTATAAAGATACTCTTTGCCACCAATCTTAAAAACAATACCGCTGTCAACAGAAGCAGGCTTTAAAATAACAGTATTTTCTGTTCCCTTATGTTGACCTATTCCGGAAATAACAATCTCTCTACTTATTGTTTTTTGTTGCATTCTTCTTTACTCCCTTTTTCTTTAACAACGCCTTAATATTCCATCTGTCATGTACCCAAAACCATTGCGAAGGATTTTCCTTAATCCAACCTTCAATAATGTCATTTACACGTTGCGTAGTCTTCACCGCATCATCTTCTTTGTTTTTGGATTTATACGGCATAAATGTATCATGGAAAATAATTTTGTGCTTAACACCCTTTTCTCTTACAAGTTGCACCGGAAGTATGGGACAATTGAAATGACAAGCAAGTTTCGCCACACCAACAGGACTTTTCACCTTTGCTCCAAAAAATTTTGTATTAATACCAGTTTGAAATTTCTGATCCGGCACAGCCAAAATTGCCCCACCGGAAGAAAGTATCCTCATTGCATCCTTTGTACCGTTGGATGTATTCGGAATAAACTTCAAATTACCTATACCATTTCCAAACGATTTTATAACAAGATTATTAGTCAAATTATTACTTGGATATTTGTAAATAATAGAACAATCCGCATGACGAAGCGCAAACGGTATGGATATAAGTCCGACACTTCCATAGTGTGCGATAAAAGCAATAAAAGGCTTACCCTTTAACTTTTCCAAAATTTCATCATTTTCAAAGGTCAAATACTTCTTATAATTTCTGTACATATATTTAAAGTGTGCAGGTTCACTTACATACCTGCCCATCATATTCCAAACTTCCTTTTTTATCCGCTCTTTTTCCAAAGCTTTTTTTCTTGGAAAAGCAATATTCAAATTTGCATCCATCAATTTATTATACCATTTTTGAGTATGCCCCAACACTCTTCCTAAAAAACCACCTAACGAAGAAGCCCATTCCACAGGAAGTATTTTAAAAATCAAATACAAAAAATGAGAAAAAAAGGATTCAAGCGGATGCTGAATATACTTCTTAAAAAAACTTTTCTTTCTATAGGGATAAGATTTTTTATCTTCTGCATCCAAAACGGCTCCTATAAGCAAAAGCACATACAAAGTCTTTGCAAACACCGTCAAATGCCCCCTGTCGAAATGAAAATCTTCAATTTTTACGAAAATACAAATGTAAAAAAGAAAAAAATCCAAAACATCAAACAAATAAATAATCTTCCTTTGCAATGATTGCTTTGCATAAACTATATACGAAGGCAAAAACACAAATAAAAACAATAAAATAATACCTTTAAAACTTACATCTATCGGAAGTGTTGGAAGTATATCAAAACTAAATTTATCAAAGAAATTTTCAAAAAACATCATTTCCTCTTATAATTATTTTACCTTTTACTTTTACCTCAATTTTTGATATAATACAAGAGAAAAAATTAAAAAAGCAAAGGTCTTCAAATGAATAAAACAACAAAAAATATATCTGAAAATCTTCAACTCTCAATAATATCTGCAACTTCACAAATAGTAAGCAGTTATATATCAAATAACACAATGGAAAAAAACGACATACCAAATCTTATTGAAACGGTATACTCTAACTTAATTTTCATTACTGATAAAACATCTGCATACACACTTGAACCATCGGTAGATATAAAAGATTCCATCCATCCGGAATATTTAGTCTGCTTAGAAGACGGAAAAAAATTAAAAATGTTAAAACGCTATCTAAAAACAAAATATAATATGACAGATGTCGAATACCGTGAAAAATGGGCTCTTCCGCCTGATTATCCTATGATTGCACCTAATTATGCAAAAAAAAGAAGCTCTCTTGCAAAAAAAACGGGACTTGGTAAAAACAAGAAATAAACTTCAATTTTTACTTGTATTTTAAGGGTTTTTCATATAAAATTTACTATAAGTATTTAGGGGGGAATATTGAAAGAAGAACTTTTAAAATCAATTGCATATCCAAGCTTAATATTTTTCGCACCATTTGGATTAACTGTTTTCAACTTAACTATCGGTGTAGTTGAAATAATAATGTTTTTAGCATTCGGACTTGTCGGCTACATCTGGGTCCCTATGTTGCAAATTATAATAATACATCTGCTTTTAATACTTCTTGCAAAAAAAGAACCCCATATTGATAACATAATAAGGGCAAAAACAAACATAAAGGCAAAAACAAAAAATTTAATAAAAGAACACGGCAACAAATTCGCACCATAAGGAAAGTAAATGAATTTTAACTTATCAAAAATATTACTTATGAATTTATCAAACAATTACACAATATCTTTGATTTTGGGTATAATTGCCGTTGCAATAATAATAACTGTAATTATATCAAAAAAATCAAACATATTCCTTCCGCGTCCTTACGACACCCGACTTATTGACTACCTTCCGTTTGAAAAATTATTGAATGATAAAAAAACTATACTCTGCTCTAACGGAAGTTTAGTCCGTATTTTCAAAGTCCACGGTGCAAGCATAGCATTTGCCCGCCGTGAAACAATACAATCTTTGCTGGAAGAAAGAAAAAAATGGATTGATTCCTTATCTGAAATAAGTGTTGAAAGCCGTATTTTCACCATCCGTGAAAAGGTTAAAACAGAAAAGGTTATAAACAACGATAACAAAGTATTAAGGGAAATATCTGAAAAATGGAGCGATGCACAAAAGGAAATCTTCAAAAACTCCCACTATATTGTCATATCCGTCAACGACAGAAAGGACGCAATGAAGGATTTAGATACCGCTTCCAGTAATTTGGAGGCTATCCTTTCAAACTTCGGTGTAAAGGTGCTAAAGGAAGATGGCATAAGCGAAAGCCCGCTTACCTTTTTCGCCCATATAATAAACCCTATATCACGCCCTAATCCAAAATCTGAAAACATAGTTTTTGATAATATTTCCGAACTTATGGTTTCCGATGAAATCTTTTTTTCCAACAAAGGTTATATAAGATTCCGTTCCGGCAACAGTGAAAAATATATGGCTGTAGTCGGTATAAAGCAACAATCAAATACCGTTGATGAACAAATGCTATCCGATATTTTGGCACTTAATTATGAAATAACCGTTCTACATAACCTATTCCCTATTTCAAAATTAAAAGCTCAAATGATTTTAATAAATCAACGAAGAATGGCAAGTTCAAGCACTTTCTCCTATGACGTCCTTCGCCAATTTGACGATGCCCTCGCCTTAATTGAACAAAATGATGAGGATCATCAAACACTGGTCAACTACGCAGAAACATTTTTCATTACAAGCGACAGTTTTAAGGGTTTAAACGAAGCCGTATTTGAAATTGAAAAAATTTGCAGACTTTACGGTTTAACTCCGGTTCGTGAGGGTTGGATTGCTGAAAGTTCATGGTTTTCACAATTCCCTACTTATGATAAATATCCAAGAATGTATAAGATGCTATCCCGTGCCGTTGCAACAAGTTTTAATTTTGAACATCAACCGGAGGGATTATCAAAATGCGACTGGGGAAACGGTCCTATTGCAATATTCCCAACATATCAGGGAACCGCATACCAATTTGAATTTCACGTATCCGAAGAACCTGCTGCCGTAGCCCACACTGTGGCAATAGGACCAACCGGACAAGGTAAAACAACTCTTTACTCTTTCCTCGCCGGTCAATCTTTACGATTCGATGATTTAAGGGTATTCTTTTTCGACCGTCACCGCGGTGCCGAAATCTTTACTTACGCAGCCGGTGGCTCATACATAAATTTTGAAGGCGATACAAAGGACAAGGATATAATAAAGGGTGGCACAACCGCACACCTTAACCCATTCCGTATAGATGATACACCGGAAAACCGTGCCTTTCTTCGCCGTTGGTTGAAAGAAATAACTCAGGTTGATGATGCAAACAGCGAAGCCGAAATCGCCCGTGCCATCACAACTTCTTTTGATTATCTTGAACCAAATAAAAGAAGTCTTAAAAACCTTTACAAATCCTGTTTTTCTCCTGCCGGAAAAATGAGACGTGAACTTTTCCGTTGGGTAGACGATAGCCAATACGGACTACTTTTTAACAGCGACGCCGACAGCTTGGATTTATCAAACCGCTTTAACACTTTCGATTTCACTTATATATTCGAAGATGAAACCCTAGCTCCAGCCGTTGTCAGCTACATTATGAATCGCATCCAAAACATAACCGGTCGAACCGGCGCCCCAAGTTTGATTATAATTGATGAAACTGCACCTATGCTTGCAAACCCTGTATTCCGCAACAATTTTGTAATAGGTTTACAAGAAGGTCGTAAAAAACGCCAAGCTTACCTTGCCGCATTCCAACAACCAAACGTCCTTGATAAACTCGGTATTGGTGAGGTTATTCGTGGACAATGCCAAACACAGATATTTTTCCGCAATGTTCAGGCAAGACCGGAAGATTACGACAGCTGGAACCTAACACCAAAGGAAATGGCATTTATCCAAGGTAAAATTTACAAGGATTTAAAATACGCCATATTATTTAGAAAACCAACTATCGATGAATCCGTCATTTTAAACATAGATTTATCGGGACTCGGTCCATATCTTCAATTATTCAACAGTGGAAGAAAGTCCGTCCTTCTTGCCGAAGAATTAAGAAAGTTACATGGAAATAAATTTGTAGAGGTATATCTTGATAATTTCAAGTAAAATTATTTGCAAATTTTGGGTATTATTTGCAATTATTACTTTACTATCTGCAAAAACATTTGCATCCTCGGAATGCGACCAATTTAAAACAACCCCGAAAATCACAACCACAATCAATTACGGCACACCTTCCTATACACTTGTTCCAAAGGAAGCAATCATCTCTGTATCGGGGCTTAAAAACCCTCTGCGAACTATGGGATTAACCATTGCTGATTTTCAAATTCAATATTCTATAACCATAGATAAAAATCCTACACCAAATGGAATATGCGTAAATATAAACACTATTGATTTTAACATAGGCTACAACTCTCTTGATATAATAATTGATGAAAAATACAAAGAAAATTCCTGCCAATATAATGAAATAAAAAAACATGAAGAAGGTCACATTAAAATTTATCAGGAAGAACTTAAATACTATGGCAAACTTATCACCGAAGAAATGAAAATTTTAATGGAAAATTTAAAACCGTTTTTAACATCTTCCGATGCAACAAANACAAAAATAAATAAAAAAATAGATAACCTGCTAAAAAATGATGAAAAACTAAAAATCCTCAAAAACCGCCTGGAACAAGCAATAATAGATAAAAATCTGGCTCACGATTCGGATGAAGAATACATACGCATAAAAAATTCTTGCACCTCATGGTAATTTTTTCTTGACATTTGTATATATATGTAGCATTTTCAACTTAAATTAACTTTAATCTGGAGGTATCAAATGGATATCAGAGGTAAAAAACATATATGTCCTTTCTGTAATGCAATTTTTTACGANATGAACAAGGAAGTAATAAACTGCCCTAAATGTAAAAAAACTCTTTCAAAGGATGATGAACTGGAATTTATAAAGAAAAAAAAGAAAGTTGAAAACAAAATAAATGATGATGATAAAATCATTGATAATATAGATATAAACGANAATGAAATAGATTTATCGGAATCAGAAATGTTTTTTGATATGGATAATGATGAAACAATATCATCAAAAAACCAATACGACGATGACGAGTATTAAAAAAAAGGGCTTAAAAACAGCCCTTCTTTTTTTATCTGTATATGATTAGTTAGCAGACATTTCTTTCATAAATTGAATATCNTCATACAAAGAAATAAGTTCATTTACATTTTCTAAATNACATTTTTTTGAAACTGTTTTATAATTTGACTTTACTTTGTTTTTAACACAAGTTTTATCATTTGAACATACAACATTAAAAGTCAAAGCATAAGTTGAAACACATTGAACTTTTTGCTTTTTTTCATCACTCATATTTGATTGTAATGTTGAACATCCGGCAAGAACCATTACCAAAACTAAAAACTTTTTCATTTTTTCTCCTTTTGCTTGTTAAACATTGAAATTATATACANCAGATTTGCTCTTTTCAAACTCTTTTTTCCTAAAAATATAAAAAAACTTATATTATGTTGATTTTACTTAAGTTTTTCAAAGGAAGAAAATCCGAAAATCTTGATACAAACAAAATCCTCCCTTATATAAATATTGTATCAAACAAACAAAAGGAGNCAAAAATGGTATGTTCAAAATGTAATAAAAATTTACCACAAAAAAACGAAAGACACGGCTACAATATGCTTCAAAACGAANTAAATAGAGTTTTTGATAATTTTCTAAANGTNTTNGATTTTCCGGTTCATTCNCCAACTATCCTTGAACCAAAGATAGAAATGATAGAAACCGATAAAAATATTCAAATCACAGCCGAACTTCCAGGTGTAGATGAAAAGGATATAGATGTTCAAATATCAAAAGACGGCTACCTTACCATCCGCGGNGAAAAGAAATCNGTAATAGAAGATAATAACAAAAATCATTACTTTTCCGAACGAAGCTATGGTATGGTNGAACGCACAATCACCCTTCCTGCCGAAATAAACCTTGATAAAGTTTCCGCCGAATTTAAAAAAGGCGTCCTAAAAATCGACGCCCCAAAAANAAAAGCTCTCGGCAACCGAAAAAAAATAAAGGTTAAATCTTAAAAAAAGNCCCCAAACGGGGCTTTCTATTTATCAATTTTAATATNTATCTTANTTGANCCNTTTTTCAATACATCAANNACCGACATATCNGTAAATTCACCTATATGCACAGATTTATACGGAGATATATCAAAATCCCTGTAATTTAAAACAAATGAATTTCCACCGGCCCAATAATAAATATGCCCAGCTTTTAAATCTGATGTTTGCCCTACCCCTTTTGATGAAGGAGTAAAGGGCAATTCATCATAAAATTCATGTCCCGCATAATTTATCATTTCAAGTTCAAAAGGAACTTTGGAAACTATCTCATCAACAANAATATTATTATCCAATTTAATATCGTAAATTTTATTATTTATAGTTATNTTCATATTTCCCCCTAAACAAATATTCGGTAATAAAAATATTAAAACAAGAAAAAGTTTCCTCATTTTCCTCTCTTATTTAAGNTTTTTCTTGAAAAAATCCTCTATNTTATCAAACGGTATTTTTTCCATATTATCATACAAATCAACATGATTTGCNNCNGGAATAATCAAAAGNTCTTTATTNTNNCCCTTTAATTTCTTAAACGCATCTTCGGAAAAATACCTACTNTGAGCNTTCTCACCATGTATCATNAAAACAGCATTTCTAATCTCCGGACTATATTGTAAAATAGGCATAGTCATAAATGANAAGCTGGAAGTCTTATTCCATCCGGTATTNGAGTTAATCGCCCTTTTATGATATCCGCGAGGAGTTTTATANTAATCAAAATAATCCTNTACAAATTGAGGCTCATCACCNTTTATTTNCTCNGGTAAACCACNANCNACNGCAATTTTACCGCTTCTTNCATCCTCTGTTCTTTGCTTATTTAATTCNTGTCTAAGGGCATATCTGTCATTTTCATTCATAGAATCAAAATATCCGTTCGCATTAACCCTTGTCATATCATACATAGTAGATGTCACTGTCGCCTTAATTCGNGTATCCATAGCCGCAGCATTAAGCCCCATTCCACCAAATCCGCAAATACCTACTATACCGATTTTATCNGCATCAACATTATCAAGAGTAGTCAAATAATCNACNGCCGCTGAAAAATCCTCTGTATTTATATCAGGTGANGCAACATGCCTTGGCTCACCTGCACTNTCCCCAGTAAANGAAGGATCAAATGCAAGAGCAANAAANCCACGANTTGCCAATTCCTGTGCATAAAGACCNGAAGNCTGCTCNTTNACNGCACCAAAAGGACCNGAAACCGCCACTGCTGACAACTTTTTACCATTTATATTTTTAGGCATATACAAATCACCAGCCAACTCTATACCATANCGATTTTTAAAANGAACTTTTTTNACNTCAACATTATCATTTTTCTTAAAGGTNTTATCCCATTTAAACTTTTTATAAATAACAATACCAGCTATAATTACCACAGCCAAAATCAAAATAAAAATTATACTTTTTTTCATTTTTACCTCCTTTGATTAAACAATAAAAATATAGCTTTTTTTATGGAAAAAGTAAAGAAAATACTAATTCAATAAATCTTTTATTTTATTTTTTACTTTATCTAAATCACTACAAGTAAGTATCGGGATAAGAGCATTTATCTCATCTATACTTTTATCCCACCATTTAAATTTAAGCATCAATTCTATCAATTCATCATCAAAACGCTTACGTATTTGCCTTGCTGGATTTCCAACAACTATACTATATGGCTCAACATCACTACCAACTACACTATTCATTCCAATAATAGCTCCATCACCTATATGAACCCCAGGAAGTATTGTTGAATTCTGCCCTATCCAAACATCATTTCCGACAACAGTATCCCCTTTTATAGGCATATCAGAAACCGAAGGAACCTTTTCATTCCAACCGTTAAAAATATAAAAAGGATAAGTAGACACAGCATTCATTTGATGATTTGCTCCATTCATAACAAAATTTACACCAGAGGCAATTTGGCAAAACTTCCCTATAACAAGTTTATCACCATTAAAATCATAAAAATGAGTTATATGCTTTTCAAAATCAACATCACTAAAATAAGAAAATTCTCCAACAATAACATTCGGGTTTTTAATAGTAGGTTTAATATAGGTCACACTATCACAACCTTTTATTGGAAATATTTGATAAGGATTAGGTTTCAATTTATCACTCATAAGACTTTCTCCATAAAAAAATCGCCATCAAAAGCGATAATATTATCTTTTGTTGTCCTTAATTGCAGACGTGATTACAATATTTTGTGCTGGATTATATGCTGGTGTTCCACACATTATGAATTTAAAATCCCCGTCAAACCAATATTCTGTACCTGCAGGAATATTAAATGCGTCATATTGTTTTATATCTTTACCACACACACTGCCAACACCTGATATACACAAACATACACAACTATATTCCTTGTTCATCATACAACCATTAAGTGGTGTTCGCCCGTTCACATTTACAACACATATATCCATATTTTTGTTATGCATAATATATTCATCAACCTGAGCATTATCATGTGCCGGATGTGTAGTTCTATCTTCGTATTTGATAATTTCCACTTTGAATATCCTTTTGATATATGGTATCAGATAATAATAAAAGTTTAAATACTGGCAATCGTCTTAAACCTTTTGGCTGGGGTGGCTGGATTCGAACCAACGAATGGCGGAACCAAAACCCGCTGCCTTACCACTTGGCGACACCCCAATAATGAAAACAAATATACTACCCTTTTTACAAAAATCAAGCAAAAAAACTATTTTTCAATCAATTCAAACCTTTTAATATTCTTACCATCCTTAATAATTTCCTCCTCAAACATAAGTAAAGGTCGCACCCAAACCAACCCTTCACCATAAAGGGCTTTATACACAACCATATTCTCCAAAGTTTCACTATGCTTTGCAACCGCCAAAACTTCATACAAATTACCCTTATAATGCCTATAAATTCCGCCTATTTTTACACTCATTTCAAAACCTATAAAAAAATTGTTAACAAATTGTGAATAACTTTATCAAAAAATATAAAGGAAATCTATACCCAAATCAATAAACAATTTTATAAACATGTGAATAACTTTTNATATNAAAGNANNTCTGTGNATAAATAAAAAAAGAATCCCGGTTTTCAGGGACTCTTTTTTCAAATTTTAAAATTTTTTCTGTGAATAACTTGTGANTANNAAGTAATTAACAATTTCCACACGACCAACAATAACAATCTTATATTATATATTATTTAGTTTGGTCATAAGTGTATCAAGTTCNGATAAATCCTTAAACTTTATNATAACCTCACCTTTNTTATTNTTACATTTAATGTCGACATTCACACCAAGATGTTCCATAAGATTATCTTTGAGTGATATAAGCTCAGGATTCAAATCACATGAAGATTTATGATTTTGCAAAGTATTTTCTTTCATCATCTCNGCATCTCTTGCATTTATATCCCCTTTGATAAGAGANTTTGCTTTTTTCGAAGGATTTTCTTCCCCTATCAAAGTTCTTGCAACCGTATAAGATAACTTTCCGTCAGAAATCATTTCCTGCACATCCTTTGGAAGAGATAAAAGTCGCAAAATATTNGCAACATAGGAACGACTTTTATTTATAAGCTTTGAAATATCCTCCTGAGTATACCCNAAATCAATCATAAGCTTTTTATAGCCGTTACCCTCTTCTATCGGTGAAAGATTTTCGCGTTGCAAATTTTCAATCAAACCTATTTCAAAAGTTTCTTTATCCGATAAATCTTTNAAAATAGCTGGAATTTCATAAATTCCGGCAAGGTTTGCTGCCCTCCACCTGCGTTCACCGGCAATAATTTCAAATTGCGANGGTGTNGAAGTNTTTCTTACNAAAATAGGTTGCAATACACCNTTTTTTTCAATGGAAAGAGCAAGCTCGCGAAGTTGCTCCTCTTTAAATTCTTTTCTTGGTTGGTTCGNATTTGCAACAATATTACCGACAGGAATATATAAAATCCCGTTCTTTTCCATATTTTCTTTTACTTCATTAACAGAAGTATCAATATTTTCTTGTGTAGGATTATTAAAAACAGGAACTGCCTGATTTTTATTTTCAAAGAAAGCGGATAACCCCTTCCCTAATCTGTTTTCTACTTTCATTTACGCAACCTTTCTTAAATTCTTGTTTTCATTTCTTGTTAAAAATTCAGCNGCCAAATTTATATATGATTGACTTCCAGCACAATCAAAATCATATAAAATAACNGGNTTTCCATGTGATGGAGCTTCTGAAACACGAACATTTCTTGGAATAACAGTATCAAAAACAAACTCACCGAAACAACCTCTTACATCTTTTTCNACAAGNTCNGAAAGTTTATTTCTNTTNTCATACATAGTAAGAATAACNCCTTCTATTTCCAAACCACTGTTTATATTTTGTTGAACAAGTTGTATAGTATTCATAAGATGGCTTACACCTTCCAACGCAAAAAACTCACATTGCAAAGGTATCATCACTGAATCCGAAGCACCTAAAGCATTTATGGTTAAATAACCCAAAGCCGGCGGACAATCAATAAATATATAATCATATTGAGAAAGAAAAACGTTTTGTTCGAAAAGTTTTCTAAGTTTCAAAGATTTTTCTTCCACATTGGAAAGTTCTATTTCNGCAGCCGATAAATCAATAGATGCAGGAATTACATCCAAATTTTTTATATTTGTTTGTTTTATAGAATCCTTGAAAGCATTCTTTTCAAACAACAAAGAATAAATATCATTAACCCTGTCCTTTTGTTCTATTCCAAGTCCTGTACTTGCATTTCCTTGAGGATCAAAATCAATTACCAAGATTTTTTTATCNACACTTGCAAGTGCAGTAGCAAGATTTACCGCAGTAGTTGTTTTACCAACCCCGCCCTTTTGATTTGTTATTGAAATGATTTTAGTGTTTTGAAATATANTCATTTTTCCTCCAAATTTGAAAATTCATANTATAAATATAATATTTTTGCAAAAACTTTNCAAGCCATTTTTATAAATAAAAAAGTTATTAACAATATACATTAAAATTTTGAAAAATTAAGTTNTTGATTTTACATAAAAATACGTCAAATTGTTTCACGTGAAACATTTTTTATTAACATTATTTTTTAATTATATTTGAAACAAAAATTATAAAACCATCATTATTTTTATGAAGTTTATAATCAAAATCCCAGTCTTTTTGTGAATTTTTTATTTCATTATTGATATTTGTACCTTTTAATAAAATCATCTCTGTGTCNTTATTTATAATTCCGGAACATAANTTTATGAATTTATCAAGCGGTGCAAAAGCNCTTCCTATTATACAGTTTTTGTTTTCAAAGGTTAAATTTTCAACTCTGTCATTTATAATTTTTACATCAAGGTTGTAAGTCCGCTTAATCTCATTTAAAAATAAACACTTACGTTTATCGCTTTCTACAACAGTAATATTTTTTATCCCTGCAATACTTAAAACAAGTGCTGGAAATCCACCACCGCTTCCTATATCAAAAATATTTTCCTTATCCTTAACATAATCATATAAAGAAAGGCTGTCTTCAAAATGCCTCTCCCACAAAGTTGGGATAGTATTAGGACTTATAAGGTTTATCGATTTTTGCCATTTAAGCAAAATTTCGATATATTTATCAAAATCTTTTTTATTAAAATTTTTCAATTATTTACTCTTTTTTTAATTGAATTTTTATGTTATAATTTCATTATTAATAATAACAGAAAGAAATAATTATGCAAAATAAAAGTTTAAAAAAATACATTCGCAGGACGGTTGTTGTCATAATACTACTCCTTTTAGTATTAAGTTTTTTTATACATCCCGTAAAATTTGATGAAAAAACAAGGTATTATAATGATGAACATTTAAAGGATAATAAATATGGTCTTTATCTTTCAAGCTTTCGTGCCGAAGTTATGGGCGATTATTTTAATCTTAGTAGATTTTATAATGAAGCTGTTTTGCAAAATGAAAATGATTTTCTTGGAAAATCTTACATTATAAATGCAAGAGATAATGAGGAAGAAGCCATCAAAAATGCACAAAAGGAACTTGAAAAAAATCCATCAAATGTAATTGCTACTATTTATTTAAGTTATATAGATTTTAAAAATGGTGATTATGACAAAGCTTATAATAAACTTGATAAAATAAAAAATAAATCAGATACTTTTATGATAAAGCTATTAAAAAGCTGGGTTTTAATGGCTCAAAATAAAAATAACGAAGCAATGGATTTGCTGGAAACAGAAATAAATAACCCCGCTTTTGATAATATTATTTTAATGAATTTAGCCCTTCAAGCCGAACTTTCAAATGATAACAGTTATGCAGAGGAATTATATGAGGAAGCTCAAACTACATCATTAAATTTGCTTGATATAGAAACTATTGTTAATTTTTATTTAAAACAAAATCGTAAACAAAAGGCAATTGATGTTATTAAAGCTTATCTGAAAAAAGCTCCTAATTCTATCTCTGCTACATCTTTGTTGACATCTGTTGAAAACAATACTTATACACCTTATTATATAGATTCTCCGCAAAAAGGAATGGCAAAATCCATTTTTGATATTTCAAACATAATTGTCACTCTTTTCCCATCTGCAACTGATTTATACCTTATGTATATAGATATGGTTTTGAATTTAGATAGTAATTTGTATATTACACAAATTATGAAGGCAGAAATTTACAGAAAGTATAATAAGTTTAATGAATATAAATCTATATCAGAATCTGTTCCGGAAGAACATTACTTAAGTTTAATAAATAAAATAAATTATACTGCGTTTTTATTAAAACAACCGGANNATCAGTTTGAAGCCGTTTCTTTGTATAAAGATTTAATAGAACAAAATCCNACAGTTTTACAACTTTATCAAAATCTTGGTGATTATTACAANGATAAAAACAATTGTAATAAGGCAATAGAATATTATACAGCCGGTATAGACCAAGCAAGTGATAATAAAATATTAAAATCAGAACTTTTCTTTGCAAGAGGTGTCTGCCATGACATCTTGAAAAAAACAAATGAAGCAAAAAAAGATTTGGAACAGGCTGTAGTTTTAAGTCCTAAAAATCCGGTCATTTTAAATTATTATTCATATTTTTTGCTATTGAATAATGAAGATGTAGAAAATGCATTTAAACTTGCTGAACAAGTAATAGGGTATGAACCTTTAAATCCATATTATCTTGATACTTACGGTTGGGCATATTTTAAGCTGGGTAAGTTTAATGATGCTTTAAAAATGGTAGAATATGCAAAAACNCTTCAACCAAAAAATGCAGTCATAATTGATCATCTTGGTGATATTTACTGGACTTTGGGCCGAAAGCAAGAAGCAATTTACGAATGGAAAAAAGCCTTAAATTATTTAGCAACTACTAAATCCGCGGATAATTTAAGTCCTTCTAAATTAAATAAGAAAATTCATTTCGGACTTAAATAATTTATCTGTAAATATAGGCATTTGAAAAACTTGTATGTTCAATATCTTCCTCTGGCAAATCATTTAGGAAAATAGAAGGAAGATTTTGTTGCCATTGTCCGAATACCATACGACTTCCGGCATAATAAATTTCCACAATTTTCTTTGCCCTTGTTATTCCAACATAGGCAAGCCTTCTTTCTTCTTCAACCGAACTGCTACTTTCCGAAGTTGATTTTTCATTCGGGAATATNCCCATTTCCCAACCTGGAAGAAATACTATATCAAATTCCAGCCCTTTTGCTGCATGTAAAGTCATCAAAGATACATAATCTTGATTATCCAAACTTGCCTCATTATTTTCNGTAAATAACGTTATATATTCAAGGAATTCATTTATTGTTTCAAAATCCGATTTTATAATTCCCAAAAATTCCTTTATATTTTGAAGTTTCGCTTCTGCCTCTGCCTTTTTGGAATTTTGCCACATATCNATATAACCGGATTCATTAACAATCATTTCCACAAGCTGATAATGCTCTGTCACNTTGCGATTATCCAATAAATCTACAGCATCACCATTATANATAGTNCTCCATTTNTGAAAATCATCCACAAATTTTTGCATATTTAAGCCGGCTTTTCCGGTTATTTTTCCACTTTTCAACATTTCTTCACTTGCTTCAANCAAGGATAAATGATTNTTNNTTGCATANNNNTTTATGTTTTGNAANGTCTTATCCCCTATTCCGCGTTTCGGAACATTTATAATTCTTTCNAACGAAAGATTATCCTGTGGATACACAAGCAACCTTAAATACGCAATAATATCCTTTATTTCCTGTCGTTCATAAAAGCGAAGACCACCGATAATTTTATATGAAATTCCGGCTCTTATAAACGCTTCTTCAAAAAGTCTTGTTTGATATCCGGCCCTTACAAGGACAGCCATTTGTGATAAAGCGAANGACCNTTNCTTTGATAATATTCNATTTCATCAACNANACTNNGAGCCTCNTCNTNANCNTNCCAAACCCCGTGTATTTGCACTTTTTTTGAATCTTCGGCAATGACAGTATCACAAGGTCTGAGTCTTTTTCCAAGTCTGTCTTTATTTTTTGCAATCAACGCCGATGCAACATTAAGTATATGAGTAGTCGAGCGATAGTTAGTTTCCAACCTTATCACCTTTGCATTATCAAAATCCTTTTCAAATCGCAAAATATTTTCAATTTCGGCACCTCGCCATGAATAAATAGATTGNTCATCATCACCGACACAACAAATATTGTTATGCTTTTTGGAAAGAAGTTTTAAAATTCTGTCTTGTACAGCGTTTGTATCTTGATATTCATCCACCAAAATATATTTGAATTTGTTTTGAAATTCTTCCAAAATAGCTGGGTTTTTNTCAAAAATCATAAGNGGATATAAAAGCAAATCACCAAAATCCACAGCATTAAGTTCACGAAGTTTCTGCTGATAAATTTTATATATTTCCAACAAACGCCCATTGATAGTATCAACATCGTTCATAGCTATATTTTCATCATCAAAATAATATCCCTTATCCTTTAACCTGCATATAGTTTCAAGCACATAAGCAGGAGGCCATTGTTTGGTATCAATCCTTAAATCCTCTTCCATAACTTTTTTTACAAGTATCTTTTGATCGTTATCATCAAAAATAAGAAAGTTATTTTTAAGTCCAACAATCTCATGATAACGCTTTACAATTTTAAGCCCGATAGAGTGAAAAGTTCCAATCCAAAGACTGTCCGCACCATCACCAATAATAGATTTTACTCTGTTTTTCATCTCATTTGCAGCCTTATTCGTGAATGTCACGGCCAAAATTTGCCATGGTAAAGCCAGCTGTTTGTATATGATATAGGCAATACGAGAAGTAAGCACACGAGTTTTTCCAGTTCCCGCACCAGAAAGCACAAGCAGAGGTCCTTCGGTAGTTTCCACCGCCTCTCTTTGTTCGGGATTAAGTTTAACAAGCCATTCCGGCAAATTTTTTTCACTATTAATAATATTCATTTAACTCAGCTTTCCTAATTTGTTCTACAAAGATTCTACTTTATGAAAAAGCCTAAGTCAATTTATATTTTTATTGATTTAAATCCAAGTCGTTATATAATGAAACTGTTTGGGGTATCGTCTAGTGGTAGGACAACAGATTCTGGCTCTGTTAACAGTGGTTCGAATCCATTTACCCCAGCCAGAAGTAAGCGAGCAGGGTTTATTTGGATTTGAACCACACGAAGTGGTTCGGAATCGCAGTCAATAGGCAAAAAGTTTTGCCGGTTGCGAAGCAAATTGACAAGATGAATGCGAGGAACGAGCAGACAATCCATTTACCCCAGCCAGAAGTAAGCGAGCAGGGTTTATTAAAGATGGAAATAAGACAAATTGAACTATCAGATGCAAAAAATTTTATTACATTTTATAATACACTTGTAAAACAAACAGATTTTTTACTATCTACTATTGAAGAAGCCACTAAGACAGTGCAACAACAAGAAAGCTCCATAAAAAAGTGTGACGACTATAAACAAATATTTATTGCCATAGAGGATAATGAAATTGTAGGCTTTATGGGTATTTCAAGAAATCCTATGTCAAAAGTTAAGCATATTGCCAATTTTGCAATAGGTGTTCTTGATGCTTATAAAAGGCAAAGCGTTGCCACAAACTTGCTTTCTTTTGCTGAAAATTGGTTAAAGGATAAAGGAGTAAGTCGTTTAGAAATGACAGTTATTTCTGAAAATAAACCAGCAATTAAGTTTTATGAAAAAAACGGATTTTCTTATGAAGGGACAAGACATAATTCGATTAAAATGAATAATAAATTTTATGATGAATTGTTTATGGCAAAAATTATAAATAAATAAAACAAAAATAAATATTATCCCAAATGGAGGTCATTTAAACGACGAATTTGGATATACTCAATTCCCAGCACTTTTAAAACTTTTTAAATGAAATTATACCCAACTGTCAACTTTATTTCTCTTCCTTAAACGTTATAAAATTATTTCCTATAAAATTGAAAATCATAGAGCAGGCGATACCTACCGCCTGTGAATAAAGAGATATAATTTTAGATATAGTTTTTACATCCAAAATTCCGGCTGTTATTTGCATTATTTCATTTACAAGCCACCATTTCATCAACTCCGGCATAATAAACTTTTCCATAACAAAAAGCACAATCAAGTTTATGCAAAGGGAAAATACGGACACGCACATAAACTTTGCCCATAAAGTTTTGTTACAGTCGTGTCCTCTGTCTTTGAATACCCAAACGGAGTTTAATATATAGTTAAATGTTGCCGCCACTATAAAAGATATAATTGCACTTATTATGGAACTTACTCCGGCAAGTGTGAGCAGGGCGAATATAACAAGATTTACTATTGTCCCTAAACCACCTACCAAACCAAACTTTAAAAATCGTTTAAACATTATTTCAAACCCTTGTAATTTTTAAGTTCATAAAAGTAAAAATTGCGTGAAAAAGCCGGATTATATACATATTTTTGCACATCAAATAAAATTATTTTATCTGCATTGAATAAATTTTCTGGCTTCTGCTTTGCCTGTGAACCGCCTGCAACATAAATTACATTTTTACCGATAAGCTCCGCCGGATTATACCAAATTTGGAACTGATCTCCTTTTCTATAATCCATAGAATATATTTTCCTATGAGGCATATTTACCCCAAGCATAGCCGTAGTCCTGTATCGTGGAGTCCCGACATAAACAGTTTCTCCTTTTGCTTCTCTGTCTTTTATAATAGTTTCAAGATGTGCCGATGCCTTATCAAATAAATGATGGTCAAGGAAGTTAGTAGTTTCTTTCAACTTAACCCCGAACGGATATACATAAAATGCTGTCCCTATTACAGATACAATGGCGGTAAAGACCAAAATCCACTTATCATATTTGTTAAGAACTCTTTTTACTCCATATAAAACAAGCAAAATCATATAAACTGACGCCCACCAATTTTGCATACTTTGTCCGAAAAATAAATTAACAAATGAAAATACTACTACCGCCGGAGCAATAAAAAATATAACTGCTTTGCCAACTTCGCTTGACTTGTTTTTATAGGCATTTATAAACAAAAGAACCGGAATAAACACACCCATAATGGCAATTTGATTTCCCAAAAATTTTAAAAGTTGCATAGGTTTGAAACCGAAATTTCCCTGCCTTTCCACCAAATGATAAGAAAAAGATGCAAAGTCGTTATTGATATTCCAAATAACCGTTGGCACAATCCCGATAAGTGCGAAAAGACCGGAAATATAAAGCTGTGGCTTCTTCCATTGCGATTTTAACTTTGGCATTCCTATCATACATAATAAAAGAGCAGGGTATACAAATACCATTTTGTATTTTGAAAGGAATCCAATAGCGGTCCATACTCCGATAAAATACCAATTATTAGAATTTTCCGTTTTATAAAGCTTTGAAAAATAATAAAACACCATCATATAACAGAAAAGAAAAGGAATATCCGGATTACCAGCCTTTATCCCGAAACTTTCCGCAATCCATGGTATAAAATTGAAAAACATTACCGCATAAAACGCGCCTTTATCTTTACCTCCCCATAATTTGATAGTTTTATACATAAATATGGATGTTGCAAGATATACTAAAATAGCTGGCAATTTTATTGCAAAATTGTTCCACCCGAAAATAGCGGTTGAAACCCTTACCATAACAGCAACCATCATAGGATGATCAAAATAGGAAAGCTCTAAATGTCTGCTCCACATCGCATAATATGCAGGTCCGCCGTCCAGTCCGATAAATCCCGCCGATATTAAACGAATAACGGTTAAAATTCCAAGGATAACGACCGTTGCTTTGAAATATTTATTCATATCTTTAAATTTTTTCATTTTTATTCTTTCTTGTTTATATATAAATAAGTTAGAATAAAAACTTAATTTATTCAAGAAAATAAAAAAAGCTCAGTTTGCAAAAACTGAGCTTTAAAAATACAAATACAAAATTATCTGTTGTTATTTTTAACTATAACCTGACAAGTTCTTCCGAACATAAATATACCGCAAATACCGGCAATACCGATAATTACATAAATAATTCTTGAAAGAATTGACATATCACCGAATAACACAGATACAAGGTTAAAATTGAAAGCACCAATTAAACCCCAGTTAATGGCACCTATTATCATTAAAGGTTCACAAATAAAATTCATAAGTTTATGCATTTTTTCTTCCTTTCTTTTGTTAATATTTATCCTTAATGGATAAAATCATTATAATATATTTAATACATATAGTCAGTAGGAACATCTTCATTAAAAATAATAAAAATAGTTTTTCTTGACTGGTATAAAAAAGTTATGCTAAAATCCAAATCAAAATAACAAAGGAAACAATATGTATTTTACAAAAGAGAAAGTAAAGGCAAATGCCAAAATGGTTCGTATCGGTATGACCGACGAAATGGCCGAAAAAATGACAAGCGAACTTGAAAACGTAATTGAATGGATAAAGGGGCTTGATGATGTCAATGTTGATGGTGTTGAACCACTTAATTCCGTTGCTGATCATCCGCTTCCAAGAAGGACTGATACAATAGTTGTTGAAAATACAAGGGAGGAAGTTTTATCTTCTGCTCCTGCTCCTGATGACGAAGGCGAATTTTTCACCGTTCCAAAAATAATTGAGTAATAAAGGAATTATTATGTTTAAACTTATAAAACTTATCCCTATACAAACCCATTTCAAAGTAATGAAAAGAAAATCTCTTTTCATAGGAGTAGCAGGATTCCTTGTCCTTGCATCTATAATTACATTATTTGTAAAACCATTTAATTACGGTATTGACTTTACCGGCGGTGTTTTACTTGAAATAAAAACCAAAGAAGTTGCAAATATAGAGGATTTAAGAAGCAAATTAAAATTATTTTCACCGCAAATCCAATCTCAGGGAACCACAGGTGATATAGTTTCAATTTATCTTCCTCAAGGAACAAAAACAGAGGTTGAAATTTCAACTGACCTTGTCTCCGTTAAAAATATTTTGGGAGAAAGTGTTGAATACAGAAATACTCAAATCGTTGGACCAAAGGTTGGTTCGGATTTGATTAAAAACGGAACTTTGGCGGTTATAATTTCAATATTTGTAATATCTCTTTATATATGGATAAGATTTGAACTTCCATTTGCAATAGGTGCCGGACTTTCACTTTTCCACGATATAGTCCTTGCCCTTGCAATGTTATGTATTACAGGAATAGAGTTTGATTTAACAACACTTGCAGCACTTTTAACTCTTGCGGGTTATTCCATAAATGATACAGTTGTTATTTATGACAGGGTAAGAGAAAATCTTAAAAAATACAAATCAAAATCCCTAAGTGATGTGATTGACCTTTCGATTAATGAAACGGTATCAAGAACAATACTTACAAGTATAACAACACTTTTTGCAATACTTGCAATTTATATATTCGGCGGTGAAGTATTACGCGGATTTTCAGCTGTGATGTTGTTTGGAGTGATAATAGGAACTTATTCTTCTATGTTCTTATCAACATCATCATTGCTTTTATTTAAAAAATCACAAATGAAATAAAGGATAATATGGGGGGATTTAAGAAAAATATAATAACAAAAATTTTAATAGGTATGACTTTTATACCGGTTATACCTGATATTTCCCTGTCAAATACCGTTCCGACAAATTTAATAAAAAATAATACAAATCCGGTTGAAATAATTCCTATATCAAAGGAAGATAAAGACAAATATTCATATAACAAAGGCGAATATTGGTTAAAGGATACGGATATAGTAAATAATTTTTCCATCCAAAATGCGAGTGAATTTTTCACAACCCTTCTTCAATATGTTCAAAATAATTATATCTACGATATTTCGTATGAAAAAATATTAAATTATATCTTAGAAGGTTTATCCGGCTTTTCCGGAAAATTGGAAATTACCGTTACAAACAATCGTGTTTTAATTCATGATAAGGATTTAAAGCTGGTTGGCAATTTTACAACTCCTGCCGAAGACGATGCAAAATCATGGGCAAACTTAATTGTAAATATTATATTAAGTTTAAGAGAAAAAAATTCTGTTGTAAAAAAAGCTCATCCGGAACAGATTTTCTACCTCACCTCAAATTATTTACTTAAAAGTTTGGATGAGAATGCAACTTATACGGATTACATAAGTCTTCAAAAAAGAAAAAAGGACTATAACTCCCATTCGCTGGGCTTTACATACAGAAAAATTCCTTACGGACTTCAAGTTTTAAGCATTATAAATGAATCACCTATATATTTTTCAGAAATAAAAGAGGGTGATGTTATAACCCATATAAACGCTACACCTGTATCACAATTAAAAGATGAAGATATAGAGTCTACGTTTACAAACGATAATTCCTCTATAATTCATTTAAATTATATAAGTTATGTAAGCGGTAAACAAGGTGAGGAGTATATCAAAAGGAATAAATTCACAATACCGTCAGTTTTTATTGATAATTCTAATTCACAAATTCCGGTAATTTCTATTACTAATTTTAAGGAAAAATCATCTTATGAATTAAAAGATATTCTTGATAAAATTAATAAAAATAATATAAAGGGTATTGTAATAGATGTAAGGGCAAATGGTGGTGGCGATTTGACCGAGGCGATAGAATCTTCCAACCTGTTTATCTCCGGCGGTGATATTTTGAAAACAAAGGGTTTAGGAGAAAACAAAAATCAAATCTACACTGCAAAATCTGGTGATTTGTTAAATGGAAAACCTATTGTGGTTCTTGCCGATAATACGACAAAGGGAGAGGCTGAAATTTTCGCATTCATTCTTCAGTCAAATAACAGAGCAGTTCTTGTCGGTTCGCCAACCTATGGCAAAGGAACAATTTTTGAAACATTTGATTTGCCAAACAAATCACAAATAAAATTCACGACAAAACAGGCTGTATCTCCAACTGATTATGTATTAAACAAAATTGGTGTTATACCGCTTGTCTGTGTATCAAGTTTTACCTCTGACGATTCCATTGATACATTTATCAAAAATGTTAATGAAGGTAAATTTAAGGATAACAGAGAAAGATTCATAAGCACCCCAACCGATGCTGATATAAAAAGGGTAAGAAATTCTTGCAAATCTCTTTACCCACTTAAATCTGCACAGAAATTACCGATAAAAATTTCCACAAAAATTATAGACGACACAAATACCTATAATAAATTAAAAGCTATGAAATATTAATAAAATTTTTCGAAATTTTTTTCTTGTTCATCAATAGATTTTTCTACTTCAATTTTTTGAATTAAATATTGTCTGTCATTAAAAAGTTTAAAACAATAATAAATGGATAATAATATAAGTATGAAAAGAAAAATTTTTTGAAACTTAAAATAAATATTTTCCATAACTATATCAAAATTTTTCTTTGCCACATTATATATATTTTTAAGTTTTACTTTGTCCTGTTTATTTTGATACGCATCTTTAATTACTTCGGAAGTTATAAAGTTTATGTTAGAAGTATTTCTGTTAGAAATAAAGGAAATAACCGCCCTTGGGATAAATCCTATAACTTTTCTGTATTGACTAAGGGATAAAGCATCAACGGATATGGAATTTATGTAACCCATAGCGGAAACAAAAGAAAAATGCGAAAGTTTATAACTTTTCACTTTCTTTTCCTTTAAAACAGAAAAATTTTTATTTTTCAAAATCTTTTTTAATTGCTTATTCCCGCTGGCAATAACCTTTAAATATTCAATAACTTCCATCAATGATACAAGATTTCTGATTTGAGATTTATCAAGCTCCTGCATATCATCAATTATAAGAATGATATTTTGCCCTTTTTTATGAAATTTGGAAATAAGTTGAAATACATCATCAACATTCCCCTTTTTTGATTGCAAAGAAAGTTGCTCGGAAATAACCTTTAAAATATCGGTTTTCTCAGTTGCACTTATAAAAATAACCAAATCATTGTTAGAAAGATTTTTTTGAATTTGCTTTAATATAAAAGTTTTACCGATACCGTCAGCCCCTATAACAGTATAAATACCGGAATTAAATCTGATGGAATCGGATATTTCATTTATAATCTTAAATTGCTTTTTATTCTCATAAATATAATTAAAATAATGTGTCGGAAAAGGTTCTTTATCAAAATGAAAATGCTCTAAATATGACATTTTTAAATCCTTGTTGCAATTTTAATTAATTCTGGTTTATAATGATATAAAATTAAAAGAATAAAAACAACAAAAAAGGTGAATTTATGGATAAAGAAGAATTATTGGAATTCAAAGGAACGGTTATTGATAAACTTCCTAATGCTATGTTCAAGGTTGAACTTGAAAACGGACACACGGTTATTGCACATACCGCCGGTAAAATGAGAAAGTTCAGAATCTGGGTTATGGTTGGCGATGTTGTAAACATTGAAATGACACCATACGATTTAACAAAGGGTCGCATAACTTTCCGTTATAAGGACAAACAAGGCACAATAAAGGAAGAGTTGTAAAATGAAAAAGATATCAAGTGCGGAATTAAATAATTTTATTCGTAATTGTCCCGAATATGAAGGCAGACAATTTTATACATGTTTAAAATATTGTTTTGAACATCAAGAATATATAAAAGATGTTTGTAAAAAAGTAAAAGAAGAATACTACAATACATTAAAAAGAATTTCCGAAGGGAAAATAAGGTAATGAGAATAGAACACTTATTCATAAAACGAACAAAGGAACTTCCGTCTGATGCAACAACATCCGGTCATAAATTGGCATTAAAGGGTGGCTATGTGCATCAAACCGGTGCCGGACTTTACACTTATTCATCACTCGGTTTATCCTTGCTTTTGAATATAGAAAAGGTTATCCGTGAGGAATTATCAAAACTTAATTGCCAAGAAATACTTATGCCTATGGTATCCCCTGCTACATTTTGGAAGGAAACAGGAAGATTCGATACAGTAGATATCCTTTTGAAATTCAAAACTCGTGCTGGCGCTGATGCAGTTTTAAATCCGACACACGAAGAAATAATTTCCGACTATGTCCGCTCTACTTTGCAAAGCTATAAGCAACTTCCGTTTTGCCTTTACCAAATACAAACAAAATACCGTGATGAATTAAGGGCAAGGGCAGGGCTTATCAGAACCCGTGAATTTATGATGAAAGATGCATATTCCTTTCATACAGATTGGGAAAGTTTAAACGAATTTTATGATAAAATGCTTGAAGTTTATAAGGTTATTTATAAGCGTTTGGGACTAAATAACGTTGTGGATATACTTGCACCAACCGGTGATATGGGAGGAAAGGTTTCACACGAATTTCAAATGATAACCGATATTGGTGAAGATACTATCTATATTTGCGAAGGTTGTGATTACCGTGCAAATAAAGAGGTTTTAACTGATAAGGACGCAGACGACATACTAATCTGCCCAAAATGCGGAAAGAAGCTTCAAAAACTTCGCGGTGTAGAGGTTGGAAACATCTTCCAACTTGGTGATAAATATACTAGTGCTATGAATGTTAGTTATATGGATGAGGAAGGCAAAAAGCAAACTCCTATTATGGGTTGCTATGGTATCGGTGTTTCCCGCACCCTTGCCTGTCTTTTGGAACAAAGCGAAGATGAAAGTAAAGCCGTATTCAATATGACAGTTGCCCCATACAAGGTTCACATAATCTCTATTGGCGAAGATGAAAAAGTGCAAGGTCTTGCAAATGATTTATATGAAGAATTAAATTCCGCTGGCATCCCTGCCATAATTGATACAACAGGGGATAGGGTAGGTTCCAAATTCGCAAATGCAGATTTAATCGGTGCACCTATTCGTGCAATTATAAGTCCGAAAAATCTTGAAAAGAATGTATTTGAAATGAAATATTCCGGACTTTCAACCGAATATGAATCTGAAATTTCAACATCAAATATTTTTAATAAAATAAAGGCAATTATAAAAAATGAGATTATTACAGACTAAACAAAAAAGAGAAGGTGATTTTTTGATAACCGCCTTTTTCAATAAAAACACAGACAGACCTAACCGTATAGATGTTGAAAGAAAAGTTCCATTTACTTTTAATAATGAACAGGTGGAAGAAACCGCAATCCTTAGATTTAAGGATAATCATAAAAAAGATGAAATCTATACAGTAGAAACAATTTTTGCAAATATACTTATTGATAAAGTTTATTCTATCAGTGGTTTTAAAACTCTACATCCATTAGTTGGTAAACCATATAAACAAAGATACAATTCAACATTAAAAACAATTTGGGAAGATCCATTAAGAAATAGACATATTATTGATTTTATGGATTTATTTAATAACTTTAATTATTTTCTAAAAAAAGATTATATATTTGATTCAAACCAATATTTTATACATGAAATATATAAAGTCTATGAAGCCGAATACAAATCAAAACGTTCAACAACAAATATTTTGGATAAAACAAATGAGATAATTAGATAAAGTAAAGGAGATAATAAAATGAAATTAATAGTAGATAATAGCAAAACAAAAAAAGAAGGCGATTTTTTAATAAAGGCTTTTTTTTCATCTTATGATAAAAACAGACCTAATCGTATTGATATTATAAAGGAAGTTCCGTTTACTTTTAACGATACACAGGTAAAGGAAACTGCAATCCTTCGATTTAAGGATAATCACAAAAAGGATGAAATCTATACCTCAAAACTGATTTTTGCAAATTTGATTTTTGATGAGGCCAGTTATTCAAGCGGTTATGGAACTTTCCCGCGTGAAGAGTGGGATCCTCTCCCTCCTTCCAAATATAAAAATCCCTCATTAAAAACTCTTTGGGAAAATCCGTTGGAAAGTGGAGATATTAGAGATTTTATGATACTGTTTAATAATTTTCATTTGTTTATAAAAGAAGATTATCTTGTTGAACCGGAACAATCTTTCTTACAATTTTTAGCAGAGACAATATATAAGGCTTATAAAAAAGAAAAAGAAAACAAAAAAGTTATTCAAATACCGAACAGACCACAACAAATTTATGACGGACTTATCGGTGAAGAAGATATATTTAATAAAGTTTTCAGCAGATAGTATAGGAGGTATCTATGTCAGATAATAATATACAATCAACAGTTTGCGATGCAAGAGAAAGTTGGCATTTTGGAAACGAAAATCCTATGCTCCTTCTTTGCGGACTTACCTGTGAGGTAGGTGAACTTGCCTCTGCAATCCGTGCAAAATATGTTTATAATAAAGAATTACCGCCGGATGAGGATAAAAGCTCCCTTAAACACGAAATGGCTGACGTCGCAATATACCTTTACGCTTTGGCCGAAAAATGTGGCATAGATTTAGATTCTGCGATAAAAAGTAAAATAGAAATCAACAATAAACGTTTCAAAAAATAAAGGACGGTAATCACCGCCCTTTTTTATTTAATTTCTGTTGGCACCGGCGTGTCAATATTTTCAGATACCGTTTTTTGTTTTATCGGCATTTGCCAAATAGATAGGAATATAATCAAAACTAACACAAGCAAAATTAATATTTGTTTTTTTGAAATAGGATTTCTTCTTCTGTTATTTCCAATAGAAATTCTTTTACTTCCACCTAACATTATACCTCCTTACCTGTAAGTTTATTAAATCCTGATTCTACTATATTATGACAATATGATGCAAGCTCTTTTCTGTCCTTGAATTTGGAAATATCAATAGGATCGCCTATAATAATTTCCACACCCACAGGCATAGCCTTCACCGCACCGAAAAGATGATTTGTGATAGTTTGACTGTCAAGCCACCATGCAAACGCTTGCCTTTCCGAATCAGAAATACGTCTTCCCCTTTTCGATACATAAGCCATAGAAATAGGCTGGATAACAATATTATTATCGGACTTTTTTCCTATCTGATTTTCAAACATTGCGAACATAGAGCTTTTAAAAGGCAATACTTCGCATCCGTTTGAACTTGTTCCCTCTGGAAAAATGATAAGAGGAAGTTTTCGCCCTTCAAATGCCTTATCAAGGACACTTATCTGATTTTTAGCATCCATTCTGTTCCTTGTAATATAAACGGTATTCCCAAGGGAAGCAATCCATCCGAACATAGGCCACTTTTTCACATCTGCCTTTGATACAAAGTTAGTTTTAAAAACCGAACCAAGTGCAAAAATATCCAAATAAGACGCATGATTTGAAAGGATAAGAAGCTTTCGAGCTTTAGCAAGCTTGCCACCCTTTACCTTTACCCTTATTCCCAAAATCAAACAAACTGCCTTAAAATAAAATTTTGCATACCATGGCATCAAAAATTTTGTATAATGAACAATTATAAGCACAGGCATCTGCACAATCATCCACAATACAAATAAAATAATTTTAAAAACAGTAATAATGTTTTTTAACATCTAAAACTTTCCGTAAATTATTTATTTTCATTTGCAGGAAGAGGTTGGGTATTTTCTGCCTTCAATACATCAAAATTGATAGGTTGAAGAACAAAAGGCATAAAACCACTGTCCTTTGTTAAATCAGCAACCAAACTTCTTACAAATGGAAAAAGATATGATGGCACAGATTTCAAAAGATGAGCTTTTTTAGTTTCTTCATCTTCAACATTTAAAACAGCCATTGCACCATAGGAAAGATCAATTAAGTATAAAACTTGTTCCTTTAAGGTATTTTTAACTTTTATGTGAAGAACCACTTCAAAAAGTTTTTCCCCCACCGGAGTAGATTTTACTTCCAAATTAATTTCCATATTTGGCTTTTCTTCAATTTTTTCAAAAAAGATTTTTGGGGAATTAGGAGCCTCAAAAGATAAATCCTTTATAAATTGGTTAAGTATTTCAAATTCAGGTTTTTTTTGAGTGTTGTTTTGTAAATTTTCATTCATTTTATTTTTTCCTCTTTAAATTTGTTAATATATATACTATATTATATTATATAAATTAAACAAGAAGATTTTTAAAGGGTAGATATGTTAAATTTATTTGATTTTTTAATAATTGGTCTTTTTATAGTAATAATTATGTCGCTTTACGGTATATTAAAGCCGGAAAATGAACATACGAAAAATATAAAGGCAATAAAAAAAGCAGATGAGACAACAAAACAACAATTGAAAAAAAATTTTGTAAAAAGTTTGTTGGAAATGAAGGATAAGCGTATCGTAAACGAAGTTATGCAACAACTTCTTAAGGAACATATAAACAAAAGATCAGCTGAACTTACTAAGTTGGATAAGGATTTCAACCCGCAAACATTTCTTGATAATTCAAAGAATATATTTGAACAAATTATACAATATATGGAATTAAAGGACAGAAAAAATTTAAAACCTCTTGTGACAGAAGAAATTTACAACCTTTTTGATAAAAAGATTAAGGAAACAGAAGAAAAGGAACAAACCTTAATTACTGAAATAGTTCGTTTTAAAAATGCAATTTTAACGGATATTAACATTGAAAATAAGTTGGTAAAAATTGTTATAGAATATACAACCGAACAATGTGCTTTTATAAAAGATAAAAAAGGAAAGATTATCCAAGGCGATGATAATCAACTTGAAACAATAAAGGATATTTTGGTTTTTTCAAGGGATTATAGTAAAAAAGGTTCAAAATGGTTACTGTCTGAAACAATAGAGGCTTAAAACTTACTGCTCACTCCATTCTTTCACCCTTGCAAGATGAGTATACTCAGAATATTCCTCTATCGCACTTCCAACCTTTGAAGGATTAGGTCGCGATATATAAGGTGTATTTTCATCTTCAAACTTAGTAATAATATTAAACAAAGTCTGATATGTTTTAAAAAGTAGCTTGCTAAGTTCAATACTTTCTTCCGTAAATGAAGAAATATTTCCTTTTGCAATCTCTAAATACCTAAGCTCCGAAACATTCGTCTTTCCCTTTAAAGAAGCAAATCCTCCATTATTAAGGATAAGAGCTTCCAAAAGAAGTTGCGGTGCATAGCCGGAGCTAACTTCCTTTTTTGAAGGTGCAGTTCCTGTTTTATAATCGGAAATAATTGCACCACCAGAATTTTTAAGAATATCTATCCTGTCGGCCTTTGCTTTAAGTGTAAAATTGTCGGTAATTTTCATTTCTCCACTTATTTCCGTATAAGTATTTCCTACTAAGTTTTGAATACTTGCTTCATAATCGATAAACCACTTTGCAATATCTTCAAACTTCTTATACCAAAAATCAATTACATCAATTTCCTTGTATGGAATAGCATTCCGCATAATAATTGTTATCAAATCATTATAGGTAGAAAGATTTTTATTTTTAAACTCCTCTAACGAATTATGAATAATATTTCCAAAATCCGCCGGCATAGTATCCATATCAATGTCATCAAGTTTTTTAAGTTTTAAGATTTTATTTGCAAAAATTATATACGGATCACGATAAAGTTTTTCAATACTTGTTGCCCAAAGTTCACGTGGTCTTGCATAGACAGGGGGCTTTGGTGCAGGTCTTTTACATTTCGTCGGTACAGATTCGCTTTTATCAATATTAAGCGTCCAATATTCAACAGTCTTTGAAAACTCATCATCAATGTGTAAATTTTTAATTTGCACTATTGCATCAAGTTTTTGAAGCCATCGCGATTCTATGGTATTAGTTCCGTCAACTTTCACGGCCCTTGTCATAATAACTTCTGGCTTACAGAAAAATTCAGTAAAATCATGCGAAGACAAGCCGATTTTTCGTTCTGGAAGCGGAAGACCGAATTTACCCTTCATAGGTCGACTCATCCATGGGTCATCAGCAGTAGTAGATGGAAAAGTTTGCTCGTTTAACCCCGCCATAATAAATACATCGGCATTAAGGAGTCGTGCCTCAATCGAATTCATAATCGCAATCAATGGATGTGAATTAACAGTAGGTCGTAGTTTCAAATTAAAAAGGAAATTTGAAATAAAATCGCGATAGGATTTCAAATCCATTCTATCTATACCCAAATCATCATTTTTAAGTTTCAAAAGAGTTTCCAGAAGTTCCCGCAAAGCATTTGAAAGCTGTGATTCCAAATCTCCGTTATATAAAATTTTATCCGCAAAATCCGGTTCTTTTTCATCATTTTGCACAAATTCTTCAACAAGCTGTATATGATTACTTAATATATCATATAGTGATGCTTTTCCGTCCGAAGTTTTAAAAATTGTATCAAAAAAGCCGGCTTTTTCATTTAATTTTGAAAGAAGGGTTAGAATAGGGCTTATAACTATTTCTCCCTTTTGTATTTTCACTGCCTCTGCTTTTGATATAATTTTATCCAAAGTATCAAGTCCAAAATTACCACGTAAAACTTCCTTTTCAAGATTATTTACAATATCCTCCAACACATTCTTTGAATAACCGAAAGAAGTAAATTTATGTTTCAATATAGAAAGCATTTCAAACGGAGGATACTTATCAATTATTGTATTTAAAAGAAGTATCATATAATTTCCGGTATCAATTTCACTTGCACTGATACCGGCAGAATCATCAACAATTATATTCCACCGTTTAAGTTCAGATGCAACCGATTTTGCAATCTTTCTGTCCGGTGTTATAAGCAAAGTTTTTTTACCTTCCTCCACCATCTTTTTCAAACAAAGCGATATTGCCAAAGTTTCATCAGAATCAGTTTTAAGAACTATTTTTGAAACACCGTCTAATACATTTGAGGCCACAGGGGGCATATTCTGCCATGTTTCATTTAAAGAAGAATTAAGCATAATATAACTTGCCAACACCTCTCTGTCTTTTAATGCAGTATTTTGAACAGAGGAGAGCTTCAAATCCTTCACTTCGTCCCGTTTCACTTTCATTTTCAAAAGCAAATTTTTAATACCGTACTGTGGATGATTTTGCCCTACATTATAAAAATCTTTATCACTTAAAACCCTGTCCAGATGCGGAAGTATCACATACCCGTTTTCCATTTCTGAAATTGCATTTATCATATAGGATATAGGCACAAGCGAACCGGTAGACCCCGCAACAAAAATCCTGCCATTCGTTGGATTTTTTTTCCATATTTCCACTTGCTTATATATAAGTTTTATCTTTCTATCAACAGGGTTAAGATAACCTCGTTCCTTTAAAATTTCCGGATACCATCCAGTAATAATTTGTAAAAATTCTAATGTTTCCTGCCAATAAACAGATAAATCTTCCGGCACTATTTCCGACAGTTTGGAAAAATCCAACATTTCCATTTCAACCGTATCTATAAGATGGGCTAAATCTACTGCAAGTGCAAAAGCTTGCTCATCATTAAGCGACGGATTCTTTTTCTTTATAAGAGTTGAAAGTATAAGATTTCTCTCCACATCCGGAATTGCCGGCGGTAATTCATCTGCAATAATATTATCATTTTCATAATCAAGGAATGCAAATCCGTCCTCGTCCACATCACCGAGAGGAAGTATTTTAGGAAGTATACTCGCTCCATTATTAAGTCGCACAAAAACCTCTTTCAATGCACGACACGCCCTTCTTGTCGGAAGAAGTATAATATCATTCGCAATGTTAAGATTTTGGGATTTCGCCGTATTCAACACATATTTACCAAGCACATCTAAAAAAGAATAAATTGGCGATATGTTAAATACATTTTTCATAAATTTTTTCCTTTAAATCCGGCTTTTTTTATCAATTTTCAATCAAAGATAAAAAATACCTTCTTTTAAAAAAGCAATAATCAAAGCCATAACCGGCGCAACAAATAAAATACTGTCAAATCTGTCAAGCACACCGCCATGCCCCGGAATAATATTACTTGAATCTTTTATATTGTTTAATCTTTTAAGCCACGATTCAAATAAATCTCCCATTTGAGAAATTATTGAAAGTATAATGGTAAGCAAAGCCAACACATAAATACTTCCAAAATAATCACCGACAAACCATGCAATACCAATTAAAAAAGTTGTTCCGAATGCAAAGGCACAAAGTATTCCGCCAATTGCTCCGCTGATAGTTTTTTTCGGACTGATTTTAGGGCATAACTTCGGACCGCCTACTAAACCTCCTATAAAATATGCACCGCTATCGGTAAATATGGTTATTACAAAAATATATATAAGAGAAAAGACATCTAAGAAATAAAGATACAACAAAGACATAATACCAAAACCTATATAAACAGGTTGTAAACTTTCAAGTATCCAATGACGTCTGTCCGTTGCAATATTAAAAAGATTTGAAATACAAAATAATACGACAAAAACAACGGAAAAATAATATACCGGAAATTTATATGTACATTTGTTAAGACAAAACAAGCAAAGCATCCCAACAATACTTATCAAATCCCATAAAAATTTTGTTGATGATACCTTGAAAAGCTTTATATCATATTCATAAATCATAAGGGAACTTATAAACAAAGCCAGGACAGATACCGCCACAACACCAATTTTAAAAATTACTGTTGCAAGCAAAAGCATAATAATTGCAGTTGTAATACGAAGCCCTTTGTTTGTTGAAATCAAAGGTGAAAAAATTTTTTTAAACTTTTCCATAACGTCTGTCCCTTTTTGAATATTCTTCTATTGCAAGTTTAATCTGTTCCTCATCAAAATCGGGAAAATGAATTTTAGGGAAGTAAAGTTCACTATATGAACATTGCCACAACAAAAATCCGCTTAACCTTTGCTCCCCGCTTGTGCGAATTATTAAATCAGGTGAAGGTTGTCCAAAAGTGTAAATGTGATTTTCAAAAACTTTTTCATCAATAGAGTTTATATCAAGTTTACCAGAGCTTACCTCACTTGCAATTTCTTTTGTTGCCTTTAAAATTTCGGACCTGCCACCATAATTCATTGCAACATTAAGATAAAATTCATCAAAATCCTTTGTTTCATTTTCAAGCTTTATCATAGATTCTTGAATATCTTTTGAAAAGCGGGATTTATCCCCAAGCACCCGAAAACGAATTTTATTTTCCGCTAATTTTTTTGATTGATTTTTAAGATATTTTGCAAACAAATCCATCAAAAAATCAACTTCTTCCTTTGGTCTGCTCCAATTTTCGGTTGAAAAAGCATAGACGGTTAAGATTTTCACGCCGAATTTTTTACACGCTTCTACCACACGTTGAAGAGCTTTTGCACCGTTGGTATGACCGACGGTACGGGGAAGTCCCTTAGATTTTGCCCACCGACCGTTGCCGTCCATAATAATTGCAATATGTTGAGGTATTTTCAAATAATCAACCATAAAACACCCCTATGAAATACTCATAATTTCGGATTGTTTGGTTTTAAGATGTTCATCAACATCAGCAATAAATTTATCGGTAATTTTTTGAATTTCATCCTCGTTTGCTTTTCTTTCATCTTCGGAAATAATTTTATCTTTTTCAAGAGCTTTCACTCCGTCCATACCGTCACGACGAACATTACGAATAGAAACTTTTGCCTGTTCACAGTATCCGTTTGCCACTTTTACAAGCTCCTTTCTTCTTTCCTCTGTAAGGGTTGGAAGAGTAATACGGATAAGTGTTCCGTCGGATGCGGGATTAAGTCCCAAATCGGAATCACGGATAGCCTTTTCCACTGCACCGGCAACGGATTTATCCCAAACAGAAATGGAAATAGTCCTTGCATCAGGAGTAGAAAGACTTGCCACTTGATTAATAGGTGTAGGAGCACCATACGCCATCACCATAATGTTATCAAGAAGGTTTATAGACGCACGACCGGTCCTAAGTCCGGATAAATCCTTTTTGAATACATCCAAAGCCTTGGACATTTTATCATTTAAATCAGTTTTGATTTCATTAAAATTTGTATATGCCATAATATTTCCCCATAAGTTTAAAGTAATTAAAATTTAACATAGGAAAAAAGTAATGTAAATAAAAAAATCCCTTTTAATAAAGGGATATATTTAAAATTAAAAATCCATACCGATAATATAATTTTCCATTGAATTGTAAATATTTGTAAAATCATAATCCTGACAATAATTTTCCCGTGAAAGATTAGAATCTTTGAAATTTTTTTCCATTTGTAAAGAGATATAATCTTCAACATTATGATTTACGGTTAAATTTACTTCCAATTCAACATTTTTAGATTTCAATTCATTTAATCTTTTGAAATTATTTTGATATTCATCCCTTAAATATTGCAAAAATGATTTTGGAAAATTTCTGGTTTCCCTGCATAATTTTACAATTTCTGTTACAAAGGCAGTATTTGAAATAAGTTTTTTTCTTAAAATTTCACTTTCTGCCTTTGGTTCTTCTTTTTTCCCCACATTTAAATTGTTAAGAAGAGAATCGCCTAATACCTTCAAAGAAAATATAACAAATATGAGTAAAAATATTTTTAATACACTTGCATAATTTTTATTATTAAACATTTTTTTTCCTTTTTTATTTGTTTTCAATATATAAAAATATCACAAAAATACAAAATAATCAAGACAGTAAAAAAGCCCCCGTAAAGGAGGCTTTAAAAACATATAATGTATCAGTTATTTTGCAATAACAGTTACATCACGACGGTTTTTAGCNTATGCTTCTTCTGTATTTCCAAGAACAGCAGGTCTGTCTTTACCATAAGATACTGTTGTAATACGTTTAGCAGAAACACCTTGAGCAATTAAATAACGTTTAGCGGCATTTGCACGTTTTTCACCAAGAGCTTGGTTATATTTTCTTGTTCCGCGATCATCACAGTTTCCTTCGATAATGATGTTAACATTTGGGAACATTTTTAACCATGCAGCTTGTTTTTTCAAAGTTTTTGTTGCTTCTGGTGATAAAGAATATTTATCATAACCGAAATATACAACATTTCCAGCACGTGCATCTAAGTCAGCTTGTGTTCCAGCAATAACACCNTTTATTTCAGAAGAAATAACAACTTCTGAGTTATCAACAGAAGTTTCAGGTTCTTTATCTCCACAAGCAGTTACAGCAAGAGCAACACCGGCAATAGCTAAATAATTTACTAATTTTTTCATTTTTTTATTATCCTTTCAGTTGTTTTTTACTTTCAACAAAGTCCATTATGACATATTTTGTATAATAAAGCAAGTTTTTATTTTAAATTCCTTATCTTGTTTTTAAAGTTAAGTAATTAGAAAGTTTATGGTTTAATTCATAAGTAACTTCTTTATCAAATTTTAAAGATTCTACAAATATTCTGGCTAGGTCAGCTNTTTTAACATTACTGTAATCCTCATTATTTATATATTCATTAAAAAAATCACATACATACTTAAAATCTCTATAAATTTTACTGTTTATATCTTCATATTTTTTACTTGTTAACTTTCCAAATATAGTTTCTAACGTATCATTTANAGGCTTTTTTTCCACCACAATTTTAAAGAAAGGTGTATTTGCAAATATATTAACANNTCTTGGTTCAGNNGTTTTATATTCTTNTTTTACNNAATTTTTTGCAAACTTACGTTCAGCAAATTCATATTGTGCGGAATAAAGCATATCTTTTTCATCGGTATCTTCAAATCTTAAAATAGCTNTTTCAGTCCTTTCTTTACCATCAAGGGTGAACTTAACATCNTTTTCTATTTCTAATTTTNTTATTTTTAAATCACTGTTACCCATATTTTTAATATGTGCNGTTATATCATAATCAGCAGGATCNTTTTCAANNANNCGATNTNNNTTNTTNAATATATATTCTTTATGATCAGATAAAATATANCNANNTNCGTTAGACTCANCNAATAAACGTATGNCNNGTCCTNNAAATGATATGCTATAATTCTNACTCTCAANATGNTTATNTANNTCTTTTAAATATTNTTTTGTATATNCCTCTGAATCGGAATCATATANAACTATTGCTTTTCNATTTATTGANTNATCNCNNNNAATACTGNCANCTGGTNTTATAGGTTTATCTTNNATTATTCAATAGGTTTATCTTTAAAGTCATCAGTATAATTTACTTTCATTTTAATTCCTTTCTATCTTGTTTTNGATGTAAATAATCTTGGTTTNGAAGTAAATAATTCAAAAAATCTGTTTTCCTTATCTAATTTATAATTGACAGTTTCAAATTTATCAAATTTTAGGGATTCTACAAACATTTTGGCAAGTAAAAACTTTGGTTTGTAGTATTTTTCTTCAATTACAAAATTATAAGGATATAAATATTCATCAAATGAAGTGGTTAGGAAATAAAAATTCATAAAAATGTCATTTTCAAAAGGATTTTCCCATGTTTCTTCCAATGATGGATTTAAAGGTATTTTTTCTTCAACAGTTTTATATAAATCAGTATGTTGTAATGCTTGAACGGTTACTTCTTCAGTTTCATATTCATCCTTTACATAATTTTTTGCAAAATTACGCATTGCAAATTCATATTCATAAGAATAAAGCATCCCCTTTTTATTTATATCGTTAAATTTTAAGATTGCCGGTTCGATTCTTCTTTTACCGTCAATGGTGAATTCAACATTTTTTTTAAATACTAATTGCTTTATTTTTGCATTATTATTAATATTTTTAATAATGGCTTNAACAAAGAAATCATCATCTTTCATATCCTTTATACTACATATTTTATTATCTCTTATNCAGTATTCTTTTATAAATTCTTTTTGACCCATATTATTTAATATAAATTTCATTTTTTTTACTCCATATATTATTAAAAATATATGGTATGTTAGCCATAAAAGAAAATAAGTCAACTATTTTTTTTCTTTTATTTCTGTTTTTATGCTGATGGCAAAGTCATTCAACGCTATGGTTTGAGATTCTTCACTGCCAAGTCTGCGAAGTGTGACAGTGCGATTATCTTTTTCCTTATTTCCTATTACTGCNATAACCGGAACCTTAGTTGTTGAATGCGCACGAACCTTATAACTTATCTTTTCATTGCTTGTATCAAGTATTGTTGNAACNCCGTTNTCNGTTAAAAGTTTATTAACTTCTTCTGCATAATCNACAACACCTTCGTTGACCGTTGCAATGGCAACTTGCACAGGCGACAACCAAAGTGGAAGACGACCTGCAAAGTTTTCAATCAAAATTCCGGTAAATCTTTCAAGGGATCCGAACAAAGCACGGTGAAGCATAACAGGTCTGTGCTTTTCACCGTCTTTTCCTATATAGGTTAAGTCAAAACGTTCTGTTAAGTTCATATCTACCTGCAAAGTTCCGCATTGCCAATCACGACCAATAGCATCGCGAAGAACAAACTCCAACTTTGGACCATAGAAAGCACCTTCACCTTCAAATATGGTATATTCATATCCGTTATGTTCAAGTGCATTTGCCAAAGCTTTTTCAAGCATATCCCAAACTTCATCGGAACCGATTCGCTTTTCCGGACGGGTAGAAAGTTTTATGCGAACGGAATCAAAGCCGAAATCCTTATAAATATTCATAATAAGTTTTATAACCTTTACACATTCTTCTTCCATCTGTTCAGTAGTGCAGAAGATATGTGCATCGTCCTGTGTAAATTCACGAACACGTAGTATTCCGTGAAGGGCACCGCTGGCTTCATACCTGTTCACTTTACCAAATTCCGCCATACGAATAGGAAGGTCACGATAACTTTTAATTCCTTGTTTATAAATCAAAACTCCACCTGGGCAGTTCATAGGTTTTACGGCAAATTCCGTATCCTCATCTTGCACGGTTGCAGTATACATATTGTGTTTATACTTATCCCAGTGACCAGAAGTTTCCCATAAACATCTGTTCATAATTGTTGGGGTAGAAACTTCAATATAACCGTTATCAGCTTGCTTCTTCCTCATATAAGAAATAAGAGTTTGGAACATCTTCCAACCCTTTGGATGCCAAAATACGGCACCAGGGGCATAGTCCGGTTCAAAATGGAACAAATCCATCGCCACACCGATTTTTCTGTGGTCACGTTTTTCCGCCTCGGCAAGCATAGTGGTATATGCTTCCAACTCCTCTTTATTATTCCAAGCAGTTCCGTAGATTCGTTGAAGCATTTTGTTTTTGCTGTCGCCTCTCCAATATGCACCAGCCACGGACATAAGTTTAAAGGCATTATGTTTAAGGTTGGATGTATATTTGATATGTGGACCGCGACAAAGGTCGAAAAAATCACCTTGTCTGTAAATACTTACCGTATCAACACCATTTTTTTCCAAATCGGTAATAATTTCAATTTTATATGGCTCCTCTGCAAATAATTTTTTTGCATCAGCCGTAGATAATTCTTCACGAACAATAGGAAGATTGCGTTTGATGATTTCCTTCATTTTTTCTTCTATTTTAGGGAAATCTTCAACGGTTAATTTTTCTTCCATATCAATATCGTAATAAAAACCGTTTTCAATAGATGGTCCTATTGCAAATTTCACTGATGGGTAAAGTTCCTTTATTGCCTGTGCCATAATATGACTTGCACTGTGGCGAAGAATATCTAAATCATTTTGTTGCATAATAAAATCCTTTTATTGTTTTTTCTTTTTATTATAGATATTTCAAAGTCAAATACAATAGTTTTATAAGAAAAAATTTTCCCCCATTAAAATATTGCAATTTTAATAAACTTACTCTATTTTAAAGGTATAAGGAATTAAGTTATGAATATAGATAAATCTTTCATAGAAAACCTTCGGGACAGAATATCAATAGTTGATACCATTTCAAAATATATCCCACTGACCCGAAAGGGTAAGGAACATTGGGGCTGTTGTCCGTTTCATCACGAAAAAACTGCATCTTTTTCTGTCAGCGATGATAAAAATTTTTATCATTGTTTTGGTTGCGGTGCACATGGTGATGTTATAACTTTCTTTATGCAACATCTTCACCTTTCATTTATAGAATCAATAGAAAAAATATGTCAGGACAACGGTATTGAAATGCCTAAATCCACACCGGAACAAAGGGCGCGTGATAAACAATCCCACGATTTATACGAAGTTTTAAAACTCGCCACCGATTTTTATAAGGAATGTTTATATAGTGATGAAGGTAAAGAGGGTTTAGAGTATTTAAGAAAACGCGGGCTTTCCGATGAAATGATTGCGAACTTTCATCTTTGCTATGCTCCAAATGGAAACAAGTTGTTAAGGTATCTTGAAAACAAACATATACCGATAAAACAAATTTTAAATTCCGGTTTGGCAAGAATAAGTGAGAAAACAAAAACTCCATACGATTATTTCAGAAACAGAGTTTTATTTCCAATTACCGATTCAAGAGGGCGAATTATCGCTTTTGGTGGTCGTGTTATGGATGACAGCCTTCCAAAATATCTTAATTCTCCGGAATCAATGATATTTTCAAAGGGACGCAACCTTTACGGACTTGCACAGGCAAGGGTGGAGGCCATAGAAAAAAATCAGGTTATCGCGACCGAGGGGTATATGGACACAATCTCCCTTCATAAGTTTGGGTTTAAAACTGCGGTTGCCCCGCTTGGCACAGCAATCACCGAAATGCAAATTGAACTTCTTTGGCGATTATCCTCAGAACCGATACTTTGTTTTGACAGTGATACCGCCGGAAGAAAGGCAGGTATTCGTGCTGCCCTTCGTGTGCTTCCAATCCTTCGCCCAGGTAAATCATTGAAATTCTGTTTGATAGAGGGGGCAAAGGACCCAGACGAGTTTCTGCATTCCTTTGGTCACGATAAATTCCAAGAAATGCTTGATACAAAATGTATCTCCCTTTCCGATATTTTATGGCTTTATTTTACATCTGATAAAACTATACAAACGCCGGAGCAAAGAGCTGGTCTTTCGGAGGAAATAAAAAAGGAGCTAAGCCGTATAAAAAACGAAGCCGTTCGAAAATTTTATACAGAAGATTTTAATTCCCGTATGAGGAAAGATTTTGCTAAAATAAAATCTGCTCCACCTGTTGCAAAAGTAAAGGCAAATCCCGAAAATCCGAATGAAAAAATGATACTTGCTTTTTCAATTACCTATCCGTCATTGTTTTTTAAATTTTTGGAGGAAGGCAAAAAAATCACCCTTAACAATTCCGTGTATAAAAAGATTTTTAATACCGTTATATCAGAGCTTAGCATAAATCCTCACACTCGCGAAACTATTATGAAGTTTTTGGAGGAAAAGGGATTCAAACCTCAAATACTTTTAAAATTTGAAATAGATTCTCTTATCAAAAAACCAGATACCGCCGAAAATATTATGCGGGAAAAAATACTTCTTTTGCATAGGGAAAATTTGCAGGCGGAAAAGGCAAACCTTACAAAACAGGCCTTATCAGATACAACCGAGGATATATCAAAAATCCAATCTGAAATCCAAAATATAAATGCGGAAATCGAAGATATAAATAAACAGTTGGAGGAATTAGTGTAAATGATAACAAAAAACGAATATAAAAAATTACTTACCCTGTTTAATGAAAAAATAGGTGCGAAAAAATCCGAACTTAATTACTATAATCCATACCAATTTGCAATAGCAGTCCTTCTTTCCGCACAATCAACCGATAAACAAGTAAACATTGCAACACGTGCTTTGTTTGAAATTGTTGACAATCCGAAAGCTATGCTTGAACTTGGTGAAGCGGAACTTAAAAAATACATAAAATCCATTGGCTTTTTTAATATGAAGGCAAAACATATAATTGAAATGTCCGAAACTTTAATTGAAAAATTCGGTGGCCACCTTCCAAAAACAAGGGAAGAGTTAATGAGCCTTTCCGGCATAGGTCGTAAATCCGCCAATGTTATCTTAAACGAACTTTACGGCACCCCTACAATAGGTGTTGATACCCATGTTATGCGTCTGACTCATCGCCTTGATTTAGTGCCGGAAGATGCCACAACTCCAGAGCAAATAGAGATGGAGCTTGATAAAATCACACCGGAGGAATATAAACCTCTTATCTCAAACTTTCTTGTCCTATACGGAAGATATGAATGCAAGGCACAACACCCGAAATGTGAAACCTGCTATATCAAAGAATTTTGCAAAAACAAAAATTATAGAAAAGCAAAATAAGAAACATTTCCTTGTGAATATAGACTCCTAGGTTTGCCCTTTATTTTAGGGTATAATCGNTATTGCTTGATAAGCAAATATTAACCAACAAAAAGGAGTTTATTATGGAAAAAAAAGATATGCAAAAATTTTTGGATACTTATTTTAAAAAATGGAACGAAACTTATAAAACTCAATCAAAGGAAATGCAAGCATCTCTTATCTTNATGAAACTTATGACAAAGACAGGTAAACTTTCCCGTGAAGTTGCACGTGCATTCGGTCTTGTCAGCAGAAAGCATTTGGAGAAACCAAGCAAACTNGATAGNGANCTTGCCGGCGTTATCATCTACACAAAACTTCTTGCAAAAAGNNTNAATGTAGATATTGATGAAGCTCTTGCATCAAAAATGAAAAGAATGGAAGAAAATATAAACAGCAACGACTATGAAGCCCAAGGCAATATGGAAGAGCAAGCAGGTTGCGGTTGCAGAGAGTAAAAATTTAAGCTTTTTAAAANGGGGACTTCTTTTATAGAAGTCCTTTTTTGTCAACACAAAATCNNCCAAACNCCTCTTAAAATTGATTTAAAAGCGTTTT
>JAAVBO010000014.1:0-31974 GCA_014803575.1 bacterium | reverse complement strand
AAATCCCNAAAAAATCCCGTAAATTTTTGTAAAATNNCCANNTNTNAACTGTTAAAAAGTTTAGGATTTTTCTTGATTCTAAGAAAATTTTTTACTAAAATCTAACTATATTTTTAATTATCAAAAGGAAAGGTCAAAAAATGGCAGAAGATAAAAATAAACAAGATTTNCAAAATGAAATAATGGCAGAGGAAATCAAGGANGAAGCTATCGAACTCCACGATACTCATACCCAAGACAGCGACGAAGAAATTCGCCACAATCGTGAAATGAANGCTCANGATAAAGAGGCAATTAAAAAGGCNGAGGCCGAATATTCCGCAGACAGTATTAAATATCTAAAAGGATTGGAAGCTGTNCGCAAACGNCCAGGTATGTATATAGGTGATACCGATGACGGCACAGGTCTTCATCATATGGTNTACGAAGTTGTCGATAACTCTATTGATGAGGCTTTGGCAGGNTGGTGCGATTGNGTCCGCATTACAATAAACGCNGACGGTTCCGTATCNGTCCTTGATAACGGTAGAGGTATTCCGGTCGGTATCAATAAGGAAACAGGCCGTTCCGCAGCCGAACTTATTATGACNGAACTTCATGCCGGCGGTAAATTCGACCAAAACTCATATAAGGTTTCCGGTGGTCTTCACGGTGTGGGTGTTTCCGTTGTGAATGCTCTTTCAAGCTGGTTGGAACTTCGCATTTGGCGTGAGGGNAAAGAACACTTTATGAAATTCGCAAACGGTGAAGTNGTTGAACCAATCCGCGTTGTAAAGGAAGTATCAGAGGATATGAAGGGAACCGAAGTCACATTCTTCCCATCAAATGAAATTTTCCCATCTATTGAATTTGACTTTGCAACTATCGAGGCTCGCCTTCGNGAACTCGCATTTTTAAACAGNGGTGTGAAAATAGTCCTTACCGATAAACGCCAAGCCGAAGAACGCACCGTAGAATTTTTCTACGAAGGTGGTATAGAGGCATTCGTTAAATACCTTGACCGAAGCAAAAATGCCCTTATCTCCGCACCTATAAATTTAAAGGGTGAAAAGGATAATATTATGGTGGAGGCATCTATTGAATATAACGATTCCTACCACGAAAATATGCTTTGCTTTACAAACAATATTCCACAACGCGACGGTGGTACTCACTTGGCAGGTTTCCGTGCCGCACTTACCCGTTGCGTAAATAATTACGTAAATCAAAACGGNCTTTTGAAAAAGAAAGATTTGGAAATCGCCGGTGAAGATATGCGTGAAGGTTTGACTTGTGTTTTATCAGTCAAGGTTCCTGATCCGAAATTCTCCTCCCAAACAAAGGATAAACTTGTATCAAGTGAAGTNCGNCCTGTTGTTGAAAGTGTCGTCAACGANAGACTTTCCACATGGTTTGAGGAACATCCGACAGAGGCAAAACAAATCATTGAAAAGATTATAGAGGCGGCTACCGCACGTGAAGCTGCAAGAAAGGCAAGNGANNTAACCAGAAGAAAAACTGCTCTTGATATTGCATCACTTCCTGGAAAGCTTGCNGATTGTCAGGAAAGAGATCCTGCAAAATCCGAANTATTCATAGTNGAGGGAGATTCTGCGGGTGGTTCTGCAAAGCAAGGACGAAACCGCGCTAACCAAGCAATACTTCCACTTCGCGGTAAAATTTTAAATGTTGAACGTGCAAGATTCGATCGTGTCCTATCTTCNGAAATTATCGGAACATTGATACTCGGTCTTGGTTGCGGTATCGGAAAGGACGAATTTGATATAAACAAACTTCGCTATCANAAAATCATAATTATGACCGATGCCGACGTNGACGGCGCCCACATCAGAACTTTGCTTTTGACATTCTTCTATCGTCAAATGCCGGAAATTATCAATAACGGATACTTATACATCGCACAACCACCGCTTTACAAGGTTAAAAAAGGCAACTCTGAAACATATATGAAGGATGATACAGCCCTTGAAAATTACCTTATTGATTTAATTGTGAACGAGGGTGTGTTGGAAAGTTCCGACGGCACAAAAATTGCCGGACTTGACTTGCGTGATTTAATCGAACGCACACGAAAGATGGCAAAGCTTGTCGACCCACTTACAAAATACACTCCGTTAAAGATTGTTGAAAACGCTGCGATTTGCGGATTGTTCTCCGACGCATCTGTTGCAAATAAATCCGTTATGGAACAAAATGCCAAAAAGACAGTCGACAGAATGAATAACTTTGAACTTGAAAATTTCAAAGGTTGGACTTACGAAATGGATGAACACGGTATCAAATTCAAACGCACACTTCGTGGTGTAGAGGAAGAACATATCTTACGTAATCACGAAATTGAAAGCGCGGAAGCTCACCGTATCGATGAAATGTTAAACGATATTAAAGAAGTATTTAAGGATAAAGTTCGTTTGATATTAAAGGAAAAATCCTATGATGTTTCACTTCCTGTTGAAATGTTGTATAAGATTTATGAGATTGGTAAAACAGGTTTAACAATTTCCCGTTATAAAGGACTTGGTGAAATGAATGCGGAACAATTATTTGAAACAACAATGGATCCGAATTCAAGAACCCTTCTTCAAGTAAAGGCAGACAATTCTGCAGAGGCGGACGAAGTCTTCTCTACCCTTATGGGCGACATTGTTGAACCACGTCGTGATTTTATACAGGCAAACGCATTAAATGTTGTAAACCTTGATATTTAATGTTTAAAAGCAAAAATTTATCCCCTCAGGTTCGAGGGGATATTTTTTTATTTAAGTTCCTACATACCTTCTTTTATCAAGTCAATAACAGTTTGCTGATCGGTATACGGAATATTTTTATCTTTGACGGTGACATAATCCTCATGCCCCTTTCCGGCAATCAAAATTACATCTCCGGAATTTGCAAGCTCCATAGCTTTTTTAATTGCGTCACGACGACCGGTTTTAATTTCAATCGCCTTCGGACAATAGGCAATAACTTCATCTCTGATTTTTTGTGCATCTTCAAACCTTGGTGAATCATCGGTTAAAATTGCAATATCGGAAAGAGCTTCCGCTGCCTCACCAAGCTCCTGCCTACGTCTTGTTTCATACACATCACCACAGGTAGAAAATACACAAATAATTTTCTTATCTGTCATAGAGCGAAGAGTTTTAAGCGTATTGAAAAGAGCATCACCCTTATATGCAAAATCCACATAAACCGACGCACCTTTTTTCGTATCACCCATATATTGAAGTCGTCCTATTGCATTTTTTACTTCGCCCAGATATGGAAGTACATTCTGCCATGATGGAGTAGTCGCTGCCACCATCCCCAAAGCACAAAGAAGATTATAAAGTTGGAACGAACCCAAAATTTTCAAATCAAAATGATATGATTTTCCAAATAGTTCAACTTCTACATCTTGTCCGGTAAGTGAAATTTTTTGCGATATAATTTTAAGCTCTTTACCGTTTTTTCCGTATGAAAATACCTTTATTCCTCTGTCATCACAAATTTTTTTAAGATAGTCAAACTCAGGTATATCAGCATTTAACACCGCCACACCGTCAGAGGATAAATTTTCACGGAAAAGTTTTGATTTAGAATAAAGATATTTTTCCGGACTTCCGTAAAAATCGACATGATCGGTTCCAAGGTTGGTAAATCCCGCAACCTTTATTTTTATATTTTCCATACGAAGTTGGTCAAGCCCGTGGGACGAAAGCTCTATCGCCGCATTGTTTACACCTTTTTCCTTAAAGTATTTTAAGAATTTGTAAACTTCTCCGTTAACCGGAGTTGTATAGTCCGCATCACTATACTTTATAATTTGCTTTTTCGAGTACACATTTTCCGCAATAAGCCCTATTGTTCCCGAACTTATCGCCGGAAGACCGAGCAAAGCCCAAATCTGGCGAGTAAAATCAACGACAGAAGATTTTCCACTGCTTCCTGTGATTGCAACAATAGTATCAGGTTGAGTTTTATTGTAAAAATTATAAATAATATCTGCGAATGCTCGTCTTGTATTTTGAACCTTTACAACAACAATATTTTTTTCATTTATAAGCTTTGTTGTTTTCTCATCAAACTCATAACCTTCCTCGACAATAACAGCCTTTGCTCCGTTAAGTATGGCATTGTAGGTATAATCTGCACCATTGACGGTAAATCCCTTTATCCCGATAAAAATACTGCCGTCAATAATAGTATTTGAGTCAGAAGATACTCTGTAAATAGGAGTTGCCGGAATTCCATTACTATCAAATCCCGAAGATTTAAGAAGTTCGTTAAGAGGCATAGAATGAGGAGCAAGTTTCGCCTTTATAAACTCCTTATCCTTTTCATACATGGTTCCGCAAATTATAATACTGTCCCAATTGCGAGAGGTATCAATTACCTCCTCAATCGCCTTATATCTGTCCGGAATAACAGTAGCCTTTGGACAGTTGGCGAAAAGCAAATCCCTTATGTGTTTAGGATCCTCACTTCTTGGGTTATCATCAACTATGACAACAGTATCCGCATACTCGTTTAAAACTTTACCCATTTCAATACGGCGTATGTCCGGTCTGTCACCACTGCATCCCGCAATGCAAATAAGATTATGTTCAACATAAGGTCTGAATTCGGTCAAAAGTTTTTTAAGTCCATCGCCGTTATGTCCGAAATCCACAAATATTTTTGCACCGTTTGGTGATGTCCCTACATATTCGATTCTGCCACGTTCATTTTGAAGTTGTGATAGGTATGGTAAAACTTTTTCCCAATCGTCACCAACATTATTTATAAATAATCCCAAAGCACACATAAAGTTATAAACTTGAAATTCGGTTACAAGGTTAAGGGTAAGATTATACACTTTTCCAAACACGGAAATTTCCACCTTTTGTGATTGATTTTCAATTTCATATTTCAAAAGTCTTATATCCGCATTTTTACCTTTGCCATAGGTAATAGTTTTTATTCCGCGAGATTCGCAAACCTCAATAATTTTATTACTTCTTTCTTCATCAATATTTACAACTGCGACACCGTTTTTATCAAGCAGTTCGGAAAAAAGACGGAGTTTAGCATTAAAATATTCATCAATATCCTTATGGTAGTCAAGATGATCATTTGAAATATTTGTAAATCCCGCAGCCTCTATTTTAATACTGTCAACCCTGTATTGAGATATTCCATGGGAAGAAGTTTCAAGTGCAACATTTGTAATTCCTTCACTATGTAATTTTTGCAAATTTTTATGTAAATCAATTGCATCGGGTGTAGTCAAACTTTTTTCCCCTACATCATTTGATGTTTGTATTCCAACAGTTCCTATACTTGCTCCCTTTATACCGATAAAGTTCCACATCTGACGAAGGAAATTTACAATGGAGCTTTTCCCGTTTGTTCCTGTGACCGCCAAAATATGTTCGGGTTTATGGGAATAAAAAATATTTGCAAGTTGAGATTCAACAAACCTTATATTATCAACAAATATAAATGGCACAGACGGATATTTTGATGTATCCACCCTTTCTTTGTTTTCATTATCCGTAATTATTACAACGGCACCATTGGAAATCGCACTATGGATAAAATCAGCCCCGTTAAACTTTATCCCCTTTATTGCAACAAAAATATCAGATTGCTTTATTTTAGTAGAATTATTTTGTATTCCGCTTAATTCAATATTTTCATTAAAATTAATGGCAGTATATTCAATACCGTTTAAAATTTCAGATAACTTCATTTTTCTTCCTTTGATTATAATTATTATATTTTATAGGAAAAAAGAACAGTTATCAATAGAAACTTTTGCCTTGTCTATTAATATAAAAAAGTATATTATAGTTTTATAACAAAGGAGAAATTATGCAACATTTAGAAAATTTTGATTTAATAAGAGTTTTTAATATAACGGCAGTTGAAAATAATTTAAAAAAGGCATTATATAAGTTTAGTGATAAACTTGGTATAGTAATAAAATCAAATGCCTATGGTTTTGGATTCGAAAGAATTTTACCGCTTTTTTCCTCATACAGAATTAAAAATTATTTTTGTCAGGATATTATTGAGGCATTAAAAGCCAAAAGGATTTTAGGCAAAGATAAAAATGTCTATACCTTTTCGGGTGTGCAAAGTGGACAGGCAAAAACATTTATTGATAATGAAATAATTCCCGTATGTGTAAATTTGGAACAACTTAAATATTATAATGACGTATCGGCAAAATGTAAGAAAAAGCCAAAAACCGCAATACATTTTGATACGGGAATGAACCGCACCGGTTTATCAGAGGAAGAGGTTATAAAGCTTTCCGAAAATTGGGAAACCTATACGGGCAATTTGGATATAGTTTTGTATGTAAGTCATCTTCACAGCTCCTATGATAAAAAGGATAGGGCGAATACAATACAAATTAAAAGGTTTAAAAACTTCACCGCCAAACTGCCAAAACGACCTCGCTCTCTTTCCGCCACAGGTGGAAGTTTTCGCCTTTCTTCTGAATATCATTTTGATATAGTCCGTGTAGGTTATGGTGTTTACGGAATGCTTCGCGAAATGGAAAGTGTCATTTCCGTTTATGCAAAAATCCTTCAGATAAGGGAAGTAAAGAAGGGTGAAAAAATCGGTTATTTCGGTGGCTGGACTGCAAAGAAGGATATGAAAATTGCTATTATAAATATAGGATATAAGGACGGATACTCCCGCTCTCTTTCTAAATCAAATAAACTTTATGATAAAATAAGGGCAAAACTTCACAGCGGTACAAATTTTGCAACTTCCTATATGACCATAGATAAATATAAATGTCCTGTCGTTGGAATTATATCAATGAATAATACTATGATTGATGTATCGAATGTTCCAACCGAAGTACTTTCAAAACATAATTTTGTGGAGGTTATAGGTACAAATGCAAACATTATGGATTTCAGGGAGGCAAACGGCTTTATCCCATGCGATTTGCTTTGTTCTTTAACAACCCCAAACCCAAATGCACTTGATGTGCCGGAAAGTGAATTTCAAAAATTAAAAACACAATTAAGAATATAAAAAAACTCCCGTTGAAGGGAGTTAATTTTTACATATCTTCACGTAGCGTTTTCACCATATTGATAAGCCCGTTTGTGGATGAATCGTGCGATGTTATAATCTCATCAGATTTCAAATCGCGAACAATATTTTTTGCAAGCTGTTTTCCAAGCTCCACTCCAAATTGGTCAAACGAATTTATATCCCAGAAAACACCCTCCACAAAAGTTTTATGCTCATAAAATGCAACAAGCATTCCCAAAGTTTCTGGTGTTATTCTTTTAATTAAAAATGTATTTGACGGGCGATTTCCGGTAAATTCCTTATATGGTAAAAGCTTTTTAATTTCGGCATCACTCATACCTTGCCCCCTCAATTCTTCCTCCGCCTCCGCTTTGGTTTTACCTTTCATCAACGCCTCCGTCTGCGCAATTCCATTTGCAAGAAGCTTTAATTGATGCTCGCCAATCTCGTTATGAGAAAACACAGGAATGATAAAATCACAAAGGATTTTTTCCGTTCCCTGATGAAGAAGTTGATAAAACGAATGTTGTCCGTTGGTGCCTTCGTCCCCGAAAATAATCGGCGAAGTTTGATACTTTATCGGATTACCGTTTTTATCAACCGACTTTCCGTTACTTTCCATGACAAGCTGTTGCAAATAAAGAGGAAGATATTTAAGGTAGTTATCATAAGGCAATACCGCCTCGGCAACAGTTTCCAAAAAGTTAATATTCCATATTGAAACAAGCGCCATTAAAACAGGTATGTTTTTATCAAAGTCGGTATTTCTGAAATGCTCATCGGCAAGATTTGCTCCACCCAAAAATTTTTTAAAATTATCAACACCTATTGCCATACATATAGGAAGTCCGATAGTTCCCCACATAGAATATCTTCCGCCTACATAATCGCCGAATGGAAAGACTTGAATTTCCGGAATACCAAATTCTCCGGCAAGTTTTTTATTTGTTGATAACGCACAGAAGTGATTTTTAACTGCCTTTTCCCCCAACTTTTCAACCAACCATTTTTTCGCACTGTTTGCATTGGTCATAGTTTCATCGGTGGTAAAGGTCTTACTTGCCACCACAAACAAAGTCGTTTCCGGCTCAATTTTCTTTAACACTTCACTTATATCAGTCCCGTCAATATTCGAAATAAAATGAAAATTGATAAGCGGAGTTTTATATGGCTTCAAAGCTTCAATTGCCATTTTTGCCCCAAGGTAGGAACCGCCAATCCCGATATTTACAACATCCAAAATACGTTCACCGGTTGCACCTTTGAACTTACCGTCACGAACATCATTTACAAATTCAGCCATCGCGTCAAAATTTTTCTTTATATCATCAATAACATTGATGCCGTCAACTTTTATTGATTTTGTTAAGTTATCACGAAGGGCGGTATGAAGGACAGCACGCTTTTCGGTAAAGTTTATCTTTACCCCGTCAAACATATCACGGATTTTCAGTTTTAAATCCAAACTTTCCGCCATTTTAATAAGGAAGTCCATAGCCTTCTTATCCAACTGGTTTTTTGAATAATCAAAAACTATATCACCAAGAGATGTAGAAAACTCCTCAAAGCGTTTAGGATTATCCGAAAATAAATCCTTAATTGACATTCCGTTTAAAAATACACTGTGTTTTTTAAGTAAATTATATTGCGATGTTTCTTTAAAATTCATTTTATCTCCTTTCTGTTAGTTTTTTTAGATTATATTAAAAATCCTTGATTTTTGCAAATAAAAAGTATAGTTTCAATATATAAAGAAAAGAGGAATTTATTATGTCAGACAGTTCATATTCAGCAAAAGATATTCAGATTTTAGAGGGGCTGGAGCCGGTTCGTCTTCGCCCAGGTATGTATATCGGTGGAATTGATGCAACCGCACTTCATCATTTGGTAAGCGAAATTGTCGATAACTCTATGGATGAGGTTGGTGCCGGTTTCGCAAACGAAATTTGGGTTGAACTTTCCCCTGATAATACTATTACAATTACCGATAACGGAAGAGGTATTCCGGTTGATAACCATCCGAAATATCCTGATAAATCCGCATTGGAAGTAATACTTACAACACTTCACAGTGGTGGAAAATTTTCAAACAAAGTTTATCAAACATCCGGTGGTCTTCACGGTGTGGGATCCAGTGTCGTAAACGCCCTTTCCGAATTTATGAATGTTGAAATTTCTCGTGACGGTAAAATCCATAAACAAACATATTCTCGAGGTATTCCGACTTCTAAATTAGAAGTTATCGGAAAAACAAAAACTACAGGTACAAAAATTACTTTCAAACCGGATGCACAAATATTCGGCGAAAATAATATTTTCAAACCAGTTCGCCTTTACAGAATGATAAGGTCCAAAGCTTTCCTTTTCAAGGGTGTAAAAATAAATTGGAAATGCGATGAAAGTTTAATCACATCCGATATGAATATTCCAACCGAAACCATACTTTGCTTTCCAAATGGTATAAAGGATTTTCTGGAAGAAACCATCAAACCTCGTCCAAAGGTTATTGATGAAGTTTTCTATACCGAATCCCCGCTTGCAAACGATATGGGAAAGGTTGAATGTGCCATTACATGGATTGATACCCCGCATGAGGAAGGAAACGACGGCGGATTTTTCAATTCCTATTGTAATACTATCCCAACACCGGAAGGTGGCACACACGAATACGGATTCAAATCCGCAATCAACCGAAGTTTAAAGGCATTCGCCGAAATGGTCGGTAATAAGAAATTCACCTCTGTTATAACCGAAGATATTTTTGATGACGCAGTCGTTATACTTTCACTGTTCTTTAAAAATCCGCAATTTCAGGGTCAAACAAAGGAAAAATTTTCATCGGCGGAGGCAACTCGTCTTGTCGATAACGCGATAAAGGATTACTTTGATTTCTTTTTAACCTCTAATCCCGCAAGAGCAAACTTGCTCCTTGATTATATAGTTGAGAAAGCAGAGGCAAGATTAAAACTTAAAAAATTAAAAGAAACAATCCGTAAATCCCCAACAAAAAAACTCCGCCTTCCTGGAAAACTTGCCGATTGTTCAAGCAAGGACAGAACAGGCACCGAAATTTTCATAGTTGAGGGAGATTCCGCTGGTGGCTCCGCAAAGCAGGCAAGAAACCGTCTTTTACAGGCAATACTTCCACTTCGCGGTAAAATCTTAAACGTTGCAAGTTCCAGTTCCGAAAAACTTAATGCGAATAAGGAAATACAGGATATAACCGAGGCAATAGGTTGCGGTGTCGGTCGTGAGTATAATGAGGATAAACTCCGCTATGATAAAATCATAATTATGACCGATGCCGATGTCGACGGCGCACATATCGCATCTTTGCTTATGACATTTTTCTTTGAACAAATGCCAACCTTGATTGAAAACGGCCATTTATATATCGCCCTTCCTCCACTGTTTAAAATAACCGACGGTAAAAATCATTATTATGCAATGGACGAGGAAGAAAAGGACAAAATCATCGCCAAACATTTCAAGGGTAAAAAGGTTGAAATCAATCGCTTCAAAGGTTTGGGTGAAATGATGCCGTCCCAACTTAAAGAAACAACAATGGATCCGAAATCCCGCATCCTTCTTAAAATAGAAATTCCGCCAAAGACAGAGGAGGGATTTGAGGATTTAAAGGAAACAAAAAATTTGGTCGCCAACCTTATGGGAAAAAATCCGGAATACAGATTCCGCTTTATTCAAGAGGGTGCAAAATTCACTACCGATTTGGATATTTAAAAAAAAGAGGCAATCCAAGGACTACCTCTTTTTTTACTTAACAAACAAACGAAAGATTTTTTTAAAGGTTTCCCTCTACAAATTCCCAATTTATTAAATTATTAACAAAATTATCTATATAATCAGCTCTTCTGTTTTGGTAATCTAAATAATAAGCATGCTCCCACAAATCAAGTGTCAAAATAGCCGTTTGATTATGTGCAATAGGGTTATCAGCATTGGAAGTTTTTACAATTTTATATTCGCCGGCTTCCTTTACAAGCCATACCCAACCGGACCCGAACACAGAATTTGCAACGACTTTAAATTCCTCCAAAAACTTTTCCTTACTTTTAAATGTATATAAAAGTTTTTTTGGAAATTCCGCATTTGAATCCTTTTTCAAACATTTAAAAAAGAAATTGTGATTATATATTTGTGCGGAATTATTAAAAATCCTTAAGGTATCTTTGGAATGACTTGATTGTATAATAATTTTTTCCAAATTGTAATTTTCAAACACAGTTCCCTTAATAAGTTTATTAAGATTTGAAATATATGTTCCCAAATGCTTATCATAATGAAAATTCATAGTATTGGAAGATATATAAGGTTCCAATACGTCTTTATTGTAATCAAGAGGATATTCTTTTAAATCAAACATTTTATTCTTCTCCTTTGTTGATACAAACTAATACATTTTAATCCGTTTTGCAATAAGAAGAAAAACCCAAATTTTGTATATCTGAATTTTTCCTGATTACATTATCTGTTGCCATAGTATATAATCATTAGTATATAATCATTTTATTTCCTGTTAAATTTGCAACAAAAAAGGGCTAGTGAAGAAACACTTAGCCCATTAGTTGGAAACTACTATACACTATTTTTATAAAAAAGTCAAGAACAATTTTGGCATTTATATACAAGACAAACCTAAAAAGATTAGAAAGCAATGATTTTATATAAGAATCATTGAATAAAATCTTTACAAAGATTCAAAAATAGAATATAATCTATTTTTATTTTAATAAGATTGAAAACGGAGATATTAAAAATGGAGATATTAAAAATGGCTGGATATATCATCACTTTTAGATTATCAAATGCAGATAAGAAATCATATCAAGAACGAAGAAAGAAGTTATATGATTATTTTAAAGGATTTATACCTTCAACTGGTGAAACACAGGAATCTACTACTTCAACAATATTTTGGAAGTCAGATAAAGAATTTAAAATTGTTTCTGATAAAGGTAAAATTAATGGTGGTATTATTTTTGATGTAGCAGAAAGAATAAATAAAGATGATGAAGTTTTATTTATACAACTTATTCAAAGTAAAATAATATTTGTTATTAGGTTAAAAGATAATAAGTTGACGTATGAAAAAGAAATATTGTCTAAACTAACATCTTAAATTTTATGAATCCATTTATAAATTTGTCTAGGAATAGATATAATTTTAGAAATAAAAATAATTATTTTTGTTTCTATTTCGTAAAATTTCCAATATCTTCGTTCATATTTGTTTTTATATTCATATTCCACAACCTCTATACAATTTTTCTTCATAATTTTCCTCATAGTTAATTAATTATTACACCTATATTTATTCCTATAAAAAATTATTAAAAATAAAAAAGACTTAATTTTATTCTGTGATAGATATTCTCAACAAATAATTGGAAAAAAGTATAATAAAACGACCGTTAAATTTGATATATATTTTTATATATTATTCTAATTTAGAATAAATGTCAAATATTAAATATAATATATTGTTTATACTAATATTTTTAATTACAAATCATATATAAAATCTAAAATTTCAGATTCTTAAAATAGTGGTCAAATTTAACGGTGGTTATTTTTGATATATCTAAAACATATATAAACCCAAGAGAATATAAGGTAAAAATGGAAAAAATAATATCAGCAAAAATATCAGTAATAATACCAGTATATAATGTAGAAAAATATTTATCACAATGTTTAGAAAATATTATACATCAAACTTATACCAATCTTGAAATTATATGTATAAATGATGGTTCCGCTGATAATAGTAAAAACATTCTTAAAGATTATGCTAAAATTGATAAAAGAATAAGAATTATTGAAAAAGAAAATGGTGGGATATCATCTGCAAGAAATGTTGGTATAAAAGAAGCTACAGGTGATTATATTCATTTTATAGATAGTGATGATTATATACCTCTTAATTATTATGAAAAAATGATAAAGGCTTCGGATAATACAAATGCAGATATAGTTTGTTCTGGATTTTATTTTGAAGAATGCAAAGAAATGTCTGTTTATTATAAAGATACTTTTATCCTAACAAATTTATACGATAAATTATATAAAACTTTTATAAATTATTTTAATTATGTATGGAGATATTTAATAAAAACTTCTTTTATAAAAGAAAATAATTTTTATTTTATAAATGGGAAGGTTTATGAGGATATTGGTTATACTTTAGAATTACTTATAAAAGCAAATAAAGTAGTTATAGTACCAAAAGTTCAATATTTTTATCGGTACAGAAAAGATTCTATTGTTCACAATAAAAAATACAATAATGATTTAACAGAGGCTTTTTTAAGATATAACAAAGTATTAGAAAAATATGATATAAAGTTACTTAATTTAGTATTAAGTATTAAATACTATAAATTATTTTCTAAGTTTACAATACTTAAAAAATTTATATACTTGAATAAAACTAAATATATATTATTAGGTTTTATACAATGGAAAGTTGTACATGCTAAATTAACTAATAAATAAAATAGTTATATCCCGAATCAAATATATTTTTAAATTAATTATCCTTTTTTTCCTGCATCATAAGTTTTGCAAGGTCATCAAGTTCCATATCTACTTTAAATCTTTTTTCCATAGATTTATTATCTTTATTCTTTCTTAAATCTATTTCTTTACGGTGTTTTTTATTTAATATCGTTTCTCTCTCTTTATCCATATTATCACCTTGTAATTTCTTTATATGTTATCCTTGTATTTTCACTACTTGATAATAGTATAGCTATTCTTTCTACTTCGTCAAACTTTTTTGTATTCATTCTAAAAGAAAACAAATCTGCATATCTTTGTAAATGTTTCTTTGATAAAAACATATGTATTCCGTTTATCATCCTTTTAAAATGAGAAAATGCACATTCTATCCTGTTTGTAGTAAAATCTCCTAAAACATATTGTTGTTCTTTATGATTTACTATATTTCTGGTTCTACCTCTTAAAACACCTTTATAAACAGGTGCTTGGTCAGTATTTACAATAGCATCTTCTTCTATATGCTTATCTATCAAAGGTTTTATATTTTCTTTGTTTATCTTATCAAATTTTCTAAGTATTAAATTACCTTCTCGTTCAATCATTCCTAAAAGCATTGTTTTATCTTGTTGATACTCATATCTTTCTTTATTTACCAAGGTTATTCTATGTTTATTAGAAACTTTACCACCAATATAAGCCTCATCTACTTCTACAACCCCGCCTATTTTATTATCTGAGCTATTAGTTATATTTGCAATGCGTTGAAGCATAAACCAAGCTGTTTTTTGAGTAACTCCTATGTCTTTTGCAAGTTGTATTGAAGAAATACCTTTTTTATGTGAAGTAATTAAATATAAAGCCATTAACCATTTTTGATATTTTATAGGGGATTCACCCATATATGTATTAGTTTTTACAGAAAAGACTTTATGACAAGCTCCACACTTAAATTTGCCTTTATAAACACCTTTTGAAAATCTATAAATTTTAGTATCATTATGGCAATGAGGACAAATTACTTTATCACCCCATCTTTGTTTTATAAAATAGTTTTCACATTTTTCTTCTGTATTGTAAGTTTGTAATAATTCAAAAAGACTTTTAAAACACATAATCATCTACCTCACTACTATATTATCTTTTATATATAAAGATTATAGTAAAATCATACTAAAAAGTCAAGGATTTTCCTTAAGAAATTACTGTTTTTTAGTTTATTTTTATGGGTAATTTTTTTAGGATAAATATAGATGTAATTAAGATAAATTAAAGGTTAAAAATGAATACAGAGATAGAAGAAAGTAAAGAAAATACTTATAAATTATATGAGTGTATAATTGAAAAAGATACAAACAGAGTACTAGGTGGAATATTAACATCTAATCCATATCTTGAAGATGTTAATAATTTCCAAAAAAATACATTTTTTAATAGATTAAGAAGTAATATTGTATTTAAAATAGCAAAATTGTTAAAAGTAAATATATCCTATCATTCATCATTTTTATATGATTGTAAAGGTAAGTACTTTCATGTAAAAAATGGTAAATTATTTAAGAATACTTAAACTATTTTCATCTATATAACATTTATTATTTTTTATATATTTTATTGTTTCTAAAATTACAATATTATTTTTATTAACTAATTTATGAAATTTTACTATATCTTCATCTACCAAAATTTTATTTTGAATTATATCATAAATTATTCCTATTTTATTTGTTTCATTATATAATATATTACTTGATTTTAAATAAATTGTAGAAGTTGTACTATCTTCAATATATTGAGGAATATCATTTATCTTAATAGCTTCTTCTTGTAAAAATTCTTTTAAATTTTTTAATCGTTGATTATAACTATCTTCATTTTTTTCAGTATCTAGTTTATATGTAATAATGTATCTAAACATTTTTAATATCTCCATTTTCAATATTATTAAACTAAAATGGATTATATCCTATTTTTGAATCTTTGTAAAGACTTTATTCAATGATTCTTATATTAAATCATTGTTTTCTAATCTTTCTAGGTTTGTCTTGTATATAAATGCCACAATTTTAGAACATTTGTTTTTTTGCACAATATGCTTGACAAATTTATATTTTCTTTATAAATTATAGTTTTAATAAAAAGGGGTTTAAAATGATTTTTAAAAAGAAAGAAATTAGAAAAAACGATAATACATTGGTTCATATATGTGATGGTTGTAAAAAGAAAAGCAAACTTTGTAATTGTATGATTGGCAATGTTTATAATGTTTACACAAAAGATATTTATCTTAAAAAAGAAATAAGAAAAGTTATTGAAAATGGTGTAGTTGCCGATTTATCAGGTGAAGAAATAATTTTAAATGTAAACAAATTAATAGATAAAAACTCTACATTAAAAAAGAATATATTAACCGGTGCTTTTACTGTGCAAAGATAATTTATACAATTTCACCCTTTAAATTTGCATAACTGCCGGATGTGATTTTTACATCCCTTATTGTGCCAAGCAAACTTTTATCACCCTTTACAATAACAGGTTGAAGATATTCATTTTTACCAACAACAAAATCGGTATCAACTTTTGATACTTCGGTAAATAATACGGACATCACTTTTCCTACACAAGATTTGTTGAACGCATCTTGATTTTTACGAAGCTCCATTTGAAGACGACGCAACCTGTCCGCCTTTACCTTGTTATCAATTTGCCCCTCCATTACCGCCGCGGGTGTATTAGGACGTGGCGAATATTTGAAAGCATAACATTGTATAAATTTCACTTTTCTGACTATATCCAAAGTTGCCTCAAAATCCTCCTCCGTTTCTGTTGGAAAACCGACAATAAAGTCAGATGAAATTTGAATAGAAGGATTCGCGGATTTAAGTTTTTCTATTATCTCCAAATATTTCTCACGAGTATATTTGCGATTCATTTTATGCAAAATTTCATTACTTCCCGATTGAATAGGAAGATACACAAGTGGCATTAACTTTTTTTCTGTCCTGTGAAGTTCAATCATATCATCGGTAATTTTTGACGGATAGGATGTTGTATATCTGATACGCTTTACAGATGGAAGTATCGCAACCCTTTTTATCAAATCGCCAAGGGTAGAGGGTTTTCTGTTTTCATCAACACCATTAAAACTGTCAACATTTTGACCAAGGAGGTTTATCTCCACCACACCCAAATCGCAAAGCCCCTTTGCTTCATCTATAACAGAAGGTATAGAGCGGGAAACCTCACGCCCTCTTGTGTTCGGAACAACGCAGTAAGTACAAAAATTATCGCATCCTTCCTGAACCTGAATAAACGCAACTTTGTCCGATTTTTTAAGCGGAGTAAGATTGTCGAATTTTTCAAGCCCCGAAAGTTCCACATCAATCAAATGCAAATTTTTCTTTTTCTTATTTTCCGGAGTAGGGGTATTCCTGTCCTTGATAACTTTATTTAAAAATGAGGGCAACAAATGATACTTTTGTGAAGATAAAACTATTGATACATAAGGAGCACGCTTGAACACATTCTCGCTTTCTGCCTTTGCTACACATCCAATAATTGCAAAAATCGGAACAGCTTTCTTTTTATTTACATAAAGTTTTTTAAGTCTTCCAAGTTCAGAGAAAATTTTTGCACTTGCCTTTTCCCTTATATAGCAGGTATTAAGGATAATTATGTCCGCATCATCCTCCGCCTCGGTCGAAATAAAGCCGTTATCCGAAAGATAGCTTGTAATCCTTACCGCATCATACATATTCATTTGGCAACCGAAGGATTTAAGATGAAAGGTGTATTTTTTATTCATCGGTTTCACCGTTTATTTCCCTTTCAATACCAAGATGTTTGTATGCCTTTTCTTGAACTATACGACCGCGAGGAGTCCTTTGCAAAAATCCAATTTGTAAAAGGTATGGTTCAATCACATCCTCAATAGTATCCACCTCTTCGGATAAAAGTGCGGATATAGTTTCAATACCAACCGGACCGCCACCGTAATTTTCAATCAAAAGTTTCAAATACCGTCTGTCAAGATTATCAAGCCCGAAGTCATCAACAGAAAGTTTACGAAGAGATACTTTCGCCTCTTCCTCATCAATAACATTTTTATTGTCGACTATGGCAAAATCCCGTACGCGTTTCAAAAGTCTGTTCGCAATTCTCGGTGTTCCGCGGGAACGCTTTGCAATCGCATTTGCCCCGTCATTGGAAAGCGAAATGTTAAGTATTTTTCCGGCCCTTTTAACAATATCTGCCAAATCATCCTCTGTATAAAATTCAAATGCAAGAGGAATTCCGAACCTTTCGCGAAGCGGTGTTGACAGAAGTCCGGTTCGTGTTGTTGCACCGACAAGAGTAAACGGAGGTATATCAATCCTGACTGTCCTTGCCGCTGGTCCTTCACCTATAATTAAATCCAATTTATAATCTTCCATTGCGGAATAAAGCACTTCTTCCACCGAGGGTGAAAGTCTGTGAATTTCATCAATAAATAACACATCATTAGGTTGCAAATTTGTAAGTATTGCTGCCAAATCCCCAACCTTTGAAATCATAGGAGCAGAGGTTGCCCTGAACCCAACGCCAAGCTCTATCGCTATAATATTTGCAAGCGTTGTTTTACCAAGCCCAGGGGGTCCGTAAAGCAAACAATGGTCCATCGCAATCTGCCTACTTTTTGCAGACTGTATAAAGACTTTAAGATTTTCTTTCAAACCCTTTTGCCCGACAAAGTCATCAAGGCAAAGCGGTCTTACACTTTCAATCTTTGAAGTAATATCTTCAATACTTTCTTTTGCATCAATGATTCTTTTATCTGTATCCATAATAACTCCTAATATTAGATAAATTATAATAGAGTTAAGAAAATATTACAAGGAAGAAAAAAAACATTTACTTATTCATAATAATTTAATAAAATGAAAGAAAAAATAAAAGGAATCATTATGATAGATTTAAAACCATCATTGGGAGTAATAGAAAACGGTAAACATTATTTTCCGGTTCGCGTATATTATAACCACACTGATGCAGGCGGTATTATGTATTACGCAAATTATTTTAGAATAGCGGAGGAAGCTCGCGTTGCTATGTTTGATGTTCTTGCAAGTGATGATTTAAAGGGCTATAACGACATAAAATCCGTTGGTGATTTTGTTGTCCGAACGGCACACGCCGAATATTATAAATCCGCCCATTTCGGTGAGGATTTAGTAATAGAAGATTCTATCGAAGAAATTGGTAAAGTTTTTGTTGTAGTAAATCAAAAAATAATGCGTGGTGATGAACTGTTGGTGGAAATAAAAACAAAAATTGTATTTGTAGGTGTTGAATGTGGAGACCATAAGGCAGGTTGCCCTCTTGGTTCTGGTGGAGTAGTAGTAGGCAAACCACAACGTATCCCTGAATTTTGGGTAAAAAAATTAGAAAAATTAACTAATAAATAAAGGAATAAAAATGAAAAGTAATTTAAAATTAAAAAACAGTTATGCAGATAAATATATTTTTATCAACTGCCAAAGTAATGAAAAAATAACTACAAAAAGCTCTAATACAAAAGAAGCTAATAAAGTTTTAAGTTCTATAATTTTATTAAGCTTACTTACAGCGATAGGTGCGACTTCTACTTATGTGTTAAGCAAAGGTAAAAAAGCTTATGATAAACAATTGGATGAAGAAATTTCTACTTCTGTTATAAAAGAAGCTTCTATTTTAGAAATAAATAACAATAGTATAAATAGAATAAAACTTGATACAAATGGTAATGGTAAATTTGATAATGGTGATAATTCTATATCAGGCATATATAATTTTAAATTACCAAATGATGCCGAAACTATTGTATTTTTGGATAACATAGCTGGTACAAAACCACTTGCTTATTCAACCAAAAATAAAGAATACATTCTTATCGATAAACCATCAGAATATTATGCAAGTAATAAAAAAGCAAATAATCTGGATGAGAAATTTAAAAACTTTATAGAAAATAAAGGAATGGTAAAAATCAGATAATATATTCCCTTGAAAAAAAGGAATTGTATTATATAATATGAAAATCTCGGGTGTATAGCTCAGTTGGCTAGAGCGTTACGTTGACATCGTAGAGGTCGGTGGTTCGAGCCCACTTACACCCACCATTTTAACGTTCTTTTCCAATCAAATATTTTTCAATCTCAGAATATTTTGAAACAGATGGAATTTTATTTCTGATTTCTTTATCAATCTTTGGTGATTTTCTGTTTAAAACAGAAAAATAATATCTATAATAAAAAGGTTGTAAACCCATATTAAGAGCCTTCTTGCAATTACTCATATCATCATCAATTACAACAGTTCCCTTTTCATATTGATTATATAAAATTTCTTTACTTTCATCTTGTGGCATATTTAGAACTCTGTTTATAGAATTACCAAAATATTTATGAATATTTTCTGTTCTTGCAATAAATCTTCTTATATTACCGCCATAGGCACTTATAACATCGATTTTATAATTTTGACTTAATTTTTTAACGAAATCAACCGCACCATTTATAGGAGGAATATTTGAAAAAGCGTCAAAATCATTAGCAAATTCTTCTACTAAATAATCCATTTTGATCTTAAATAATTTTGATATATCAAAGTTAGGGATATTAGTAAAAAACCACTTTATAATATATGGTAAAGTGTCAAGTAATACGCCATCAGCATCAAAAATTATATAATTACTTTTCATACGATTGTCTTCTTTTATTTTTCCTATGACAAAAAGTTTACAACCATTCTTTTATTTTGTCAAAGAAATTTTTACTGTCGCCGTTTTTTCTCCTGTCTTCTTCAAATTCACGAAGAAGTTCTTCTTGATGTGCAGTCAGCTTTGTAGGGGTTTCTACGGTTATATTAAGATACATATCCCCGCGAACAGTGGAATTTATTCCTGTCATACCCTTCCCGCGAAGACGCAATTTTTCACCGGTTTGAATGCCCTTTGGCACTCTTACCTCTGCCTTTGTTCCGTCAATGGTTGGCACTTCTATTGTTCCACCAAGACCGGCAAGTCCAAACGATATAGGCACATTTATATAAAGATTTTTTCCATCTCTGTTAAAAATTTTATTTGGTTTTACATTAACATAAACATATAAATCACCAGATTCGTTTCCGGTAAGTCCGGCTTCACCTTCACCCCTTACACGAAGTCTGGTTCCGTTATCAACACCTGCAGGTATTTTTATTTCCAGTTTTTTTACCTCTGCTCCGACACCGGTTCCATTGCATTCACGACAAGGATTTGTAATTATATACCCAAGTCCGCCACATTCAGGGCATACCTGCTGACTTACGAAAAAGCCTTGCCTTGCATTGATAAAGCCTTGCCCGTGACATTTAGGGCAAACTTCACGCTTTTCTCCGCCTTGCCCGTTACATTTTTTACATTTTCCGTTACGACGGAAAGATATTTCGGTTGTAATTCCGGTAAATGCCTCCTCTAATGATATAGAAATATCATAGCGTAAATCTTGACCTTTTCTTGCCTGTGGACCGCGTGGAGAACCTCCACCCATAAAGTCAGAAAATATATCAGAAAATATATCAGAAAATCCGCCGAAACCTTGTGCACTACCGCCACCAAAATTAAAGTCAAATCCACCAAAGCCCTGTCCTCCGCCAAAACCACCGGCACCACGTCCGCCCATACCGTTTTCAAATGCGGAATGCCCGAATTGATCATAAGCAGCCTTTTTTTGCGGATCCTTTAAAACTTCATACGCTTCGTTTATTTGCTTAAATTTTTCCTCGGCAGTTTTATCCCCTTGATTCCTGTCAGGATGATATTTCATTGCCATCTTGCGATATGCTTTTTTTATTTCATCATCGCTTGCACCTTTTTGCACACCAAGAAGCTCATAATAATCTTGTTTTGCCATAATAAACCCTTTTAAATAATTTACTGATAATAAATATATAATAATTTCAAAGTCAAAAATCAAGTATGAAAGATTATATTTGTGGATTTTATTCTTCATCATTTTAATTGACGATACATTTTAAAGTTGTATCATAAAAACATAAAGTTATGAAAAAAAAGGAGGTTGTAATGTTAAAAAAAATATTTGTTTTATTATTTGTTCTTATCATAATTGCAATAGTAATTTTTATATTTGTAAAGGCAAGATACGGCTACAAATTAAAAAAGGGTGACATTAAACTTGAACGAACAACCGACAGCGAGGCAAGTTTAATGGATGCACTTCAAAACCGTCGTTCCAACAGAAAGTTTTCAACAACTCCGCTTTCAAATGATGTTATTGCAAACCTTCTTTGGTCAGCAAATGGGGTGAATGATAAAGACGGGCGACGCACCGCACCAACCGCAAGAAATAAGCAAGAAATGGAGTTGTATGTAATTCTTCCGACCGGAGCATATATCTATATGCCAAAGGAAAATGTGCTTAATATGATAACCGAGGAAGATTTGACCTCTAAGACAGGTTATAACGCTCCTATGACAATAGTCTATGTCGCAGATACCACAAAACAGGAAAAGGAATGGGCATACACGGATATGGGCTTCATAGGTCAAAATGTATACCTCTTCTGTGCCGTCAACGGACTTAATACCGTATTCAAAGGAAGCTTTGATGACAACTACCTAAGGGAAGCATTAAAAGTCCCAGACCACAAACAGATTTTGGCAATCCAAGATGTCGGCTATCCGGTAGAGGAGTAGAGTTTTAATCCCTTCTGTAAAAGGAAGGGATTTTTTAATCTCTGTAATTTAAATTTATGGTTATATTATTTTCTTTTGGTTCAATTTTTTGTGTGGCATCCTCAAATTGCTTATCCAAATTAAGTTTGGCTTTAAAGTCATCATAATTTTTACGAAAAACCTCATTATCCCCATCAAAATGTAAATTAGTTGTATAAATATTTTCGATTGGCTTTCCCTGTTTAAATGTTATGGGAGTTTCATTTGATACAACATTATCCAAATTTCTTTTTTCACCTTTCATTGAAAGGGAAACTGAATTTTGCATTACTTTACAAATCAACCTTGAAAAATTTTTACCCGATGAGTTCTTATCAATTTGAACACAAGTTTCCTCACCATTTTGAGTTGAAAAAGACATTCCAACTTTATCTTCATCAATATAATCAGATAGATGATGCACGAAATTTGCATTTAAAGCCCCATCACCCAGATTTGGGATATCAAATTTTTCATAATCATACATCTTGCCGTTAACATACAAATGAAAATTTGGATTTATATTTTTTGGAATCAAGGCATTTCCAATATCAGAATAATAAAATGACTTTTTATCAATATTTTTTACACCAAAATCTTCCATATTTACAATGGGAAATTTTTTCAAATAATCATCAAAAGTTAAAAAGCCGATAGATAAAACGGAGCTGTCACAATTTTCAAATCCTGTACGTGGAGATATAGAAATATTTACAAGTTCGGATAAAACATCTTTTATCTCATTATCATTAAAGCCAAGTCGTGCCATATCTTCTTTGATATTTTTTATAATAAAAAAAGCAGATACACTTCCGAAACAATGCGAAATAATGGTAATATTTCGGAAAGATTTTTTAATATCTTCAATACTCTTTTTACCACCTTTACTGTTTGTAATAATGGGTTTAAAAATTGTTTCATATATGTCTTTGAAAAACAAAAGATTATTATTCTTTTTATCAATACTTTCATTACCGGTTTGAAAATATTTCATAGCATCAAGTGTAATTTTATGAGAATATTCATCTGCATAGTTAATAGAAAATAAATTTATATCTTGCTCTTTTACTCCTATTCTTCCAAGGGCTTTTATAATATTTTTAATTTCCCTATTTGCTTTTTTATCATTAATTATACCAGCCCCGGGGAAAAATAATACAGTAGGTTTGTTAAACTTAATTTCCCCACGTTGAATTTGTGATTTCCAAGCATATGGCACACCTTCACTGTGTGATAATCGTCTTCCTATATTTGTTATTTTACCTGCCATTTTTAACACTCCATAAGTTAATTATATATTACATTACGCATTAAAACAAGATGTAAAAGAGAAAATAATATGCAAAAATTTTATGAACTGAAACCTTATAAGAGCACACCCCGCAAGGGGGGGTAAGGGGTGTGCTCTGTAAAATTTATTTTATAAATTTTACTAATAAATGAAAAATGTAAAGTAGTAAATTAGAATGGAAAAAAAGTTGGCACAATGTGAACGGATTAAACGTGTACACCGCAAGAGGGCGGTAGGGCACCCGCCTGCTGACTGAAAATGCCCTGGAAAAAAAAGGAGAGTTCTTACTCTCCCTTTTTAGTGTTTTTAGATTTAGCTTTTTCAAGCTTCAATTCTTCCCTATAACATTTCTTACCCATTTTTGACATAGTAAAGAAAATCCCTAATGCCCTATCAAGAGAATCTGTATTGTTAAATTGTCTTATTATAGCAATTGTTTCCAATACACTATCATCTAAGACAAATTTGCTGTTAAGGTCGGCAATTTCACCAAAGAAATCCCTTACAGACACTTTTATTTCATCAAGATAAATTAGTATTTCATAAAATGATAAAGTTTTCTGTCCTTCCTCATATTTTTGAATGTCTTCAATTGTAGTGTTAAGCCGTTTAGCAATATCCTTCATAGGGCAATCAACAATTATTCGAAAATTTTGTAAGCGATGTCCGATATAACGGTTAAAGTCACTTTTGCTTTTTAATACCTCCATTAAAACACGCTTATTCCATTTCTCCAAAATTTCCTTACGTGTTCGTCCTTTTTTATCTTTTTCTTCCATTTATAACCTCCGTTTTATAATTTGAAAATAAAAAGACCAGTTACGAATGTTCGTAACGGGTCGGGATATTAACCAATCAAACGTAGATGACTTCCCTAGTCTTTAAGGAAAAATTTCCTCTGAACATACACTAGGGATACCCCGACCCAAAGGGACAGAGCATTTATTCCTTTCGGAATTAACTACGTTAGGACGGGTTAACGTCCTCGTGCTTTTAAGCACTAAATATAGCTATTCGCTATATCTGTTTGCAATTATAGTTGATTTTTCGCCATCTTTCAAGCAGTTTTTCAATTTTGGAATATTTGAGGTAGTATATGGTGGCACACCCGACACACCGTACCCCCCTTAGGGGGATGGGCCAAAGACTTGCGTCTTTGAAGATTAAGGAAGATATAAAAAATTATCCCCTCACATAGAGGGGATAAATTATTATTAACAATCCTTATGATTAGAATTGAACACCATATTTTACACCGAATGAATCTTCATGATCACCCATAACATCTGTTTTATAGTAAGCAGATACTGTTCCAGCAGATGTTGTCAAGTTAACTTGTGGTTTCAAGAACAATGGATCATCGTAATCTTCACCATATAAATCATCTAACATTTCATAGTTAAGTGAAAGGTTTGCTGACCATGTTTTGTTGAATTTATACATACTGTCTACACCAACAGCAAATTGGTTGAAATCGTCCCAATCTGTATCAACAAATCTGTATTCAACAACACCAGCAACTTCATAATCACTATGTCTTACACCAAATTTTGTTCCAATTGTGTATGTATTGTTTTTATAGAAAACATCTTCATCCATACTTGTGCCATAGTTGATATAAGCATCACCAAGCATTGAACCTGTTAAATATCTATACTTTAAACCTAAATTGAATTGGCCGAGACCATCTTCTTTATCCCAACTATCTCCAATATAAGAGTCCATTAAGTATTCAATAGAACCGTCAACAGATAATCTGTCTGTGATACCATAACCCAAAGTTTCTCTTACTGTAAGAGTTGAATCTTCAACCCCTTTAAGTTGATCACCCATTTCAATAGTTGTTTTTGAATAACCTTTACCTTCAGCTGGCATATAGAAAGGATTTTCTGTGTGTGCACCAGCAGTTGTAGAAATTGCTAAAACTGTTAATAATGATAATAATGATACTTTTTTCATATTATTCTCCTTAGTTTAGTTAATATAATATATAAACTTTTTAGTTTACATATACTAAGAATTTTATCCTAAAAAATAAATTTAAACAAGCAAAAACGTATTTTGTTAAGATATTGACGAAAAGGAAAATGTCAATAAAAAAATAGTAATGAATTTATGCTGTTTTAATTAGAAATCGCTGGGAAAATACATTTCGTCGAAAAGTCATAATTCCGCTTCATTTCTCATTAAATTTGCATCTTTTAACGATTCGTTTTTTATTGAATTTTTAAGATTTTCCACACCTTTTAGGAACATTTCATCTTTTGAAACAGGCTCTGTCTGTAGTGATTCGTCAGACGGTGATATTTCATTTGCCTCCTCCTTCACAGGTTCAAATGAAGGAATTTCCTCAGGATTTTCTATCATATCCTCAGTATTTTCAGTCATATCAAAAGAAGGAAGTTCTTGTTTTTCTTCTTGCATTTCAGCCATTTTTTCACGAATTGCATTTGCAATTTTTTCCTGTTCATCTTCTGATTTTGTATCAACAATATTTTCCTCAGGAATAACTTCAAACTGCATTAAATCCTCCGGCTTTGGCATTATTTCATCAAAGTTATCAAAGGATTGCTCATCCTTATTTTCTTCGACAGTAGCCTCTGCTTCACCATCCGGAATTACTTCAAATTCAAAAGATGGAGGTTCAAATGATAAAGGTTCAAAAGACGGCGGTTCAAACGAAACTTCTTCTTCTAAAGTATTTTCAACACTTGGAGCAGTAAAGGAAGTATCTGCATCAACATTTTCATCCGCCGAAGTCATATCAAATTCAGGCGGAGTAAACTCAAAATCATCGATTTTAAAATCTTCTTCCATACTTTTTTCCTTTTACCCTCTCCTTATTATAGCATATATAAAATAAGTTGCAATTATTTTAAAAGTTTAGATTTTATCGTATCCATATCGTAAACATCAGATACATTGCCAAGGTATGTAACTGTTGGCGTGCTGGAAAATACTCTATTCGCAGTCATAATTATATCTTGAAGAGAAATAGAATCTATCAATTCAACATTTTCACTGATAGGAATAAGTTTTCCATAATGTTGCATTTGACGACCTAGCATACGCATTCTGACCGATGTGCTTTCAAGTCCCATAAGAAGAGATGCCTTATAACTTACCTTTGCCCTTTCCAATTCTTTTTCTGTAATACCGTTTTCACAAACCTTTAAAATTTCCTTTGATGTAGCATCAATAACTTTATTTATTTTTTCTGTATCGGTAGAAGTATAAATATACATACATCCGGTATCTCTGAAATTATTCATTGCAGAGTATATGGTATATACAAGATTTTGTTTTTCACGCACCTCTTGAAAAAGTCGTGACGACATACCCCCGCCCAAAACATTATTTAAAACATTTTCCGCAAATAATTTTTTTCTGTCTGTGGTATTGGAACTTTCAAAGCCAATCATTAAATGAATTTGTTCCAAATCCTTTTGCTTTTTAAAATACCCGCCGTTATATTTTGACTTTGGTATAGCACAATTTCCCGCCGGAATAAGGTTGGTAAAATATTTTTTTGCAAGCTCTATAACTTTGTTATGCTCCATATTTCCGGATACAATTAAGAAAAGTTTATCTGCACAATAATTTTCCTTTATATACTGTTTTAATTTAGATGGAGTAATAGACTTTATACTTTCTTCTGTTCCCAAAATAGGGCGTCCCATAGCTTGATTTGGATATGCCGTTTCGGCAAAATAATCATAAATTATATCATCAGGAGTATCAAGCGAGTTGTAAAGTTCCTGTAATATAACATTTTTTTCTTTTTCCGTTTCCACCTCATCAAACACGGAATTTTGAATAATATCGGCAAGAATATCAATTCCATTTTCAAGATATTCTTTTAAAACCTTTGTATAATAAAAGGTATGATCCTTTGAAGTATAGGCATTAATATCACCACCAATATCTTCAATCATCTCGGCAATTTTAGTATATGTGCGAGTAGCAGTTCCCTTAAAAGCCATATGTTCCAAAAAATGGGAAATACCATTTATATTTTCATTTTCGTTAATAGAGCCTACCGCACTCATCAACCCGACAAGTACACTTTCGACAGTAGGCACAAAATCAGTAATAACAGTCAAGCCGTTAGAAAGTTTTTCTACTTTTACATTATCCATAATATTTTCCTTTATTTTTTTCTTTAATAGTATCAATAAAGCCCACCAAAATCAAGGTGATATTGTAAAGAGAAAAACAAATTTAAAAAAAGTTGTTGATTTTTTTGCTAATATAGTATATAAATTTAAACATTGATTTATTCCGGCGTAGCGCAGTGGTAGCGCAGTTGACTGTTAATCAATTGGTCGTTGGTTCGAATCCATCCGCCGGAGCCACAAAATTCAAATCCCCATCCGTTGGGGATTTTTTTTATTTTCGGAATTAAGGCGAGGGGGTATATTTTTAGTTTCTAAGCAAAAAAGATAAAGAAGATTTCCCTTGAAAAATATTTAATAGAGAATAAAATGTAAAAAAATAATAAGAAAGAAAAATAATATGAAAAAAATATATTTGCTTTTATTAATATCAAGTTTATTTAGTTGTACTAGTATTACTAAAGATGGGAAAGAGTGTTTTAATTTTCAAACATTTGAAGTTTTACAAGGATTAGAAGGGGGAGCTTTGGCGTATGAATGCCCTTGGTATGAAGATTCTTGTTATACTAGACCTGTTGTACACCTAACTAGTCCAAAAAATGTAGATTATTATGATGAACAAGAAATAACATCAACATCAACAACGTGCTGGATACAAGATGGTGTATACAGATATAAAACAAAACAGGAGATAACAAAAACTGTACCTAATTTAATTTTAGTTGAAAAATAAAAAGACTTATATCTAAAATCAATCCAAACCACAAAATTCAAATCCCCGTTTTATTGGGGATTTTTTAATTAGTGGATTATACTTTAATACGCATTTGCCTTTACTTTTTCATTTAAAATCGTATTAGTGTCAGATATAGGATTATTCTCATATTTTATACTATTGGCTTTTGGCTTACCTTTAAGAGAAGTTAATTGATTATTACTACAATCAAACACTCCTTCAACAACTTCAGGAGCATCTTCAAGATTAGTTAATTTATTATTATTACAATAATAGTTTCCTTTAACTATTTTAGGACCATCTTTAAGAGAAGTTAATTGATTATGGCTACAATCAAACGCTCCTTCAACAACTTCCGGACCACCTTCAAGGCTGGTTAATAGATTACCACAACACAAAAAAGAATCCTTAATATTTTTTGGATAACCTTCAAGACTGGTTAATTTATTAGAAGAACAATTAAAACTTCCTTCAACTATTTTAGGTCCACCTTTAAGGGTTGTTAATTCACATTGTGAACAATCAAAATACCCATTAACAACTTCTGGACCACCTTCAAGATTAGTTAATTTATTATGAGAGCAAATAAACTTTCCTTTAACGATTTTTGGTGCGCCTTCAAGAGAAGTTAATTGATTATATGAACAATTAAAATACCCTGTAATAATAATATCTTTAAAATTAAAATCCATAAGAGATGTTAAATCTTGGTCAAAAATATCAATATCCTTATAAGTTCCTTTTGGTATGTTATATATATCGTATACTCCTTTATTATCGTTCTCATCAATTAATTTTATATAACCTAACATATCTAAATCATTTGCTAATTCATACCCTTGTTTTTCAACAAATTCTCTGGCGGAGTATATATGTTTCTTAACAGGTCTTTTGTTTTGCTTTCCTTTGCATTGCAAAAGCCGACCATCTTTTATTTCAAATGTGACATGGGGTTCACCTTTATCGTCACGTATAGAATAAAATTCCTTGCTTCCTTTTTTCAAATCTTCATCATAATGTCCACTACCTACACAATGCCCCATATTGTCCCCTTCAAAATCAAGGGCTTCAAGGGTTAATAACTTATACACTTTCATACCATCAGAAAGCTCCATTACAAGTTCTGTTCCCTCCAATGACTTTTGATAAAACTTGTCATCTTTACGAACTTTTGCTGATTTTTCAGCAAGTCTTGCATGCCAAAGCTTTGCCAAGTTAAGGGTATTTTCAAATGATAAATAATCGTTATGTGATTTTAAAAAGTTCAACTTGATTTTTAAATTACCCTGATTTTTTAATGACTTGTAAACGTAATCATCAGCCATAGAATATAGATAATCTCTGATAGTTGCAATTTGTTCATTGAAGTTTGCTGGAACTTTTTCTTCATCAAAACGGTATATGTCCTTGTTTTCGCTAAGCGCATTTTTCGCCCATTCAGGAAGATTTTGCTCATCCTCCGAAACAGGAGTAAAATAGTTGGCGTTGTCCTTCATATACTCACGCACTCTTTTTTTGAAATATTGAAGAAGTATCGCCCTTACAATATCGTCCTTGTTCTCCTCTACCCAATTTCTGTTTTTAAGATTATCTTGGGATTCAGAAGTATTATCTCTCACCCAATGAGGGACCTCATCCTTTCCATAAATAATGTTGGTTAAATATCTATTTAAATCACTTTCGTTCAAAAGATTTATCATTTTAACACCTTTTTCATTTTTAATAGATTTATTGTATCATATTTTGCCCAAAAAAGCAAACTTAATTGACTTTTTGTTTATAGAATTAAGGCAGAAAAAAATCCCCCTTTAATTGGGGGATTATTTTACTTATCTTGCTCTATCAAAGTTTGCATAATTTTCATAGTATCAGCCGGACCACCCACGGAATAAATAGTTCCGCCCAAATCAACAATCTCATGCGCAATGGCATTATCATTTCCGGTTTTATAAATCCTGTCCCCGAAATAGGAGATTTGATAGTCCTTATAGTAATTCGCAACTTGTGCTTTATCACAACCCTTTTTCACAATATCAACAGAAATTTGTCCGCCAAGGGTCATATTGTATTCAGGATAACGCTCCTCCAAATATTTGATAATCCAAAGCCTTTGACCGTTGCGTTTATCCCACTCTACATATTCCTCTCTATCCTCATGTGAAGGCTCGCCAATTTCAGGGCGACCCAACATAGTAAAGTTTATAGCACAGTTATTGTTTATTTCGTGATGCCTTGGGAAAGATTTATGAAATTTCACAGGGCAATTTTGAAGTATGTTATCAAGCACATCTTTAAATTTATTAAAGTCAATAGTGTTATGAGAATTTAAAACTTCTTTTCCTTGTCTGTAAAGAGCATTACCCATACAACACCAAAAATCCACATTTGAACTTTGAAGAAGTTCTTCCGGCATTTGCTCCATCATATCTTTGTAAGGAGAACCTGTCACAACCGCGAAATGGAAATGTTTAGAAAATTCAATCAAAGTTTGGGCCATTTCACCGACAATTTTCTTTCTTGCAACAGTCAAAGTTCCGTCGTTATCAGATAAAAATATTTTTTTCTTTTCCATAATAAAACCCCTATATTTGTTTAAATAAAAGTATTATATTCCTAAAAATGTAAAAGGAAAGAAAATTTTAAAAATTATCTTTTACAAGACTGTATCGTTTATGCGTGCATTCAAGTGCTGTTTTGTGAACTCCCTTTGTTATATCATAGTAAACAAAGCGTCCGACCCTTTTTGATTTTATAAATTCATCATCATATAATCGCTTAAGGTAAAGAGAAACTTTCGTTTGCTTTATTCCGGTTCCCTCAACAATCTGAGATACAAAACTTTCCCCGTTTTCAAGTAAATAATTAAGTATTTTCATTTTGTCGGTATTTGAAAATAATTTTATTTGATTTGCTACCATACTCATAAAGTCTACCGGTAATAATTGTTTGAAATTGTCAGTTAAAAATTTATCATTATTGCTTATAAGAGCATAAAGCTTTCTTATACAAACAAAAATACTTGCCGGATGTTCCTCATAAATATCATAATAAACAAACACCCCTTTTTTATTTGTTTTTACAAGATTTGCATCACGAAGTTTTTTCAAATTTTGCGAAATTATAATTTGCTCTTGCCCCAATCCCTTTGTTATATCAGAAACGGATGAGCTTCCGTTCACATCCAAATATTCAAGAATCCTTATCCGTAAAGGATGCCCGATATAGGAAATCCCCTTAATAGCTTTTTTCAAAATATGTGGTGGCAACTTTTCCATTATTTAATCCCTTTTCTTTATTATATATAGTTAAAAGATTTTTTTCAATAAAATATATTGACTTTATAATATATATCATTTATACTATATATTAAATTTGATATATAATATTTGAAAGGTAAGGAGAGCAAGATGGCAAAGAAAAATACAAGAGAAGAATCTATCAAAAACTTCGTGGAAAAAATCGACAATATGAAAAAACTAAACCCAAAGGATTTATCCTCTGACCAAGACCTATCCATCGCCATTATGAACCTCATCTCTATCGAAGAACATCTGGTCTT
>JAAVBO010000013.1 GCA_014803575.1 bacterium | reverse complement strand
TCCGCAGACCTTTTTAAATGCGTCGCTTGCACGAATAAACCCGCTAACTCTTCCTATACTTCCGCGGGCAATGGTGGAAATAATTGCTCTTGGACTTGCAATAGTGGGTATACTAAAAACGGAAGTTTGTGTTGTGCAAATAAGCCTGCAGATTCATCATATAGTACCAATAGTTGTTCTTGGACTTGTAATAGTAATACCGTGAAAAATAATAATTTATGTTGCAAAGTTTCAGGGGATCATTATACATTTGAGTCTTCTGATAGTTGTAATATTAAATGTGATGTTGGATATTCATCAAATGGAAGTGGTGGTGCAACATCTGGTGCGATAAGTAAATGTCAGAAGGATTATTTTATGGTTGAGCTGGCTGGATATCTTTGTGATACAAGGATTAAGGTGGAACAAAACAGAGTTAGTGTAAATGTAAGCTCAAATGGCATAATGTATTGTTATCCTCCAACATTAAAAGGAGGATCATTCTTTGGACTTACATCTGTAACTAATGGATATAGTAATAAAAAAATAATTTCTTGGACCTATAATGATAAAACATATTCAAAAGAAATTCTATTTATTGATCCATGTCATTATTGCCAACGTATTGAAACTGAACACAATAACAGTACTTCATTGTGGGCTAGTAATACTCTTTATGGTACTAGCCAATGTGGTATCGATAAGCAAAGCAACAATAAATTTGTAATATGTAATGATAAATTATTAGAATTTGATAAAAATGCTAAATTTATTAAAGAATATTAGAATTATAAATTTATTAAAATCCCCCAAGGTTTTCCAAGGGGGATAGTTTTTTTAGAATCTGTATAAGAAGCCCAGCTTTATGATTGGAAAGTATCCTTTTCTTATTTCATCAAGTTCGTCTTCGTATTGTTTCTTTGTATCGTTTAGCAATTTTTGAATTTCTTCGTTATTTGTATCTATTGCAATATCCGTTCCTGATGAACAAGTTTCGTCATTACAGATTGTTAATGTTCCGGTTCCGGCTATATCAGTTGCAATGTTTGGTTTGTCTGTGAAGACTACACCGGCATCAAAATACATTTTAAGACCAAATAATAATCCTATATCAAAACCCAAACCTGCGTATGGACCCTTTACATCATAATCTAATGTAGCGGTTAGAGTTGCCGTGCCGTTGACTTTATAGAAAATATCTTCATAGCTTGTTTGTGATTGCATAGAGAATATTTCTTCTTGAGATTTTGTTAGAGATGCACCGACCGAGAAATCACCTGTGTAATAACCTGCAGATAATCTGAAATTTCCCAAAACAGGTGTATAGCTGAATGGATAGAAATCAATTAATGCACCGAATTGATGACCATCTAAAATAGCTGTAAATTCGTTGTCATCTAAATCTATCGGGTGTTTTTCAAAGTAATCTTCGACAGTGCTTTTTAATGGGTTCCATGTGTTGTATTCTACACGAAAACCTAATCTGTTTTTAAAGAAATTATCAGAGCTGTATGGAATTCTGTATCCCAATTGAAAGTTAGCACCACCGAGAGCTCCTATACCGGCACCTATTTGTAAACCCTTTAATGAAAATGAGGATTTTTCATTTTGGGATTGTGAAGCTGTTTCTGTTTCCGTGTTGTTTGATTTATCGGATTTGTTAGAATAGCTTACATTTATAGGAGTTGGTTTCGCAAGAGTATCAGAGTATTGTACATTTATGGGATTTGCCTTTTTTGTTGGTTTTTCCATAGGTTTGATTTCTTGTGCCCTTATAGGGGTATTTATTAAAACAGTAGTTGTTATTATAAATGAATTTAAGAATTTTTTATACATTTTTCCCTCTATGTTTTGTTTCTATATTAGGATTTTATACTTATTTTATATTAAAGGTCAAGGATTTTTTGTGTTGTATTAAATCCCGATATGTGTGGATGTGGAAGTAAAAAGAGGAGCTTTTTATGGCTCCTCTTTATTTTATTCTTCTGACTTGAATTTGCTTAGGTATTCAAGGAAGTGGAATTTGTAATTATTTTCAAATGTTCGTTGACGAACTATTTCTTCAAACTTTTCAGGGTTTGTGTTTTTAATTACTTTGTACCTTGTTTCCTTTAATAGATATTCGCGAATATCAAGAGTTGGAATACGGCTGTCAAGTTGAAGTGGAGCCTTGCCCTCTGAGATTAACCTTGGGTCGAATCTGTAAAGTGGCCAGTGTCCGGATTCAACAGCTGCCTTTGTTTGGTTAGCACCGTTTACTAAATCGAATCCGTGTGCGATACAAGGNGCATAAGCAATTATAAGTGATGGACCGTCAAAGCTTTCTGCTTCACGGATTGCTTTNACTGCTTGGACTTCGTTTGCACCCATTGCGATTTTTGCAACATAAGCATTGGAGTTTGCCATTGCGATTAAACCTAAATCTTTTTTCATAAGTTGTTTTCCGCCGGTTGCAAATTTTGCACTTGCACCGAATGGAGTTGATTTAGATTGTTGACCGCCGGTGTTGGAGTATACTTCGGTATCAAGAACGAATATGTTTACATTCTTTCCCATATTTAAAACATGGTCAAGACCACCGTATCCGATATCGTATGCCCAACCGTCACCACCGAAAATCCATAATGATTTTTTGATTAGGTAGTCGGCAACAGATAAAAGCATTTTTGATTTTTCATCCTTTGCAGATGATAATTTTTCCTTTAATGCCTTTACTCTTTGTCTTTGTGCTTCTATTTCANNGTCGGTTGTTTGTTTTGCATCAAGTATTTCGGTAACCAAATTATCGCCGATTGTTGATGACAATTCTTTTAGTAAAGTTTTTGCAGTGTTTGAAAGAGTTTCAACTGCGATAACTTGACCATAACCGTATTCTGCGTTGTCTTCGAATAAAGAGTTAGACCATGCAGGACCGAATCCTTTATCATTTTTTGCATAAGGTGTTGTTGGTAAGTTTCCACCATAGATGGAAGAACAACCNGTTGCATTTGCAATCATCATACGGTCACCGAAAAGTTGAGTGATGATTTTTATATAACCTGCTTCACCACAGCCAGCACATGCGCCGGAGAATTCAAACAACGGTTGCATAAGTTGAACGTGTTTAGGAAGTGCAGGGTTTAATTTTGCCCTATCGATATATGGAATAGTTTCAAAGAATTTGAAATTCTCGCTTTCCATTTTTCCAACTTCTTGGATTGGAGTCATTGTAATTGCGTGTGCAGTTTTATCTGTTCCCTCTATCGGTGTTTTTACAGGGCAGTTTGCAACACAAAGACCACATCCTGTGCAATCTTCCGGTGATACTTGAACAACGTAATTTAAGTTTTCGCCAAGTTCCTTTGTTTTGTATTTTGCAACTTTGAATGTGTTTGGAGCATTCTTTAATTCTTCGTCAGTCATAACTTTTGTTCTGATTGCACCGTGTGGGCAAATGAATGCACATTTACCGCATTGAATACAGGTTAGGTTATTCCATACAGGAACCATTTCTGCGATAGANCGTTTTTCNTATTTTGAAGTTGCNGTTGGGAATGTTCCGTCNGGTGNNAATGCGGATACAGGTAAGTCATTTCCCTTTCCTGCGATTATTTGAGCATGAAGACGTTTTANAACTTCGGTTGCATCACTTGATACAACGGAAGGTCTTGGCCTTGCATTTTCAGAAGGTTTGTTTGGAACTTCTACTTCATATATATTTGATATGGCATTATCAACAGCCTTGTAATTCATTTCGACAACTTCCGGCCCCTTTTTCATATAGGTTTTTTCGATTGCCTTTTTNATNGCNTTGATNGCNTGTTCNCTTGGAATNACNCCTGCTAAATGGAAGAAGGCAGTTTGCATAATTGTGTTTATTCTTCTTCCCATACCGGAATCGNGAGCAACTATGTTTGCNTTGATTGCGTATACCTTTAATTTTTTAGCAATGATTTGTTCTTGAACTTCNAATGGTAAATTTTCCCAAAGTTGTTCACGTTTGAATGGTGAGTTGATAAGTAAAATACCACCTTCTTTGATATTTGCTAACATATCAAGTGTGTAAAATAATGGNAAGTGGTGAACGGCTAAGAAATTTGCAGAGCTTATTAAATAAGGTGCCTTTATCTTATTATCACTAAATCTTAAATGNGAAATAGTGTTTCCACCGGATTTTTTACTGTCGTATTCAAAGTATGCCTGACCGTATTTTGTTGTTTCGGATGTGATGATTTTGATGGAGTTTTTGTTTGCACCGACTGTTCCATCACTTCCTAAACCATAGAATAGTGCAGAGTAAGTATCTTTGTCATTTAATTCGAATCCGTTGTTGTAATCAAGTGACAGATGNGTTACATCGTCATTGATACCAACGGTGAATTCTTGTTTAGGATTAGATGAGTTTAATTCATCGTAAACAGCCTTTACCATATTTGGGGTAAATTCCTTTGATGAAATACCGTAACGACCACCATTTACGAAAATGTCACAACGNTTTTCTTCCTTAAGAGCTGAGCATACATCAAGGTATAACGGTTCACCCAAGGAGCCTGCNTCTTTTGTCCTGTCAAGAACAGAGATTTTTTTAACAGATTTTGGAAGTGCGTTTACNAAAGCNTTTGTTGGGAAAGGACGGTATAAGCGAACTTTTAACAAACCTAANTTTTCGCCGTTTGNGTTTAGGACTTTTATTGTTTCTTCTATTGTTTCACAACCGGAACCCATTGCAACGATTACTCTGTCAGCATCAGGAGCTCCCACATATTCAACAACATCATAGTGACGACCTGTGAGTTCGCCGAATCTTTTCATTTCTTCTTTTACTATGCCTTCTACTTTATCATAGTAAGGGTTTGATGCTTCACGTGCTTGGAAGAATACATCAGGATTTTGTGCAGTTCCGCGGATTGCTGGTTTTTCCGGTGTTAGGGCGTTTTCACGGAATTCATCNATTTTTGATGTATCAATCATTTTTGATAGAACTTCATCTGATATTTTTTCGATTAAGTTTATTTCATGTGAAGTTCTGAAACCATCAAAGAAGTGTAAGAACGGAACACGAGTTTTTAGTGTTGCGGAGTGTGCGATTGTTGCGATATCGTGTGCTTCCTGTACAGAATTTGATGCAATCATTGCGAATCCGGTTTGACGGCATGCCATAACATCGGAATGGTCGCCGAATATTGATAGGGCATGGGAGGCAACGGTTCTTGCACTTACATGCATAACGAATGGGAAAAGCTCACCGGCAATTTTATACATATTAGGAATCATTAAAAGTAATCCTTGGGATGCGGTGAATGTTGTTGCAAGGGATCCGGCCTGTAGAGCACCGTGAACGGCACCGATTGCACCTGCTTCGGATTGCATAGTTGTCACTTCCGGAACTACACCAAAAAGATTTTTGCGTTTTGCGTTGCTCCATACTTCATAATTTTCAGCCATAGGTGATGATGGAGTGATTGGGTATATAATTGCCAAATCAGTTAGTCTGTATGCTACATCAGATGCGGCTTCGTTTCCATCACACATTAATTTTGTTATATCAACCATTTTTTACCTTTCGTTTGTTTTTATTAGGTTTTATAGTTGCATATGATACTATTTTTATATCTTTTTACAAGGGAAAATTTTCAAGATTAAAAAAAAGGATTAAAAACACTTTACAATAAAATTTTTATATGATATTATCGAATCAGTTCTATGAAAATAGGGCGAGAAGACAAAAATAATTATATAAATGATTAAAAAAATTTTAAATTTCTAGGGATAAAATTGAAATTAAAATTTTGTTAACTTAATTTTTGAATGTGGTTATTTTTGGGTTCGACACTTTGTTAGGGGTTAAAGACAAAGTGTAATAAAAGGGAGAAAAAAGATCATGAAAAAGAAAGCGTTATTATTTCTTGTAATGTCGGGTATTTTTTGTTCGACATTGTCTACAATCGCTTATTCAACTGCTTTTGATGATGTTTTAGTTAAGTATTGTGTTCCAAAATCAAGCAATAACTGTTTGGCGACTTCGGAAAAAGCTACTTATACAACAGATGGGTGTTCTTGCCCTGTGGGTAGGTATTATGAGGAGAGTGAGCGTAAATGTAAAGAGTGTCCGGAAGGAAGCTTTAAGGAAACTGCTGGTGTTGGTAAATGTATATCAATTTTGTGTCCGGGTGGAACTTATTTGAATAAAGTATCTGCTTGCGGATTCAGTGAATATAAAAAATTAATCTATTAATAAAAGAAAGGGAAAGATCATGAAAATAGGTTTTGATAGTTTTTTAAATAAATATAGTTTGTTAAAGAAAACATTGCTTGGATTGTTTACTGTGTCCAGTGCTGCCGGTGCACAAACAATTTATCAATGTACCGCTTGTCCAAGTGGATTATCTTCTAATCCGGGGGCAACATCTGCTTCGCAATGTTTTAATCCGTCTACAAAGGGTGGTGCTTCTGTCATATTTTCTGGAATAAGTAATTGGAGTGGAAAGTTGGAACCTGGTTGGTATAGAATTTCTTTAAAAGGAGCAAGTGGTAGTAATGTAAGTTGTGGTTCTTCGGGTGGTGGATGTTCTAGTAGCTACTCTTCTTCATCATGTACCGGTTATGGTGGTAGTGGTGGAACAGCTTACTATATATTTTATGTTTCTAATACTGCAAGTGCTAATTACACATATAATAATGGTTCTCCAAAGTTAGTTGTAACTGAAAGTGGTAAATCAACAAGAACATTTCAAGTGACAGCCGGAACCAGTGGAAGTAAATATACAACAGGATCTTATGGATCAGTTTGTCACTGTTCTAATGGTTCTGCTGGAAGTTCTTCTATTTCCGGATTGACATCTTCTACTGATAAGAGTACAGGAAATGTCGATAATTGGACTTCCAACGGAGGAAAACTTGTAAGATTATAATAATTGTTTTTTAATATATAGAAAAGGGGATTGGAGGGAGATTTTTTTCTTATTTCCTTTTCTATTTTTATATGTTAGGTTGGAATTATGTTTAAGTTATTTAGAAAAAATAAAGAAAAATATTTCCCTTTTCTCCCTGTTGAACTTAATAATGAGAAAAGGTGTTTTGCAAAATCTAATCAATTTGAAGATGAGATTTTTAAAAAATGTAAAAATCTTTATGAAAGAACGGAAGAACTTAATCAAGAGATGCGTGAGTTTGTAAGAAAGTGTGGAGAGTTATCTTTTGCTCAGAGTATGGAATTATCTATTAATGATGAAATTTCCTTTGTTCCGGATGAAAAATTTGAAGAAAAACTTGAAGCTATTCTTAAAAAAGGGCAACAAATTAAGGAAGATGCCATTATTATTAGTGAGAGTATTGTATATGATGTAGTCAATTGTTCTAAAAATGAATCTTAATTTATGGGGTTTTTAAGTTATGAAAAAAAGTATTTCTATTATTGTTCCTGTATATAATGCCGAAAAAACTTTGAAGCGTTGTTTAGATAGTCTTATAAAGCAAACATATAAAAATTTGGAAATTGTTTGTGTTGATGATTGTTCTGTTGATAATTCTTTTGAAATTTTAAATGAATATGCAAGTAAAGATTCTAGGGTTAAAGTTTTTAAAAATGATGTAAATAAGGGTGTCGGTTATACAAGGCAGAAGGGTTTAGACGTTTCAACATCAGAATATATTATGTGGTGTGACAGTGATGATTGGTATGAACTGGATATGTGTAAAAAGATGATTAATGCCATGCTTAAATATGATGTCGATATGGTGGAGTGTAGTTATCGTTATGTAGATGTTGGTGAATGTAATGAGCGTTTTCTTAGAGAAAAATTAGTTCCTTTGCTTTATAGTAATTCTAAAAGGGATATAGATTTATCTATTTATAATAGTCAAGTGAAAATGTTATGGAACAAGATTTTTAAGCGTTCCATAATTGATGAATGGAATTTAAAAATACCATCTATTGGTTTATTTGAAGATATAGTTTTTTGTTTTTTATATTTAATGAAGTCTAAAAATATTTATTTTTTAGATAAAAAACTTTATAATTATGTAAGACATCCTAAATCTACTGTAACTTGTGAAGTTAATTCACATTCATTCCTTTTATTTAAGGAGTTTATGGTTTTTAAACTTGTCTTTGATTTTGTGAAAGAAAATGGTTGGAATGATAAACTTTATATTTGTAATGAATTATATTTTTCTTATTTAAAACAGATTTGTTCCAATTGTTATAGTTTTGTTTCTAATGTCGAATATAATATAACCAATTCTATTTCACGAGTTTTATCGCAGAATAGCAAATATTTCCCTATGAAAATGAATATATTTTTTGCAACAGATAATAATTATGTAGAGCAGTTGTATGTTGCAATAAGGTCTATATTAACCAATGCTTATTTGGAAGATATGTTTAATTTTTATATTTTGGATGGAGGTATTTCAAGAAAAAATAAAAAGTTGCTTTCTAAATTACAATCAGAAAAGGCAAATATTGAATATCTTAAAGTAGATAACAGTTTGTTCGAATCTTTTCCTGAAAATATAGATTATATTACAAAGGCTACTTATTTTAGATTTTTGATTCCTCAATTAAAACCAAGTTTAAAAAAATGTCTTTATTTGGATTGTGATATAGTTGTTAATGGTTCTTTGAGAGAATTATATAATATTGATTTGGAGGATAACTATATTGTAGCTGTGCAAGATGGTTCAAATATTTCTTATAATTATGGTAAGGAGGCTTTTGGAGTTGATGCTTATTTTAATGCCGGAGTCTTGCTTATTAATAATGAAAAATGGGTAAAAGATGATGCTATGGGTCAATTGATAAATAATGTATCTAAGTTGCAAAATAAGCTTTTGTATAATGATCAAGATGTTTTGAATTATACTTTTAAAGGTAAGGTAAAGTTTATTGATTGGAAATTTAATATGCAAACTTGTTTCTTTACTGAAATGGTTAAGCCATATAAAATTTCGATTGAGGACATTTCAAATGCAAAGAAAAATCCTTTGATAGTGCATTATTCAAATTCTGATAAACCTTGGAAAACTTGGTGTTCCAATTCATATTGGTATTTATATTATTCATTTTTAAAAATAACTCCGTTTAGGAAAAACGCAAAGAAGTATTTAAAAAATATTTCGAAAAAATTATAATAAAAAAAAGCCTTTTATAGAGGCTTTTTTTATATCCTTGAAATATGAACAGAAACTGGTGGTTTTTTATCCATTGCGTCTCTTATTACTCGTCTTGTCGAGGCTGTTATCATATCGCTGATAATGGAGTTGTTTTGTAATTCTTTTTTGGAAAGGTTTTTTATAACCGATTTTATTTCATTTATTATAGATGATTTTATTATTCCGGTTGCATCAGTTTCAAAAACTCCAAGAGAAGAAATTTCCGGTTTGCCAACCAAACCTGATTTATTCATTATGATACTTACAAATACTGCACCGTTGTAGTTGATTTTGCGTCTTGCAGAGAAAACATCGTTTGCAGCGGAAATTTGTCTTGTTCCATCAATTATAATTTCGTTTGTTGGAATTACCTCTACTATTTGAGGGGTTTTACCGTCTTCTATTGCAATGAATTGTCCGTTTTCTATAAGAATGGAGTTTGGAATTTTGCATTCCAAAGCGATTTTATAATTTCTGAAAGTGTGAATTGGTTCGCCATGTATTGGAATTGCAATTTGTGGTTTAAGCAAGTTATATAGTTGTTCAAGTTCCGGTTTGCTTCCGTGACCAGAGGCATGGATATTTGGATTATCCATAGTTGTTATAACATTTATACCGTGTTTGGACAGGTTATTTTGGACATTTAAAATAGCCTCTTCATTTCCAGGTATCATTTTGGAAGAGAAGATTACGGTATCACCTTCATGAAGTTTTAGCCCTGCGTAAGTGCCTTCTGCAACTCTTGTTAAAACAGAGCGAGGTTCGCCTTGGGTTCCTGTGCATAAATATAAAACTTTTTCATTGTCATATTTAGATGCATCTTCGGATGATATGTATTCAAAGTCTTTTAAATAACCTTCTGATTTTGCAATGTCGCTGTTGGATTCCATAGATCGACCAAGGACGACCAATCTTCTTCCTGTAGCTTTGGCTGCTTTGTAGACACTTTCCATACGGACGACATTTGTGGAAAAGCAAGTGACTACTATTTTACCTTTTTTTATACTGCGGATAGTTTTTTCAAGCTCTTCTCTTACTACTTCTTCGCTTAAACTGTGTTCAAGGTTAAGAGCATTTGTAGAATCACTTAGCACAGCAAGACAACCTTCACGTGACAATTCTTTTAATGCCTTCATATCGGAGGTTTTATCGATAAGTGGGGTAGGGTCCAATTTCCAATCGCCGGTGTGGAGTAGGGCTCCTTGTTCTGTTCTTATGATAATACCGTTTGATTGTGGTATAGAATGTGTGAAGTGAAAATATTCTATGTCAAATGGTCCTATGTTAAATCTGGCACCGGATTTATCAACTTGTCTGAGTGGAACTTTACCGAATAATGCAGTTTCAGAGAGTTTATTTTCAAGCATTTTGATTGCAAAAGGGCAACCGTATACAGGGCATTTTACATCTTCCCATAAATATGGTATTGCACCGTAGTGGTCTTCGTGTGAATGAGTCAAAAGTATTGCCAGTACTCGTCCCTTTATTGCTTTTAAGAAAGATGCGTCAGGGATTACGTATTCTGCACCTGCCATACGTTCGGTTGGGAAACCAATACCCATATCAACTATTATCCATTGTCCGCGTGTTCCGTAAAGGTATAGATTGCAACCTATTCTGTCGCCCATACCACCAAGGGCACCGAAATAAATGCGGTTATCTGATGAGGATAAGTTCATTGCTGTTTTTATAGGTGTCTTTTTTATTGGGGTTGTTGTTTTTAACTTTTTTTCCAATTTTTGTGGTTTATTATTTTTTTTGATATTTTTTGTTTGCTTTTTTTTATTTTTTCCAAAAATCATTTTTATATCCTTTTGTTATAGTTCCTTATATTTATTTTATCACAAATTAAAAGTAAATTCTATTGTTATTTCAAAGAAGTCCAAGCATTTTGAAACTTATATAATTTCCCTTTGATACTATTAAGTGGTCATGAAGGTTCACATCAATAGTTTGTAGAGTTTCTTTTATTTTTCTGGTGATTTGGATATCTGCCTTTGATGGAGTAGTATCTCCGGTTGGATGATTGTGAACAATTATAATTGAAGTTGCACCAACCTGTAAGACCTCTTTTAATATTTCACGAGGATAAACGGAGGAGGAATTTATTGTTCCGGTGGAGTGGGTTTCATCCTTTATCAAATGGCATTTTGTATTTAGGTATAGGATATGAAATTCCTCTGTATCCTTTGAACCTATATTTAGTTTACAATAGTTGATAAGTTCGGTCCAGTTTGAAATAACAGAAGTGTTTTCAATTTTATCTTTTAGAGTTTTTATTTGGCTTGCCTCTATAATTTTAAGAGTTGCAATTACTGTGTCGCCGATACCTTTGATTTCTTTTAAATCATTTTGGTTTGCAGTGATTACTCCGCCGAATGTTTTGAAATGTTGTAATAGTTCTTTTGCAAGAGGTTTTACATCGCGTCGTGGAATTGCAATGGATAAAAGTAATTCTATCAGCTCATAATCAGCCAAAGATTCACTTCCGTTTTTAAGAAGTTTTTCCCTTAATCTTTGTCTGTGTCCTATGTAATGAGGTTGTTCTTTTGTTTCTTCTGTCATATAATTATTTCTTATGTTTTTTCTTTATTTTAACATAAGTAGATTTATGAGCAACAGTTTTTTTATTTCTTTTTAATAATTTGATTATCTTTTCAATTAATTTATCAAGAGCATATAATATTTTCATTAACAAGTAGTATAATATTTTTATTAGAGGGATTATTATGTAATCATATAAAAGTCCGCTTATTTTGAATAAGAAAGCAGTTAAAAATATTACCCATGCAGTCAGAAAAAATCCTTCAATATATATTTGTGAAGTGTGAGATATTTTGTAGTTGTATAAAATTTCGCCAAGTTTTGATGGATAGATATATATGTATACGAATCTATAGAAAATAATACTTGCAACCAAAGCAAATATGAAAAGCCAGCGAATGGGAAATAATGGTTTATTTGTTGGAATTATGTCTGTGTTTGTTAAGAACTTTTTCCAATTTTTTTTCATTATTTCCCTCCGTTTTTATTTCATTGTTGTTTTTTAGGCAGTTCCACTTTTATATGTAATTCTTTTAGTTGTTTTTCATCAATTACAGATGGAGCTTCCATCATTAAATCTTCACCACGACCGTTTATTGGGAATAGGATTACTTCACGAAGATTTGGTTCATCTGCAAGAAGCATTACTATTCGGTCAATTCCCAATGCTATTCCGGCATGTGGAGGAACACCATATTTGAAAGCGGTAATTAGACCTGAAAATCTTTCTTCTACATCAGCTCTTGTATAGCCGACATTTTCAAATGCCTTTACCATAGTTTCAATATCGTAGTTTCGAACAGCTCCACTTGCCATTTCATAACCGTTGCATACTATATCGTATTGGTATGCCTTTATTGATAAAAGGTCATTGCTTTTTAGGGCTTCCAATCCGCCCTGTGGCATTGAAAATGGATTGTGTCCGAAATCAAGTTTGCCGGTTGTTTCATCCATTTCATAAAATGGGAAATCAACTATGAAGGCGAATTTGAATATATCTTTTTCAATTAAATCCAAATCTGTTGCCAACTTTGTTCTTGTAAGTCCCGCAAATTTTTGTGCGGTAGTTAATTTGTCGCATACAAAGAACACACTGTCCCCATTTTTTATGTCGCAAATTTCTTTTATCAAATCTATTCTATCTTTTGTAAGATTTTTTGCAATAGGACCTTTTTCTTCGCCATTTTCCTTATCAAAAACTATATAGCCAAGGCCGTGAGCTTTGTTTGCCCTTGCCCATTCGTTAAGTCCGTCAAACCATGAGCGAGGTTTTTCAGAACTTGATGGGGCGACTATTGCTTTTACAACGGAACCCTTTGCAATGGAGTTTGCAAATATTGTGAAAGTTGAGTCTTTGAATGCTTCTGTTACATCCTTTATTATTAAAGGATTTCTTAAATCAGGTTTGTCGGAGCCATATTTTTCCATTGCTTCGGCATAAGGGATAGTTTTCCAGTCGGAAATTTTTCTTCCGTTTGCAAATTTTGAGAAAGTTTTTTCAACTAAACCCTTTGCGATGGAAAGGACATCTTCCTGTGTTGCAAATGACATTTCCATATCAAGTTGATAGAATTCCAAAACTCGGTCGGCTCTTAAATCTTCATCACGGAAGCAAGGAGCAACCTGAAAGTATTTATCAAATCCCGCAACCATAGCAAGTTGTTTGAATTGTTGCGGTGCCTGTGGAAGAGCATAGAATTTTCCGGGATGTAATCTTGATGGGACCAAGAAATCTCTTGCCCCTTCCGGTGAGGAAGCGGTAAGTATCGGTGTTTGAAGTTCGTTGAAACCTTCGTCCCACATATAATCACGCATAGCTTTTATTATTTGGGAACGGAGTTTTATTGTTTTTTGAAGTTTTGACCTTCTTAAATCAATATAGCGATATTTCAAACGTAAGTCCTCTGGAAATTGTTCGTCTGTTGCAACGAGTATTGGAAGGACTTCGGCCGATGATATAACATCAAAATTTTCGATTTTAAGTTCGACATGTCCGGACGGTAAGTTTTCATTTACGGTTTCAGGATCTCTTGCAACTATTTCGCCATATACGGAAATGACGCTTTCAATTCTTAGATGGTCTAGTTTAGGAAAGTCTGGATGTGTTGTATCAATCACACATTGAGTTATTCCGTAATGGTCGCGTAAATCGATAAAAACAAGTCCGCCGTGATCGCGTTTGGAATTTATCCAACCGGAAAGACGAACTTTTTTACCAATGAAACTTTCGTTAATATCACCGCAGGTGTTTGTTCTGTATATATTTTCCATTTTTACCTCTTTTTAATTTATTTTGAAGTATCATAATAAATTTTAGTATGAGAGTCAAAGTATTTTTAGTTTTTGTAAAAATATTTTGAATGGAAATTTATCTTGTATATTGTTCTTTGAATGCCTTTAAAGCAGTTTCTTTTATAACTGCGGAAGGATTTTTTATTTCCTTTATGTATATAGGGTCATTTTTGACTTTGTTTACAAAGTATTTTTCAATTGATTGTTGATAGATTTCCAATTCTTCCTTGTTTAAATCATAAATGGTTAGTCTTTCTTCTTGATTATAATTAAATTTAGTTATTTCTCTTATGATTTCCTCTGGATATTTCTTTATGTATTCAATTCTTGCCTGTGGAAGAAGTTTTATCTTTTTTACAGGAAAATAAGAAGTCTTTTCAATTATAGCGAGTTGAATGTCAAGGTCGTTTTGATATTTTTCAGGGATTCTGCATATATGTGAATCTTTTTCCTTGATAGTATATAAGCATAATTCCTTTGATGGATTTTCAAAAAATTCTAAAACATTGCCGTAATTTCTTACTATCTTTTTTTGCATATCAAGAGAAAGGGGTGAAAGTTTTTTTATTGCTTCCTTTGGATTTACGCAATCATATAGTCCATAGTTGAATAGATATTTTGGAAGATGTAAAGAGGTTAGAAGATTTTCTATTTCCTTTATTTCTTTTTTATTTTCTTTTTTATTCTCTTCTTTATTTTCAGAAGGTTTTGAGAATAAATCATTTTTAATATCAGCCAAAAGTTTTTCTTTTATCTCTGTCGGATAATTTGTTTCATTTATTTCGGCGACGAATTGTTCGTATATATCCTGTCCGTCTTTGTGATAACGCTCCATTATCCTTTTTAGTTCTTTTATAAGAATGTCGTATCTGTGAAAAGGTTTCCATTTTCCATATCTAAAATGCAAGTGTCCATTTTTATCCTTTAAAGCTTCGATTTCTTCTTTATAAGCCTTTTCATCCAACATTTTTACGTATGCATCAAAAAAGCTTATAGCATTTTCTTTGTTTGCAGTATTTTTTTTCATAACAAAACCTTTCTTTTGTTTATCTTTGCAGATTATATTATGGTGGGGGTGGGGTAAAGTCAATCTTTTTTTTCCGGAAAGTGGCAGAATATGAATCTTTTTTAAGACTTTTTGATTGAAATTATAAAAAAAATTGTGTATATTATTGAGGCTTTAAAAAAATACTTGATTTTACAAGGGATTTTGGTGTAGACTCTTTCTACTTATATAGAGCTAGTTTTACTATATTCCGTAAAATCAAATAGATAGGGGTATAGCTCAGCTGGTAGAGTAGCGGTCTCCAAAACCGTTGGTCGTGGGTTCGAATCCTTCTGCCCCTGCCATAAAACTAAGGTAAAACCTTATGTTTATAAGAGTTTATATATAAAAACGAATCGGGAAGATTTGTTTACTGAAACAAAGTGAGGTTGTTGAATGTTTGGTAAAATTGTTAATTTTTTTGAACAAGTAAAGCAGGAAATGGCTAAGGTTGTCTGGCCTACTAAACGTGAAACGGTGTCTTCTGCTGTTATGATTTTTGTGTTTTCAATCTTGTTTGCTTTGTTTTTCTTTCTTGTAGACAGATTTTTTATGTGGCTTATGAGTTTTGTTTTTAACTTTTAATTAATAAAGGATAGGATTATGGATATTACAGAACAAAAAACGGTAGAACAACCTAAAAATGATAGTGCAAGATGGTATATTGTTTATGTGCATTCCGGTTGTGAAAAGGCTGTTGTTAAACGTTTGGAAGAAAAAATTAAAAAACAGAAAATGGAAGATTCTTTTGTGGAAATCCTTATTCCTACACAAGAAACAACCGAAATTAAACAAGGTAAAAAGGTTAAGGTAGAAAAAAAGTTCTTCCCTGGATATGTGCTTATCCGTATGGTTATGAATGATGATACTTGGCATATGGTTCGTGATATTCCTCTTGTTTCTGGATTTTTGGGTTCAAGAACTAAACCTTCTCCTGTTAGTGAAAGGGATGCGGAAAATCTTATTCACAGATTGGAAAACACAGATGAAAGTTTTGTTTCGGATATTAAATATGAAGTTGGTGAACAAGTTAAAGTTTGTGAAGGTCCATTTGCATCATTTAACGGTGTAATTGAAAAAATTGATGATGAAAAACAAAGAGTGAAAGTTTCTGTTTCTATCTTTGGAAGACCTACACAAGTTGATTTGGAATTTAATCAAGTTGAGAAATTATAGGTAAAAAAATGAACAAAATGTTTTTTATTAAATATTGTATAGTTGACGGGTTGAAGTCTTTCTTTCCAAAGGTTGAATTTGGAATACCTGAAGAGAAAGTGGAAAATTTACCAAAGGTTCCTGTTGATTATGTTTGCAAGGGATTGTGTTCACAATGCCGATATAGTAATGAAAGATAAATTTAACCGGTAGTAGGTTCGCCATAACCACACTACCATTCCTAATAACAAAGTAAAAAAAGGAGTTTAAAATGGCATCCAAAAAAGAAATTGCAAAATATGTAAAATTGCAAATTGCTGCGGGTTCTGCTAATCCTTCACCTCCTGTTGGTCCAGCTCTTGGTCAAGCAGGTGTGAATATTATGGAATTCTGTAAAGCATTTAATGATAAAACAGCTGATTTGGAAAAGGGTGTCCCTTGTCCAGTTATTATTACTGTTTACAAAGATAAATCTTTTGATTTTGTAGTTAAATTACCTCCTGTTAGTTTTATGATTAAAAAATCTGCAGGTATTAAATCAGGAAGTAAAACTCCTGGTCAAGGTCCATCTGTTGGAAAGCTTACAAAATCTCAGGTAAAAGAGATTGCTGAAAAAAAGATGAAAGATATGAACTGCCACACAATCGAGGCTGCTATGTCTATGGTTGAAGGTCAATGTAAAACTATGAGTGTTGATGTAGTGGAGGGCTAAGAAAATGACTTTTGTATCTAAAAGAATGAAAAAAATGAATGAAGGTCTTGATAAAGAAAAGTTATACACTATATCAGAGGCTTTAAAAGTTTTAAAAGAAAAATCAACCGTAAAGTTTGATGAAACTGTTGATGTTGCGATGAATCTCGGTATTGATACAAAACAATCAGACCAAAATATTCGCGGTATGGTTTCTCTTCCAAATGGAACCGGTAAAAAATGTGTTGTTGCAGTTTTTGCTAAGGGACCAAAGGCAACTGAGGCAAAAGATGCCGGTGCCGACATAGTTGGTGATGATGATTTGATTGCAAATATCTTGAAAGGTCAAATTAACTTTGACAGATGTATTGCAACACCTGATATGATGGCTGTTCTTGGTAAGGTTGCTAAAATATTGGGACCAAAGGGTTTAATGCCAAATCCAAAGCTTGGAACTGTGACAATGAATGTTAAAGAAGCAGTTGAAAAGGCAAAAGCCGGACAAGTTGAATACCGTGCGGAAAAAGCTGGTGTTGTTCATGCTGGTGTCGGTAAAATGTCTTTTGGTGAAGCTAAATTAGAAGAAAATGTTCGTGCATTTATTGATGTTATTGTTAAGGCAAAGCCTGCTACATCAAAGGGAACATATCTTAAAAAAGTAACTCTTTCATCAACACAAGGTGTTGGTTTAAGAATAGATTTGGGCGATTTGAAATAATTGCCAACAAAAATACTTGTCCAAGACAGTAGGGGTGTAAACTTAAATGGATTTTTCCTCCCTACCAAGACAAGAGAAAAATTTAAAATTTTTATCTTGGGCAAGAAGGGCGGTTTTAAAATAAAATGTTTTAAAACTTAATATTAACCAAGAAAAAAAGAAAGGTTTGTAAATGAATCGTAATGATAAAAAAGATTGGATTTCAGGACTTAACTCTTCTTTTTCAGAATCAGAATCTGTTGTTGTTGCTTCTTTTAAAGGATTAACAGTTTCAGAAATTTCCGATTTAAGAAAGAAAGCGTTGGATCTTGATGCAACAATCAAAGTTACACAAAATAGACTTACAAAGCTTGCTTTGAACGGAACTAACTTTGAAGGACTTGCTCCACTTTTCAAAGGTTCAACATTGATTGCATTTTCAAAGGATCCAGTATCTTCTGCAAAAGTTATTTTTAATTTTGCAAAGGAAAATGACAAGGTTGAAATACTTGGTGGTGCAATGGGCAATGAAATCTTGGATGTTGCCGGTGTTAAATCGGTTGCTATGCTTCCATCTCTTGATGAAGCTAGGGCTAAGATTTGTGCTGTCCTTTCCGCTCCTGCTGGAAATCTTGCAAGAGTTTTCAAAGCTTATTCTGAAAAAGAAGCGGCTTAAAACAAAAATAATATTAACCATTTAAAAATAAAAAAAAGGATAAAAAAATGGCAGATTTAGAAAAAATTATGGGTGAACTTGACCAATTAACAGTTATGGAAGCAGCAGAGCTTTCAAAAAAATTAGAAGAACGTTGGGGCGTTTCAGCAGCAGCTCCTGTTGTAATGGCAGGTGGTGCAGCAGCTGGTGCAGCAGCAGAAGAAAAATCAGAATTTGATGTTGTTCTTGTATCTGCTGGTGGAAACAAGATTGCAGTTATTAAAGAAGTTCGTGAAATCACTGGACTTGGTTTAAAAGATGCAAAAGACTTAGTTGATGGCGCACCAAAGACAATTAAAGAAGGTGTTGCAAAAACAGCTGCTGAAGAAATGAAAGCAAAATTAGAAGGTGCTGGTGCAACTGTTGAACTTAAATAAGTTCTAATTATATTATTGGTGGAGGTTGAAGATTAGCTTTTCTTCTTCCTCCCTTTCGGATTTTTAGCCGACTGTAGTATTAAAAAAGCAAAAAAAGTTAATTTGAGACTTTAAAAAGATGATAAACTTTTAAGGTTCAAGCCAAAAAACAAAAAAGGATAAAAATATGTTTAATGCTTATAAAAGAATCAGAAAAGACTTTGGTAAAATTAAAGCTCCTATTGATGTTCCAAATCTTATTAAAATTCAAGAAGAATCTTATAAAAGTTTCCTTCAATTAGAAGAAAAACCCGAAGAAAGAAAAGATGTCGGTATACAAGCCGTTTTCAAATCTGTATTTCCTATACATGATTTTTCCGGACTTGTTGATTTAGAATTTGTTAAATATGAATTTGATGCTCCAAAATATGATGCAGAAGAATGTCTTCGTCGCGGACTTACTTTCGCGGCACCTCTTCGTGTGACATTAAGACTTATTATTTGGGATATAGATGACGAAGGAAATAAATCCATAAAAGATGTTAAAGAACAAGAAATATTTATGGGTGAAGTGCCTCTTATGACAGATAAAGGCACATTGATATTTAATGGAACAGAGCGTGTATTCGTTTCACAAATGCAACGTTCACCTGGTGCATTCTTTACACATGACGAAGGAAAAACTCATGCAAGCGGTAAATTATTATTTAGTGCGAAAATCATTCCTTCACGCGGTTTTTGGTTGGATTTTGAATTTGATGCAAAAGATATTCTTTATGTCAGAATTGATAAAAAACGTAAAATCCCTGTGACTTCTTTGTTATCATCTTTTTATAATGATGAAACAGAAATGGCCGTTCAAAAAGCTATTGCAGAGGGGCAAAATCCGGAAACAATTGAAAAAGTTGGTATGTCATCAAATGAGATACTTAAACTTTTCTATAATGAAGAAAAACTTACAAAATTTAAAAACGGTTGGAAAAAACCTTTTGATGCTTCACTTATCACAAAAAGTGTTAAATTTGCATATGATTTGGTTAATGCAAAAAATGGTGAAGTGGTTCTTGCACAGGGAACAAAAATTTCTCCTCGTAATGCAAAAAAATTAGCAGAAGGTGGTTTGACCGAACTTTATATTACAGATGAACAACTTGCAACTGCTGGTATGTATTTGTCTGATGATATATTGGATATGGAAACATTTGAAGTTATTGCAGAAGCTGGTCAGGAAATTGACGCAGAAGTTATTTCAAAACTTGCAGATGCAAAAATTAAAGAAATTTCCGTTCTTTATATTGATAATGTGACAGTAGGTCCACATATCAGAAATACTTTGGTTGTGGATAAAAATAAAACTCGTGAAGAAGCTTTGTTTGATATTTATCAAGTAATGCGTCCGGGTGAACCACCTACAGTATCATCTGCGGAAAGTATGTTCTTTAAGATGTTCTTTGATAAGGATTTTTATGATTTATCATCTGTTGGAAGATTTAAGTTGAATACAAGACTTGATATTTCATTTGAAGATGCACCGGAGGGTTTAACAATTCTTCGTCGTGATGATGTTATCAAAGTTATTAAATATTTGGTTGATTTAAGGGATGGTAAAGGTGAAATTGATGATATTGATAACCTTTCCAACAGACGTATTCGTGCGGTTGGTGAACTCCTTGAAAATCAATACAGAATCGGTATTGTCAGAATGGAAAGAGCAATAAGGGAAAAAATGTCCTCTGCTCAAATAGATTCTGTTATGCCACAAGATTTAGTTAATGCAAGACCTGTGCTTTCTGCTGTGAAAGAGTTCTTGGGTTCTTCTCAACTTTCACAATTTATGGATCAAAACAATCCTCTTTCCGAAATTACACATAAAAGAAGATTGTCTGCACTTGGTCCTGGCGGATTGACAAGAGAACGTGCAGGATTTGAAGTTCGAGACGTTCATCCTACACATTACGGACGTATTTGTCCTATTGAAACACCGGAAGGTCAAAACATCGGTCTTATTAACTCACTCGCATCTTATGCTGTGATAAATAAATATGGTTTCATTGAAACACCATACAGAAAAGTTGTTGACGGTAAAGTTACAGATGAAATTATTTATGTTTCTGCGATGGAAGAAAATAAATATATCATTGCTCAGGCAAACTCTGTTTTAAACAAAGATGGAAGTTTCGCGGAGGATTTGGTAAGTTGCCGTAAAGATGGTGAATTTGTGTTGCTTCCTGCAAGTGAAATTACTTTGATGGACGTTTCACCAAAACAACTTGTTTCTGTGGCTGCTGCTTTGATACCTTTCCTTGAAAACGACGATGCTAACCGTGCGTTGATGGGGTCAAACATGCAACGTCAAGCTGTTCCACTTGTAAAATCAGAAGCTCCGTTTGTCGGAACCGGTATGGAATATCGTGTTGCAACCGATTCTAAGGCTACTATACAAGCGGAAAATGATGGTATAGTTACACAAGTTGACGGTTCAAGAATCGTTATTCAGGCAACTGGTAAAAAATCAAAATCAGCAACTGGTGTTGATATTTACAGACTTCAAAAATATGCAAGGTCAAACCAAGATACTTGTATTAATCAAAAACCTATTGTCAATGTTGGTGATAAGGTTAAGGCTGGTGATATAATTGCCGATGGTCCATGTACAGATATGGGTGAATTGGCTCTTGGTAGAAATGTGCGTGTCGCATTTATGCCTTGGCAAGGTTATAACTACGAAGATGCTATCGTTATAAGTGAAAAGATTGTAAAGGATGATGTGTTTACTTCTGTTCATATTGCTGAATTTGAAGAAACTGCGCGTGATACAAAGTTGGGTCCGGAAGAAATTACCCGTGATATTCCAAATGTTGGTGCGGAAGCATTGAAAAACTTGGATGAAACCGGTGTTATTCATATAGGTGCCCATGTTAAAGCTGGCGATATTTTGGTTGGTAAAGTTACACCAAAGGGTGAAACTCCTGTGACACCGGAAGAAAAACTTCTTCGTGCAATATTTGGTGAAAAGGCAACCGAAGTTCGTGATACTTCATTAAGAGTTCCACCTGGAACAGAAGGAACAGTGTTGGATGTTCGTATGTTCTTCCGTCGTGGTATTCAAAAGGATGAACGTGCGCTTTCAATCGAATATATGGAAATTGAAAAACTTAACAAAGACAGAAATGATGAAAAGCAAATTTTGGAACTTGGCTTCAATGAAAAGTTGAAAAACTTCCTTGATGGTAAAGTTGTTGCCGAAGCACCAAAAGATGTTGCATCAAAGGGTGCTACATTAAAAGCTTCTGATTTGGATGGTATTCCATCATCTAAGCTTGCAAAAGTAAAGCTAGAAAATGAAAAATCACAAGAAGCATTGCTTTCAATGATTGCTGAATTTGAAGAAGTTTTGAAAAAGACAGATGCAAAATTTGATGACAAGATTGAAAAGGTTAAACAGGGTAATGACCTTCTTCCTGGTGTATTAAAGGTTGTAAAGGTATTTATTGCTGTTAAAAGAAAACTTCAAATCGGTGATAAGATGGCTGGACGTCACGGAAACAAGGGTATTGTTTCAAGGGTTGTTCCGGTTGAAGATATGCCATATCAGGCAGACGGTACTCCTGTGGATATAGTATTAAATCCTCTTGGTGTGCCAAGCCGTATGAATGTTGGTCAAATTTTGGAAACTCATCTTGGATGGGCTGCAAAGGGACTTGGTATTCAAATAGGTCAAATGATGGAACGTGTTTATAACAAGGAACTTAATGTAGCGGATATCCGTGCAAAGTTGGAAAAAATCTATGGTAAAGAAATTTATGATAGAGAACTTAAAGACTTTACAGATGAAGAAATTAAATCTTATGCAGATTCAATTTCAAATGGTGTGCCTATGGCTACGCCGGTATTTGATGGTGCAAAAGAATCTGATATTTCCGAACTTTTAACTGAGGCAGGACTTGATTCATCCGGTCAAGTTGAACTTTATAACGGTGAAACCGGTGAAAAGTTTGATTGTCCTGTGACAGTCGGTTATATGTATATGTTAAAACTTCATCACTTGGTTGATGAAAAAATCCATGCTCGTTCTGTTGGACCTTACTCTTTGGTTACACAACAACCTTTGGGTGGTAAAGCTCAATTCGGTGGTCAAAGATTTGGTGAAATGGAAGTGTGGGCATTGGAGGCATTCGGTGCTGCATATACATTACAAGAAATGTTGACAGTAAAGTCTGATGACGTTTCCGGAAGAACAAAAGTTTACGAATCTATTGTTCGTGGAAATTATGACTTTGAATATGGAACACCAGAAAGTTTCAATGTTTTGGTTAAAGAAATCAAATCACTTGGTCTTAACTTGGAAATGAAAAAATAAGAAATAGGAGAATTTATAATGAATAATGAAATTCAAAAAGCTTTTACAAATATGGTTCCGGAAGATAGTTTTAGCAAACTTAAAATTTCCGTTGCCTCTCCTGAACAAATTCGTTCTTGGTCTTATGGTGAAGTGAAAAAAACTGAAACTATAAATTACAGAACTTTCAAACCTGAAAAGGACGGACTTTTCTGTGCCAAAATATTTGGACCGGTAAAGGATTACGAATGTCTTTGCGGTAAATATAAACGTATAAAATATCGTGGTGTTATTTGTGAAAAGTGCGGTGTGGAAGTGACCCTTTCAAAAGTCAGACGTGAAAGAATGGGACATATTGAACTTGCAAGTCCTGTGGCTCATATTTGGTTTTTAAAATCTCTTCCTTCAAAAATGGGTGTGCTTTTGGATATGCCACTTAAAAAATTGGAAAAAGTTCTTTACTTTGATAACTATATAGTTATTGAACCCGGACTTACTCCTCTTAAAATGCACGAACTTTTAACCGAAGATGAATATCAACGTTATATTGAAGAATATGGTCAAGACAGTTTCCGTGCCGGTATCGGTGCAGAAGCATTAAAAGAAATGCTTGCATCCGTTGATTTGAAAGAGGAAGCGGAAAAACTTCGTTTAGAGCTTAAAGATATGAAGTTTGAAATTGCCCGTAAAAAGGTTATTCAAAGACTTAAAATTATAGAAGCATTCCTTGAGTCAGGTTCAAAACCAGAATGGATGATTATGGATGTTATTCCGGTTATTCCACCGGAACTTCGCCCACTTGTTGCTCTTGACGGTGGAAGATTTGCGACTGCGGATTTGAATGATTTGTATCGTCGTGTTATTAACAGAAATAATCGTTTGAAAAGATTGATGGAACTTAAAGCTCCGGAAATCATTATCAGAAATGAAAAGAGAATGTTGCAAGAAGCTGTTGACAGCTTGTTTGATAACTCCCGTAGACCAAGACCGGTTGTTGCAAGCAACAGAAGACCTCTTAAATCTTTGGCAGATATGCTTAAGGGTAAATCAGGTCGTTTCCGTCAAAACCTTCTTGGAAAACGTGTTGATTATTCCGGTCGTTCAGTTATCGTTTCCGGTCCTATGTTGAAATTACATCAATGCGGGCTTCCTAAACGTATGGCATTGGAACTTTTCAAACCATTTATTTATTCAAAGTTGGAGTTTTACGGACACGCAAATACCATTAAATCTGCAAAGAAGATGGTAGATAAGGAACTTCCTATCGTATGGGATATTTTGGAAGAGGTTATTAAGGAACATCCAGTTCTTTTGAACCGTGCGCCTTCTCTTCACAGACTTTCTATACAAGCATTTGAACCAGTTCTTATAGAAGGTAAGGCTATCAGACTTCACCCACTTGTATGTACTGCGTTTAATGCGGACTTCGACGGTGACCAAATGGCTGTTCACGTTCCACTTTCATTGGAAGCTCAACTTGAAGCACGTGTTTTGATGATGTCAACAAACAACATCTTGCATCCTGCTAATGGTAAGCCTATTATCACACCTAACCAGGATATCGTTTTGGGTATTTACTATATGTCTATTGAAATAGAAAAGGCAAAAGGTGAAGGTATGGTGCTTGGATCTTTGGATGAAATCAAACTTGCTCTTGCATCTAAAAAACTTGATATGCATGCAAAGATTAAAGCACGTATTGAAGTTGTAAATGATAATGGCGAAGTTGAAGCAAAGGTTGTTGATACTACTGCCGGTCGTGTATTGATTTATGAAATTGTGCCAAAGGCAAAGGGTGTATCTTTTGATTTAGTTAATCAACAAATGACAAAGAAAAAGATTGGTGAACTTTTTGGTGCGATTTATAAAAACTGTGGTCAAAAAGAAACAGTTATCTTTGCTGATAAAATTATGGATCTTGGTTATAAAAACGCTATGTATTCAGGTATTTCATTTGGTAAAGACAACATTGTTGTTCCAGATAGTAAGAAAAAACTTATTGAAGATACAGAAAAGAAAGTTATTGAATTTGAAAAACAATATCAAGACGGTCTTATTACTTCAAAGGAAAAATACAACAAGGTTGTTGATGCTTGGGCAAATTGTTCCGAAGTAGTTGCAAATGAAATGATGAAGGTTCTTTCTAATCAAGAAGTTGGTAAACCTCAAAATCCTATCTATATGATGGCAAACAGTGGTGCTCGTGGTTCGAAAGCCCAAGTTAAACAACTTGCCGGTATGCGTGGTTTGATGGCTAAACCTAATGGTGAAATTATTGAAACACCTATTATTTCAAACTTTAAAGAAGGTTTGACTGTGGCTGAATACTTTAATTCTACCCACGGTGCAAGAAAGGGATTGGCTGATACTGCTCTTAAAACTGCGAATGCTGGTTATTTGACAAGAAGATTGGTTGATGTTTCACAAGATGCTATTATCACAATGGAAGATTGCGGAACAGAACGTTCAATTTCCGTATCTGCTGTTGTTGATGGTGGTAATGTTGTTGAATCTCTTGCAGAACGTATTTTAGGACGTATTGCAGCGGAAGATATTATTACCCATAATGGTGAAGTGATTGTTTCAAGAAATAATCAAATAACCGAAGAGGATATTAAGAAAATTGAAGCCTCTGGTATAGAATCGGTTAAAATCCGTTCAGTTCTTACCTGTGAAGCAAAACACGGTATTTGTGCAAAGTGTTATGGTCGTGATTTGGCTCGTGGAAATATGGTTAATGTCGGTGAAGCGGTTGGTATTATTGCTGCACAATCAATCGGTGAACCTGGAACACAGCTTACCATGAGAACTTTCCATATCGGTGGTGCCGCACAAAAGGGTGTTGAAAAGTCATCTATTGAATCTCCATACGATGCTTCAATTAAATTTGAAAATACATCTTATGTGAAAAATTCCGCTGGTGATAACATTGTTATGACACGTAATGCGGAACTTATTTTCGTAGATTCTACCGGTAAAGAAATTAACCGTCAAAAGATGCCTTATGGAACAAAGCTTTATGCTCTTGAAGGAGATAAGGTTTCAAAAGGTCAAAAGGTTGCTGAATGGAACCCATACATTAGACCTATTATCACAGAAGTTTCTGGTAAACTTAACTTTGTTGATTTGATTGATGGTGTTTCCGTTTCTGAGGTTAAAGATGAATCAACCGGTATTTCATCAAAGGTTGTTGTTGATTGGAAGACTGGGTTGAAGAAAAAGGATTTGAATCCATCTATCTTTATCCTTGATGAAAAAGGTAATAACTTGATGCTTTCAAGCGGTTCTGTTGCAAGATATATTATTTCAACTGGAACTGTGCTTTCTTCAAATAACGGTGATGAAGTTCAAGCTGGTGATATTATTGCTTATATTCCTCGTGAAGACAGCAAGACAAAGGATATTACCGGAGGTCTTCCTCGTGTGGCTGAACTTTTCGAAGCAAGACGTCCGAAGGATGCTGCTCTTATTGCTGAAAAAGATGGAACTATTGTGTTTAAAGAAGATTATAAATCTAAATACAAAATTGCGATTGTTCCAAATGATGAAAGCGAAGAAGTTGAATATCTTATTTCAAAAACAACCGCTCTTAATGTTCAAGACGGTGATATAGTCAAGAAGGGTGATAAGATTACAGAAGGTAAAGTTGCCCCACATGATATATTACGTATCTTTGGTGTTGAAGAGTTGGCAAAATATCTTGTTAGTGAAATCCAAGGTGTTTACAGACTTCAAGGTGTGGAAATCAATGATAAGCATATAGAAGTGATTGTTCGTCAAATGCTTCGTAAGAATGAAATCATTGATGCCGGTGCTACAACCTTTGTTAATGGTGAATATGTTGATGAGGAAGATTTGATTGAAGAAAACAAGAAGGCAATAGAAGTAGGTGGAAAGCCTGCGGTAAGCCGTCCTTATCTTCTTGGTATTACAAAGGCAAGTTTGCAAACTCGCTCATTTATTTCTGCTGCATCTTTCCAAGAAACTACAAAAGTTCTTATCGAATCGGCGATTGCCGGTCGTGAGGATATGTTGACTGGTTTGAAGGAAAATGTGATTGTCGGAAGACTTATTCCAGCAGGAACCGGTGCTTATATCAACAGAATAAAGGCGATTGCAAAGGCACAAGATCAAGAATTGGAAGCTAAAAATATGGAAGCAAAAGCAGTGGAAGCTGATTTGACACTTCCCGGACTTTCATAATAAAGGTCGTGTTGTTAAAAAATAGAGATAGCTTTTATGGGCTATCTCTTTTTTTATAAATTAGTGTTTTTTTGTTTGGGAAAGGCGAGTATATTTTTTATGGTTTGCATCGCCTGAATGACGCATTTTTTTTGCCTTTGTAAGAGGAGTGTCTAAGTATGTATTTATGTAATTTATTACATCGTCGCCGGTTGTATGTATTTCTATGTAATCACCAAAAATATTTTTTATATCGTTTGCAAATTGGATTGACATTTTTTCCATAATTTTTGAGATTTTAATGTGAAATTTTTCGTATTTATTTTTGTTTGCATAAGTTATTATATCGGTTGTCGGGACATCCTTTATTGTTGGTTCCGGAGCACCGATAATTTCTTCGCAAAAAGGGATGTTGCCCGTGATTTTTATATCTGTGAGGTTATAAAATTTTGTGTGTTTAAAAGCTGTTGGTTTGTTATTTAAAATTGTGAAATAAAATCCCAAAACATTTTCATTTTCAAGTGTTTTTTCGATTAACTTTTGGGTGGAAAAATTGTATGTGCAAAAGTCAACTATGCCAATAGCTTTTGATGTATCAAAATTTTGTGATTTTAGATATTTCTTATATTCCTTAAAGTTATTTTCAATTAAATTTTGTATGATGGAGTTGTTGTTTTTTGTAAAATTTTCTGTGGATTCGTTTTTATTCATATTTAATTTTTTTAAGAAGTATTCCTTTAATACTTCGTTTGATATAGTTTTATTTTCGAATCCTATACCACAGATAATATTTAGAATTCTTTGCCCGTAAATATATTTTGTTTTAATATCATTATTAAATATGTTGAAAAGTTTATTTAATATATATCCGTCGCGGGCGATGAAAAACAGTTGTGAAATATTTTTATTTTTACATTCGCTTTCTATGAATTTGGTGTATGAGTAAGTTAGCGGAGCGGTTAATTGATAACCCAATTTATTGTAAAATTTTTCTTTTTTATTATTTATGTAGTGAATACTGTTTATGCCTAATAATATAGAAGAAAAAAGGTTGTTGGTATTTATGGATTGGAATGATTTATTTTTCTTTAAAAACTTATCTGATATCTTTGGAATTAATAAAGTTTTTATACCTAGTTTTTTTGCATTTTGAATATCAGCTATTTCATTATCGCCGATATGGAGAATTTGTGAAGGTTTTACTTTTAACTCATCAATTATATACTTAAATAAATTGCCAGAGTGTTTTGTCTTTTTTATATCACTTGAAAGGTATAGTTTGTAAAAATTATTGTATCCGTTTTTGTGTAGGATTTTTAGTATGGTTTCCTTTGGCAGATACATATCTGATGTGATAATTACTTTTTTATTATGTTTTATTGCAAAGTCATATAGTTTTTTTATTTCTGGATTTGGTTGAATGGTGTTGATTTCCAATTCTTCCTCTTTATCCTTTAAAAATTTATATTCGTCTTCTATGTTATCATAGATTTCATCAAATGTTATTTCTTCCTCTGTTGTGTTTTGTATTGCTTTTCTTTCAGCCATTTTTCTGGCAAGAGGAAAGCCCTGTTTGTTATATAATTTTTCAAGGTGTAAAAATATACCGTTAGGGTTTGCGTATGGTCTTACAAGTAAAGTATCAAATATGTCAAAAGAAATAATTTTTTTTGATAAAATAGAAAATTTTGCGGTCATTGGTCTTCCTTATTTTTTTGTAATAATATTTTATATTTAAGCTTATTTCAATAAATATTTATTTTTAGAAAATATAATTGACAAAGCTTTTTTTTTGTTGTAAATTAGTAACAGATTTATTAGAAAGGTTTTAATTTTATTATGGCAGATAAAATAAAGGTAAAAGTAAATGACGGTTTAGTAAAGTTTAAAAAGTATGGTGCTTTTTTACCGATTTTGTTTTTTCTCCCTTATTTCATTTATAGACCGACTATTGCTAAATGTAATCTTTTGATGATTTTGATTGTGTATTATTATCTTTGTTTTATGGGACCTGTGTATATAATTAAATATTTAATTGAAAAGTTAGATTTAAAACAAAAGTTGGTTGATATTTTGTCTTGGGTTTGTTGTATGGTTATGTGGATTTGGAATGTGTATAATTGGAGTTTTGTATTTGCCAATAAGTCTGATTTTAATTTTTCATCAGCAATTTTTTTAATCCCATTTATTGCTTTTATAAGATGTGTTGAAATAATTGTAATAGTTTGCAGTTTTATTTTGATTTTTAATTACTTATCTAAAAAAATAAAAAAAGAAGAGGTGTGATTATGAAATATATTAATAAAGTTTTTCCTGAATTCGAAGCATTTGCAAGACTTCTTGTAGGAGAAAATAAAATTATTAAATCTATTAATAAAATAAAGTCTAAAATAAAAAATGTTTCTAAAGTAAATGAAAAAACAGTTATTAAATTAAGAGATTATAATTTTATTAGATTTTATAATGTATTAAATCAAATAGATATGATTTTGCAATGTCAAGATAACGAGCAATATACTTTATCTGAAAGTCTTGGCGAAATGACTGATCCTAATAGTCTTAGTGAAATTTTTTATCAAGAATTAGAACTATTGAATTTAGCAAAATATAATGGATTAAAGTTGAATGCTAATGTTGGTACAGATGGTTTCGATTTCTTTTTGGGAAAATATATATATCACTTCTTGGAAAGAAATGTTGATTTCGATATTTTAAGAAATTGTGTTTCTATATTTACTGATGAAGTAGATTTGGCTTCTATTGAAAAAGAAGTTATGAAAAAATATAATATGAAAGTTAATGGCTCAGAAAGATTTGATTTAGGTGCGGACTATTTTAAGGATATGAAATATAATATAAATCTTTTCTTTACTTCTAATGTAGAGGATTTTTATATCTCAGAAGATGCAATTGCCCCTTATGAAGAAGAAACTATTGAAAGAAAACCTTTAAAAATGCCTGAAAGTAATGAAGAAAATGGTAAGGGTGATAAAAATAAGCCTACTATCATTTCTACTGTAAATAAAGATAAGGAAAGATAATATAATAAAAATATTGACTTTTTTAGGAAAGTATTATATATTTTGAAAACATTTAAAAGAATCGAGGTAATGAAAAATGTTTGCAATATTTACAACTGGTGGAAAACAGTATAAAGTTCAAAAAAATGAAGTGCTTAAAGTTGAAAAACTTGATGCCGATAAAAGTGTTGAATTTTCTGATGTCCTTATGGTTGATGGTAAAGTTGGCGCTCCTTTTGTTGAAGGTGCAAAGGTGAAGGCTGAAATCGTTGATCAAATTCGTGATGATAAGGTTATTGTTTTCAAAAAGAAAAGAAGACATCATTACAGAAGGACACAAGGTCATAGACAATATTTAACTGTTATTAAAATAACTGATATAATTGCATAATTAACAAAAAGAGGTGTAAAAAATGGCACATAAGAAAGCTGGCGGTAGTTCAAAGAATGGTCGTGATTCCGAAGGTAAAAGATTAGGAATCAAAAGATTTGGCGGTGAAAAAGTTCAAGCCGGAACTATCATTGTAAGACAACGTGGAACAAAATATCATCCAGGCGAAAATGTTGGTATGGGAACTGATTATACCATATTTGCAACAGTTGATGGTTCTGTTTCATTTAAAAAGGGTGATGCAAAGGGAAGAACTTATATTTCAGTGATTCCTGCATAATTCTTTTTATAAATTTAAAAAAAATCCCCTTTTTATGGGGATTTTTTTGTTGCATATAATCCTAAAATATGGTATTATTGGAATAATAATTAAAGAGAAGGATTTATATTATGCTTAAAATGTTGACAAATTATGTTGGGGGGGGGTAAAACCTTTGTAAAATCAGTAAGTTATATTTCTTTTTGTATTTTGTTTTTCTTTTCCTTTTGTAATAATTTTGTAAATGCTTCGATTAAAAGTAAAAAAACATCTTCTGTTAAGAAAATAGATAGTGATAAATTTCCAGAATGTCCGGTCAGTATGATTTTAAATCGTGTTGTTGATAAAAGTCTTGGTGGAACAGTTTTTTATATGGCAAAAAATAAAAGATGTTTATTGCCAAATAATGTTTCTGTTCGTAAATGGAATGAAACTAATATACAATTTTATCCAAATTCGTTAAAGGTTTTACCTTTGTGGATTCCTGAAACATCGGCATTTTATTTAGTTTGTAATTCTGAGTATGTGGAAAAAACTATAAATAAAGTAAAGACTTGTGTTAATATTTCTCAGATCTGTCCATTAGGTGAGGTTGTTGAAAAATCAGGTGGTGACTACTTACATCCGTTTACTAATGATATTTGTTTTGAACCTGAAAATGCAATGATTAGAAATGTAAGAGGGGATGAAAATACACGTTCTTTGTATGTTGCAGATAAAGATGCCTTTTTGTTTGAATGTCCGCCTAATTATTATTCGGTAGAAAATATTAAAAATTCCTTTTTACGGATTGAATGTGAAGCGTGTCCTTTGGGTCTTAAATCTCCTGCGGGTTCAACATCAAAGAATGATTGTGTAAGGTCAGATGTTTGTTTAGGTAGTAAGGTTTTGGTTTCGTTGGAAAATGGAAATACAGAATGTCGTGTGTGTGATGTAAATGGTGCTGTTTATAATATGGTGACGAAATCTTGTGATGTAAAGGATGGGTATGAGTGTAAAGAAAATGGAACCTTGTGTGTGAAAAAAAATGATGGTAATGATTCTGTTGATGGAATTAAAGATATTATTACAATTGCATTTAGTGTCATTTGTGGATTATTTATGGGTAGTGGAAAGAAATTTCTTAGTAAATTATCGACAATTTTTTCTTTCTTATCAGATATGAAAGATAAATAAAAAAATATTTCCGTGTTTTGTGGGGATTTTTTTATATCAAAATATTTATTAAATTAAAAGTTCATATTATCTAAAACATTTTGAAGTATGTATGATGCGGAGAGTTTATCTATTACCTGTTTTCTTTTTTGACGGGAAAGGTCAAACTCTCTTATAAGCATTTTTTCTGATATGCTTGAAGTAAGACGTTCGTCTGATAATAATATATCTATGTTGGAGAATCGGTTTTCAAGTTCTGTTTTAAAGTTTCGAACCTTTGTGGCAGTGTCGCCTTCCTCTCCGTTCATTTGTAGGGGGAGTCCTATGATTATGGCACCTATGTCCATTTCATTTATTATTTCATCAAATTCTTTAAAAAGCAGGGAGTAGCTTTTGTTTTTTAATGTTTTATATGGGCTTGCGATAGTTCTTGAAACATCAGATATGGCTAAGCCTATATTAACAGTGCCGAAGTCTATACCTAAAAATCTTTTGTTTGTTTCTTTGTATTTATCTTTTAAGTATTTGACAGATTCTTTAATCAATGTTATACTCCTATTAGTTTTTTATAATATTATAAAGTGCCTGTATGATAATCTTTTTAAAGAGCCATTTAATAATAAATTATAAAAAAACTTATGTAAATATAAAAATTAGGAGGTATAAAATGGTTGCAAAAAAAACTAATGTTAAAGCTGTTAGTAAGAAAGCAAACTTGAAAAAAGAAGTAAAAAAGGAATGTCAATGTGGAAATCCTAATTGCCATTGTGGGGATAATTGTCATTGCGGTGATAATTGCCATTGTTCACAATGCCATTGCGGTTGCTTTAAAAAGGTAATACTATGGGAAGTTATTACGGTTATTTTGACAGTGCTTATAACTCTTGCTGTTGTAGGTGGCGGACATAGAGGACGCAGAGGGGATTGCCGTGGTCCTGAATTTAACAGAAGAGATAATAATGCTCCTTGTCCTTTTGCAAAAGATAATAAAGGTTGGGACAGACAAGATGGTTGTCCTTGTGTAAAAGATGGCAAAGATAATAGAAGAGGTATGCGTGACGGTAAAAAAGATGCAAAAAATACATCTTCTAAAGCTGAAACAAAATAATTATTGTTAATTTGTTATTTAAGGCAGTCTTTGTGACTGCTTTTTTTATTTATTTTTTTTCTTTTTATGGTATGATTTTTTTAGAGGTAATTTAGATGGAACAAGCAAGACTTTATAATATTTTAATAAATCCACAGGGTGAGGTTTGTATAATGTTGAAACCTTTGTCGCCTTATGAAAGTGAAATTTCAAATCCGGAGATAGTTTATGATGGTGGGGAAAATGCTGTATTGTATAGGAATAATAAGGATGCTGTTATTCTTGATTATATTCCGGTGGAGGAGTCGAAAATTATTTTTTCTGCGGATAAGATTTTGTTTGTTGAGTATGATATTAAATCGGATAGTATTTTGAGGGAATACTTTGCAAATTTGGTGAAGGTTAAAAAGTTAATGGATTTTGGTGAGGATTTTGTTAGCAGGGAGGAATTGGACAGTCAGCTTAGTCAATTGGGATTGATTTCAAAGTAAGAAATATGTATTAAAAAATCCCTTGTAAAAAGGGATTTTCGTTATTTGTTTTTTATTCTGTTTACACTTTATTTACATTTCTTCATGCAAGAATCATATTGAGCAGATCTTTGACCTGAAGGAGGTTTAAGTGAATTACATTCTTGTTTACAAGTTATTTTTGATACAGCAAATGTAGGTGTTCCGTTTAATGTAAAAAACATTGCAGCGAAAACGAATAAAGACAATTTAAAATATTTTGACAAATTATTCTTTGAATGGATACCATAATTATTTTGGTATGATTTAGATAGTTTTAACATTTTCTTATATCCTTTCTTGTATAATTTTTGTTCTGTAGATTTGAGAAAATTGCGATGTGAATCAGTTTAACTCTCTCCCATATTATATCAAACCCATTTCATAATATCATATTTTTGTAATGTTGTAAAGAGTTTTTTTTCCGTTACTTCAAAGCCTCTTCACACTTTTGTGCCATATCGCTATCCTCTTTTGCTTTGGCTATAGAAATGGCGCTTAGGACTGTAGAAGTGCCACTTGTTGCAGTGGAGACTCCTGCCATTATGTTTGAGGTGAGGTTCAAGTTCTTTTCTTTCTTTACACCATCCTCGCTATTATCATTGCGAACTTTTGTGCTGTTAGCAAGGGCAGAGGTGATAGTTCCGGCAATATCAACGGCGGTTCCTACGCTGGAAGAAACGGCGGAGGCGGTTGACATATTTTGCACTTGCTTTATGTTGTCGTTATTGTAACCTTTGCAAGCGGTGACAATATCATCTGCCTTCATTAAAACAGAGCTTGCGGAAGTTCCTAACTTCTTTACATCTAAATCATCAATATCAGATAAGAATTGTTCCCTTGCGGTTTTAAGGTTGGCGATGGACTTATTACATTCCTTCATTTTTTCGGCCAATTTTTTCGCATTCACAGAGGAGGCGATAGAGGTGCCAAGACTTGTTGCTGAGGTTGCAATACTTCCTGCCATAAGTCCGGTTCGGACATTACCCAAAGTTTTGGATTTTTTCTCTGCTTCTTCTAATTCGGTTTTGATGCTTTCTAATTCTGCTTTCATCTCTTCTAAGGTAAGAGAGGAGACAGGCTTTTTACTTATGGCTTCGATATCCTTGTCAGTTTTTGCCTTCATAATACCGGTTACCAAAGCACCACCGGAGGCGAGGGTTCCCAAACCGCTTGACACTGTGGTTGCGATATTAAGACCGAATAGAAGGTCCAAATCTTTTTTTATACCGGAGCAAGAATTTTTTGCGGAGTTGATTTTTTCCTGGAGGTTACTGCTTATTTCTCCTATTACAGTTTGTCCTTCTATGATTTCACCTATTTCCAATTCTTCCATCTCTTTTTTTGTTTCTAATTCTTCAATGGTGATAGGGGTTAAGGTATTTGTTGAAGTAGTAGTGCTTGTTGCAGTAGGTGTTATACCACCAGAGTTTCTTTTTTTTCTGGGAGCAGAATATACCACACCATTGCTTATTAACATTACCAAAGTCAAAGTTATTACTGATACTTTTTTCATAATTCTCTCTCCTTTATTAATAGCCAAGTTCATTTAGAATTTCTTCTTTATTTTTAAACATTTCTTCTTGCTTTTCTTCTGATGTTATAAGTTTTCCATCACCGTTTATATATTGTGTATTTTTATCAATAACAATACCATCAATAACTTTACCACCAACAGTTTCATAATTATGTAGCTCTTTGGTTTTATCATCTATGGTTGCATATTTATAGTAAATACGATTTCCAGAAGATAACCGTGTATTCTCACCATATGAATCTGTATTATCTTTTTGAGTTACATATTCATAAACAGATACTTTATTTGAGGATTTATCATCCTTATAATTTCTTATGTCATATATTGTAGTTGTTTTTAATAATGTTTTGTCAGGTTTTAAATCAAGATTACCGTTTTTCTTATATGCGGATTGGGGTGCCTTTACAATTTTACCACCTTTTCCATCATCAATTATTTGAACGCCATCAGGGAGTAAACTTTTATCTTCTGGTATAACTATAAGTTTTCCTTTTTCTTTATCTGATAGATGTTCAGATCTATCTTTTGCAACTATGTAACCCTTTGGAAGAGGAGCGCTAATTAAAGAACCATCTTGAGATGTTCCATCAGTTGTAAAATTATGTGAAAGTACTTTATATTCTTTGATTCCATCCTTAAAGGTGTAATATTGAACACTTTCATAATCATAAAATGGTATATTACTTTCGTAAAGTTTTATATCGTCGTTATCATCTCTATGAATAATATCTTTTATATATTCTTTTCCATCTTTATCCGTATAAGTTGTTCTTGTTACAGAGGTAGGTTTCCCACTGCTACTGTATATTGTTAGCTCTTCTTCTTTACTATCTAAGTTAGCAACTTTTTCAGCAAATTCGTCTTGAACTTTTTCTAACATTATATTTTTTATGGTTTCATTACCAAAGTTAGCTTTTTTTAATTCTTCTTTTAAAGAAATTTGAATTTTATCAAACTCATCTAAAAGTTTATTAACTTTTTCAAATACAGATAATTTATTCCAATTATTTATTTGAAAATTAAGTCTAGTGCTGAAATATTCATAATACTCATCAAGTCGCTTATCTTTTTGTTTTAGTATCTTTTTACTTTCATTGCTAAGATTTGTCATATCATCGCTTCCTGTGAATGACTGATATTTGTTGTTATTTGGGCCTAAAGCTTTTCTTGCTTGTTCAACTGCGGTGTAATCATTATAGAAATCAAGATCAGATAAATCATATTTGTAATCATTAGCGTAGACTATGTTAGTATGTAGGAAAATTCCTAAAATAAGTATAGAGATTTTTAAGGATTGTCGGATATAATTCTTTGATTTTACAGGATTATTTACCCCCCCCCAGTGGGAATTTTTGAATCATTTTAATACTCCTTTTATTTGTTAATAACCTGATATATAATATCACAAAATAGGAATATATGCAAGTGGGAAAAGAATAAATATGTATTTAGTTTGCAAACCTCACAAAATATTTATACTTATTTCCTTGTCGGTTGTTGCCCTCCCGCTGACTAAGGAGAGATGGGTGAAGGAAAAACAACCATAAAAAAACCGCCCCGAAGGACGGCTTTTTATTTGTAGCTAAAAACGATAGAACTTACTCTATAATTTTAGAAACAACACCAGCACCAACTGTTCTACCACCTTCACGGATAGCAAAACGGAGACCTTCGCTCATAGCAACTGGAGTAATAAGTTCAACAGTCATTTTTACGTTATCGCCAGGCATAACCATCTTCACATCATCAGGAAGGATAACGGATCCGGTAACGTCTGTTGTTCTGAAATAGAATTGTGGGCGATAGTTTGACAAGAATGCAGTGTGTCTTCCACCTTCTTCTTTGGTCAAAATATAGCATTCACATTCGAATTTCTTGTGTGGTGTAACTGTACCTGGTTTTGCAAGAACTTGACCACGTTCAACTTCTTCTTTCTTTGTACCACGGAGAAGAACACCGATGTTATCACCAGCTTCACCTTCGTCAAGAAGTTTTCTGAACATTTCAACACCAGTAACAGTTGTCTTTTGTGTTGGACGGATACCAACTATTTCAACTTCGTCACCAACTCTTACGATACCTGTTTCTACACGACCTGTAACAACAGTACCACGACCTGAAATTGAAAATACGTCTTCAATTGGCATTAAGAATGGTTTATCAAGTGGACGTGCAGGTGTTGGAATGAATTCGTCAACTGCTTTTAACAATTCACGGATTGCGTTTTCACCAAGTTCTGGGTTTTTACCCTCTAATGCACAAAGTGATGAACCTTTGATTATTGGAGTTGTATCACCAGGGAAACCGTATTTGTTAAGCAAATCACGAACTTCCATTTCAACAAGTTCCAACATTTCAGCGTCATCAACCATATCACACTTGTTCAAGAATACTACGATTGAAGGAACACCAACTTGGCGAGCAAGAAGGATGTGTTCACGAGTTTGAGGCATAGGACCATCAGCAGCAGATACAACAAGTATAGCACCGTCCATTTGAGCAGCACCAGTGATCATATTTTTAACATAATCGGCATGCCCTGGGCAGTCAACGTGTGCATAGTGTCTTGTATCTGTTTCGTATTCAACGTGTGCAGTGTTAATAGTGATACCACGTGCTTTTTCTTCTGGTGCAGCGTCGATTTGATCGTATGCTTTAAATTCACCAAAGAATTTTGTAATAGCAGCAGTAGTTGTTGTTTTACCATGATCAACGTGGCCGATTGTACCAATGTTGACATGTGGCTTACTTCTTACATATGTTTCTTTTGCCATATTTATTAGCTCCTTTAAGTTTATATTAATAAAAGTTTACAAAGGATTATCCATCAGGAATCCCCTGATTTAAAATCACATACGCGATATTTTATAAGAATTCTTTTAGAAATGCAAGTTATTTTTCTTTATGAAATAATATATTTTTTTGTTTTGATTATGATTAAGTTAAATAAATTTCATTTTATATTTTGTAATATAGAGTTAAAGAGTTGTTGCCTTGTTTTTTCTTTTTGGGTTAATTTATTAACTATTTCTTGCAATTTCGTGTCTTTGTTTATTAAACTAAGTAATTGGTGAAGATCTTTTGCTGTATATTCAAAATGAACGCCTGAAACAATTACTTGCCCTTTGCCATATTTTTTTTGAATTATTGCATGGAGTTTTTTTCCGGATTCTAATTTATAATTTGCTAAAACATTATATTCTTTTTTTGAAGATTTGAAAAACGGACCGCCATGGTAGATTGCAGATGAAATATTTTTTGTTTTTTCATCTTCTATATCAACTATTGCTGTTGATTTTGAGGAATTAGAAAAAGGCTGTATGCCTAATTCTTTATATAAAGTTCCTTTTGCCAGTGCATTTATTAAATTTAGTTCATATTCTGCTTCTATTTTTAATTCTGGAATTTCGGTCTCAAATTCTACTTTTTTGCAGGCGTAATATGCTCCGCCACAAATACCTAAATATATTCCGCCATTTTTTACATAGTTGCGTATATTGTTATTGCCCTTTGTTCCTAATTTTTCAAAATATTTGTCGGCCAGACCTCCCGGAATAAAGAGGGCTAAGGTATTTTTATTTAGTTTTGAGCCATCAATTATTTCTGATGAATCTATTGTATTAATTATTATATTACTGTTTTGAAAGTAAGATGATAGTTCTTTTTTTAGTGCTTCTATATCGAAAACACCATAGTCTTTATATATTAAAATTGTTTTTTTCATTTTCTTTATTGATTCTTGTTTGGAGCGGGTGAAGGGAATCGAACCCTCACGGCCAGCTTGGAAGGCTGGAACTCTACCATTGAGCTACACCCGCAAAGATGTGAATAAAGATATATCTTTTTTTTATAAGTTGCAAGTAAAAAATAAATTACTTTACATTTTATCGCTTTTAAGTTAGTATGAAAGTGATATTCAGAGATGGATATTGGGACCACAAATCTCTTCGTCATATGGAAGTAAAAGTAATGTTTTTTGCTATAATTTCCTTATGGAAATTTTTTTTACTTCTAAAAGGTCGTATCTCCTTTCGGGGAGTGCGATTATATAAGGCTGTGAGCACGAAAGTATCGCGCCATTATGACGATGGTTTTGTGACTCCCCACAGAAAAAAGGGAGAAAACAAAATGTATCATTTAATTAAATCAAATATTATCATTAGTATTAGTATAGTGAGTTTGTTTGCATACACACCCACGGTTCACTCAAAAACAAAAACCATAACAGAAATCTTACAGGAGTACTGCGTGCCTGCGTCGATTAAT
>JAAVBO010000012.1 GCA_014803575.1 bacterium | reverse complement strand
ATTAATCGACGCAGGCACGCAGTACTCCTGTAAGATTTCTGTTATGGTTTTTGTTTTTGAGTGAACCGTGGGTGTGTATGCAAACAAACTCACTATACTAATACTAATGATAATATTTGGTTTAATTAAATGATACATTTTGTTTCCTCCCTTTTTTTTCTGTGGGGAGTCACAAAACCATCACAGTAATGGCGTAGCCTTTTCGTGCATTACACAAACAGCTATGCCTTATAGGGCTACACTCCCCAAAGGAGAATAGCCAATGGAATACTATTCCACTTTATACTGTGTGGGATTTTGTGATCCCAATACTTATCTCTAAGTATCAATTTAAAAATATATTAAAATCAGTAAAAAGTAAAGCACTTTTATAATTCAAAAATAAAAGTACAAAATTTATCCCAATAAAAAATAATTAAATTTTTATAGATTAACGAGATTTTTTATTATCCGCTGATGGCAAATTTACAGTATCTATTACCATTCCATTTTCATCATAAGTATATTTTTTATTAACATACTTTCCCGCAAAAATTTCGGGAAGATAATCTCTGTCGGCTTCTCTCATTTTATCATAAGGAATTTTATCTGCATCTTGCCAAAATACCTCTACTTCATCTTTTTTAGCTTTTATTTTACCGGTAAATTCCGTAGATTTAAAAATAGATACACAATAATTCATAGGATAAAATTCAACATAACCTACTTGTTTAGGATTAATAATCGTAATTCCTGTTTCTTCAAAAGTTTCACGCTTAACACAATCTTCAATAGATTCGCCTTCTTCCTTTTTCCCACCGGAAAAATTAATAAATCCCTTATTTACACCACGCAAATGCTTTATCATTAAAAATTTATGATTTTTTATATCTTCAACAATAGATAAGGATGCTTCTTTTTTCATAATTAATACACTTTTTTTCGTGGCGGAGGGTACAGGACTCGAACCTGTGGACCATAAAAATACGGTCACGGATTAGCAATCCGCTGCATTACCGCTCTGCCAACCCTCCAAAAGGATAAAATATTTATATCCTAATAATCTTTTTATTTCAATAAAAAATTTAATAAAGTTTAAAATCTATTTATCATACCCGATATTTAAAAGATTTAATAAGTTTAATACAGGAACCGATAACATCTTAGGTCTGTATGCTAATTCATAATCTATTTCATAAAAATTACGCCTTAAAATTTCAAGGTTCAGCCATTCCTTATCTATGTTTTGATTTTTCAAAAAATCTGCCGTTAATTTTTCAATAATAGGATGTATAATTTCATACGCAGATAAAAGTTTTTCAGAGCGTATTTCATCGTTATCATCAGTTGCATACTTTGTAATAACAGAGGCTTCCAAATATCCGTTTATAGAACAGTACATACTCGCAACATCATACATAAATGGATGTTTTTCCCGTCTTTTTTCAAAGGACAGATTCGGTTCTCCGGAAAAGTCAATGAACTTTAACTCTCCTTTATCAGAAAGTATCACTTGTCCCAAATGAAAATCCCCATGCACCCGCATGAGTTTACCTTTTCTTTTCCTCTTCATAATCTTTGAAAGATTCGTTTTTATAAAAGCATTTGTATATTTTTCCCAATTATCAAGAAGTATAGCAAGCCTGTTTTTTATAACGTCGGAAAAAGAATCTATATTTTTTGAAAGAGTAATTTTTGCATTTTCAATCTGATTTTTTAATTTATCAGAATATTCCTTCACATACTTTACAGTAATATTTTGAGGAGCCAAATCTTCCCCTTTAAAAGAAGAAAGACATTTAAGCATCTCGCTTGTTTTTAGCCCAAGATTTTTCATAATTTTCCTTAAATCTTTTATTTCTTTTAAAAGTATTTTCGATTCGTTATTTTTAACACTTTTCTTTAAAATATCAAAAAGTTGTTTTTGCATAATACTCCACAAATCCCCCTTGTTCGGAATAAATTCCTGAACTATACCGACAAAGGCACTTTCCCCTTTTTGTGATAATAAAAATAAATGCCCATAAGTTTTCGGCATAACAGAGCATTTTGCTTTCATAAGATTGTAATTCATTTCAACTTCGGGATTAGGGATACTTGAAAATTCAATTAACCTTTGTTGCTTAAACGCAATAGTATTATTGCCTACAATAAGAGTAGTATTGCTTTGCTCTGCATTAAGAGGGCGAGAGTTATCATTCAAGTGATTCGTTATAAAATCCAAATCAAACCATGATTGATAGATAAGACTGGAACCTTCTGATATAGTAAGTGAGTTATTAAGACATGTTGCATTCATCAAAGATGCCCAATAATCAAAAGACTTTAACGCATCATATACATCAAATTTTTTATATTTAAGTGAAATTTCATTTTCAATCACACCCTTTGCCAAAGGCATTATAAAAAATACAGAATCTTTATTTTTAATCTCAGCCTGTCCAAGTATAAAAAATTTATCACCGTTATCAAAAGGCACATCTTCCAAAACGATATTTTCAACATTGCCATTTGTAATATCTTCTTTAAAGTTACACCAACGCTGATTATAAATATAGTTTAAAAGGGCTGTTTGTTTTTTCATATTTGTATTTATTTTATTGTTAAATTATTGTATAATAATATCACAAAATAAGTGATAAGTAAAATCAAAAGAGGGGCATAAGTTATGAATAATATCAAAATGATAACGGAATTTTTCGGACTTTCATCTTCTTATACCGATAAAATGGGAAAATCCCATAATACAACAAATGAGATTAGAGAGGAATTTTTAAAATCCCTTAACTACTCTTCTGATAAATTAGATATTAAAAATTTTGTTTGGGAAAATGGAATTTCCCCAACAATATCCTTTTTTAAAAGTGATGATAAATTAATTGATATATATGTTCCTACATCATATTTAAAAAATGAAATTAGATATACCTTTTCAAATGAAAATAAAAATTTTCAAACGAAAAAAATTGAAAAATATAAGATTGTTGAAAGAAAAATTATTAATAAAATAAATTATTCTCATATAAGATTTAAAGTTGAGTTTCCAAGTGCTTTTGATTACTACACATTAAAAATAAATATAGGTAAATTTAATTTGGAAAGTTTTATAATATATGCTCCTGATTGTTGCTATTTTCCAGAAAATGTAGAAAAGAATAAACAAAAATTACTTGGATTAGGGGTGCAACTTTACGCCCTTCGTTCAAAATCCGATATGGGAGTAGGAGATTTTTCCGCCCTTCAAAAATTAATAAAACAAGTATCAAAAATAGGGTGCGACTTTGTAGGCTTAAATCCGCTTGGTGCTATGTATAAAGACAGCATTTACGATGTTTCCCCATACAGAACTTTAAGCAGACAATATCTAAACTACCTTTATGTTGATTTAAGTATAGAGGAGGATTTTAAAAAATCACCATACGTTCAAAAATACATTTCAACACCAACATTTAAAAGACAAATAGAAATACTTAAAAATTCGGACATAGTAGATTATAAATCAACACTGAATCTTAAACTTTCAATACTAAAAAAAATGTATAAATATTTTTGTGAAAAAAGAGAAAAATCTTCACAATGGAAAAAATTTTTAAAGTTTAAAGATGATGAGGAATTGATAAATCTTTGCCTGTTTGAAACACTTCTTGAAACCAATGATGACTTTTGGCAAAATTGGAATACCGACTTAAAAAATTCGAATAATGATAACAGAAAAATTTTAATCAAAAAAAATAAACGAAAAATTGACTTTTACGCCTATTGCCATTTTATTGCAGAACTTCAATTGAATACCACAATAAAATTATGTAAAAAGTTGAAAATGAAGGTCGGACTTTACCTTGATTTGCCGATAGGTGCTGCCTCAAACGGAGTAGAAGTTTGGCAAAATCAAAATGCCTTTGCCATTAATATGGATATTGGCACTCCTCCCGATTCCATAAGACCAAAGGGTCAGACCTGGGGACTATGCCCGCTAAAACCATTTTATTTACAAAAGGATTATAAGATTTTTATACACCTTTTACAAAAATCAATGAAATCAGCTGGAGCCTTACGTATTGACCATGCTTTAGGTTTAATGCGACTTTTTTGGGTAAATCAAAATGGAAAAGGTGCTTATGTAAATTATAATTTAAAGGATATGATTGCTATAATCTGTCTTGAAAGCAACAAAAATAAATGTATCATAATTGGTGAAGATTTGGGAAATGTCCCTGATGGATTTAGAGAGTATATCGCCTCCCATAAACTCCTTTTAAATAAAATTCTGTTCCGACAGAAAGATAAGGACGGAGCATTCCTGTCTACAAAAAATTATCCGTATTTTTCATTGTCCCAAGTATCAACCCACGACCAAGCAACCAGTTGCGGTTTCTGGGTCAATTCTGATATAGAGGCAAACAACGATTGCAACCTTTACCCAAAAGTATCACAATATAAGACAAGTCTTAAAGAAAGACAAAAGGAGAGATTCGCATTTATAAAAGCTTTGGAAAAACAAAACTGCTTTTATAAAAATAAATCGGAATTTAAAAAATATGTGAACGGTGAAGATGTGCCAATGAATTTGGAATATTCTTTTAATATGTATGGTGCAAAAACTTCAAGTTGCTTTTATATGATTCGTATTGAAGATATTGTTCGCCAAACATCTATGCAAAATGTTCCTAGCACAGTTGAAAAATACCCTAATTGGCGAATAAAACTTCCTTTTATGGTGGAGGAATTTGAAACTGATGCTAATTTCAAAAACTTTTTTAAGCAAATAAAGAGTTGCAGATTATAAAAAAAATATTATTATATTTTTTATAAAAGGGAGAGAAAAAATGCAAAAAATATCAATGTTATTATTAGGATTACTTTGTTCTTGTGCCGTAACAAAGGAAAAAAATTTTCACTCATTTGGTATCTGTGATTCAGATATTTCATGGAAAAGTGTTGAGTATTTAAATACTGTTGATGACGGTCCTTCAATAGAAGTTATTACCTATCACACCGCAAAATGGAAAAATGAAGCAAAAGGTAATGGACATTATTTAAGGGGTATTTCCTCCAATCATACAAAATCACCAGTATTTTATGATTCAACAGGTGAAAAAGTAAGTGGAAATATAAAAATTTATAATTGTGATTATTCTCAAATTTTAGAAGAGTTTACACTTCAAAATGGTGAAATAGAGGGTGTAGTTTTTGATAATCCCATAACAAAGGATAATAACTTCAGTTTCTATGAAAATGGTAATTATTTGGCACGTGTTTCACAAACAAATAAAAAAGTTGTTGCCGTGAATTATTTCTATAATGGAGAATCTGTATATAAAAAAGAACGCGTAAATGATGAAGAACAAAATATTAAGGATTTATACTTTTCTCCGTTAGAAGAGGGTGAAACGGCTACTCTTACGTGTCATTATTATTTCAGACCGGAATTGGGGCAAGTTTCTTCTGCACATAAAATTGTAATTACATCTGCAAAACAGCCGGATTTAACACCGCTTTCTTGTCCAAATATGATAACATTTAAGGATTATAATAAAATAGTTAGTCAATCAACTGATAAAAAAGAGGAGTAATAAACTCCTCTTTTTTTTTACATTATTTTTAAGTCTTTCATCAAACTTTCCGCCTCGTCAAGCCAGCGTTTAATACTGATATCTATACCGCGTTTCCAAAAATCTGACTGTGTCGGGTCAAGTCCGAAAGGTTTCATCAATTCCACTGCATTTTTTGTGGAACCGGATTTCAACATTTCAAGATATAACTTTTCAAACTTTTCTTTGTTTTCATTTTTAATTGCAAAAAGACTTTGTGTGAAAAGTTCGCCGAATGAGTAAGCATACACATAAAATGGACGCATAAAATGGCTGACATAACACCAAAGATTTTCCATATTTTTATAGGTAAATATTTCGCCGTCTTTACCATACATTTGACGTGTTACATCAAGCCAAATATCATTGAAATCTTCGGTTGAAAGTTTGCCTTCTTTCCTTTTTGTATGTGCTTTTTGCTCAAACATAGAAAAACTTATTTGCCTATTTACCGAATTAAGCCAATCATTTGCCTTTGATAAAAGAAGTGCAAGTTTTTCACGTTTATCTTTTATAGTAGAAAGCAAATATTCAAAAGTCAACATTTCACCAAATATACTTGCCGTTTCTGCATATGCCATAGGAGCCTGTGTTTGCAAAACCCCTTGAGCCTCTCCTGCAAGTTGTCCGTGAACGGAATGCCCAAGCTCATGTGCAAGTGTCATAACATCTCTGACTGTTCCAAGATAGTTCAGAAAAGTCCATGTATAAACTTTTCCGCCGTTTGTCACTATTGTGTAATTGTATGCACCGCTGGTTTTCCCTTTGTAAATAGGTGCATCAATACGATTATTTTTAAATGAATCTTTTATCAGATTTGCAAGTGTCGGACTGAAATTATTATAGGCATTTATCACTATGTCAACACACTTATCCCAATCAATAATCCTTTTGCTTTCAAATGGAATAGGTGCATTTCTGTCTGACCATAAAAGCGTTTTTTTCTTTAAAAGTTTTTTAAGTAAATTGTAATACCTTTTTCCTTGCACGGAACCATATTTTAAAACCGCTTCGTGTAGGGCGTTTACGGTTTTATCATCCAGGTTGTTATCAATATTTCTTTGTGAAAGGATGTGTTTGAACCCGCGTTCTTCATCCATTAAATTTTTTTCTCCCATAACTATGTTTAATGCACGGGTACGTAAATTTTCATAGCCAGAAGTTTTAAGGGTATTATTTAATTCCGTTAATGCTTTCTGTCGCAATTTTGCCTTGTGTGACGCATTTGATATATGTAAAATTTCAGAAAGATTGTAATTTTTTCTTCCTAATTTAAAGGTAAGTTTTGTTTCTTCCTCATCCATCATATCGTCCCATTCGCTTTCCCCAAACGGAGATATTTTAGAAAGCATAGTTTCCACCTTTTCATCAAGGAGATATTTTGCATTTTTCCTTATCTTATCCATAAAAGGTTTATGCTTTTTAAGAAGTGCGGATTTCGAAAGTTGAGCTTTATATTTTTCTTCACTTAAATTTGCAAGCTCTATTTCAAAAAATGATAAATTTGCAATATATTTTGAAATTTCCTCAGTCGCAATAGAAGTTTGTTTTTTTATTTCTTGATTAGTTGCATCTCTGCTGGACATTAAATAAAAATAAGCATATATTTTTGAAATAATTTCTTCAATTTCAATAAATATTTCAAGGATTTTTTCTAATTTACTATCAAATTTCCCTTTATAATCCTTTACCAAAGTATTGCAAAGTTTTTTCACTTTTTCAACATCGGTTTTAATCTTTTTATCATATATAGATTCGTAAAAGGGTTTCAAATCCCAACGAACATTTTCAAGTTTTGTATTTTTGACCATTTTTATTCTCCTTAATTTTTTTTAATTATACAATACAAAAGAATAAAAGGCAAAATAAAGTGGAAAAAATATTTCTTTACTTATATGATTTATTATGTAAAATATGAAAAATTAAAAACATATTGGGATTACTATGGAAAAATATTTAGACAGAGTTCAAAATGACAAAATTGAAATCCGCCTTATAAAAAATAAGGAAGAACTTTTTGCCGCACAAAGACTAAGATATAAGATTTTTTTTGAAGAATGTGGTGCAAAGGCATCTCTTGAAGTAGAAAAAGAAAAACGCGATTTTGATGAATTTGATGATTTTTGCGATCATTTAATTGCAATTGATAAAAATGCCGGTCCAAATCCTGACAATTACATAATTGGAACATATCGTTTAATGCGAAAAGACGGTGCAAAAAAATGTGGCAAATGGTATTCGCAAACCGAATTCAATATTGAAAAATTTGCAGATTATGATGGCGAAGTTTTGGAACTCGGTCGTTCTTGTGTTTCCGCTAATTACAGAACAAAATTGGTAATGCAAATGTTATGGAACGGTTTGGCTGCATATATGTTTGATTACGATATAAAATTAATGTTCGGTTGCGGAAGTTTTCACGGTACTGACCTTTCAGAATATAAACAGGCACTGTCTTATCTTTACTATAATTATGTTGCAACCGGTAAACTTGATGTTACGGCAAAGGGCGAAAATAAACGCGATATGCAATTATTACCAAAGGAAGAAGTTAATAGTATTGAGGCACTTCGCGAAATTCCAACAATGATAAAGGGGTATCTTCGTGCCGGCGCAAAGGTTGGAAATTCTGTTTGGATTGATTGGAATTTCAATTGCTTTGATGTTTGTATAATCTTTGAAATGAAGAATTTAAAGGCAAACTATCTTAAACATTACGAAAATGAAATAAAAAAATAATACCCTAATTTATTCCTATTGATTTTATTGTTTTTCAATTTTACTATTGAATTATAACAATAATGGAGGAAATTATGCCACACAGAAAAAGGATGTCTCTTGTCGATGATTTAGAAATGCAACAATGCACATCAAACAAAGTCCTTACAAACTTTTTACTGATATTATGTATCGGTTTAATTTTATACATAACATTTAATATCATAAGTAGAGCAAAAGAACGCCGTCAGGTAAACCTTCTTGTTTCCGAAATTCAAAATGAAATATTTATAAAACAATGTGACCTTAATAAAATGTATTGCTGTAATTACAGGGATAAATCCGCTTGCGATAAATGGGCAGAATCAAATTGCGTAGAATCAAACGGAAACCTTGAAATAGATTGCTCTGCAAGAAATAAATAAGTCATTGACAAAATACTTGACGAAATAAAATAAACATTATATAATTTCAAATAGATAAATAAAAAAAGGAAATTATAAAATGGTTAAAAATATTTCTGATGAAATTGAATTTATGCAAGATGCACAACTTGCTCTTAATAAATCTTTTAACGAAGATATAGAAATTTCAGAGCAACAAGCAATGCAAAATACATATCAAGATTTAAGAAATAATGAAAAAGTAAATCCAATTTCAAAATTTATTGAAAATATAAGACAGAGATTAGTGGAGAAAAAAATCAGCAAAGAATTTATAAACAGAGCATTTCTTAATAATGAAAGATAAAATTACTGTTGCATATATATTTTTTTTACTATATAATAAAATTATCCTTTTAAAAGGATAAATAATAACGAAAAATAACAAAAGACAAAAGGTATTATGTATGTAATACCTTTTTTATTTGTAAAAATATATTGCCTCTAAATTTAGGAATTGTTATAATTATAAAAAATATGAACAACGAAAAGGTGTAATATGAAAAAAGTCTGTGTTGTAATCCCCACCTATAACGAAAAAGGAAATATTAAAAATATAATTTCCGAGGATTTAAAAATAAATCCAAATATTCATATATTAATAGTTGATGACAATTCTCCGGATGGAACGGGAAAAATAGTTGATGAACTTATTAATTCAAATGTCTATGGTGACAAACTTCATATTATCCACAGAAAAGGAAAATTGGGTTTAGGAACTGCATATATAGAGGGATTCAAGTGGGGCTTACAAAATGGATTTGATGTTTTTATATCCCAAGATGCNGATTTTTCCCATAATCCTATTTATATAAAAGATATGTTAAACTTAATTGAAAAGGGAAATGATTTGGTAATAGGTTCCCGCTATGTCAAAGGTGGTGCCGTTGTAANTTNGGGNTTTNTTAGAAAATGTATATCAAAGGGAGGNTCNCTTTATTCACGAATTTTACTCTGTACAAATATAAAGGATTTAACAGGNGGATATAATTGCTACACCAAAAAATCATTGGAAAAAATAAACCTTGATACAATAATTTCAAATGGTTACTGTTTCCAAATTGAAATGAAATTCAGAAATAAATTAGCAAAATTAAACATTGCCGAAACACCGATTATTTTTGAAGACAGACGNGTAGGCAAATCTAAAATGAGTAAAAAAATTTTCATCGAAGCAATGATNAATGTTTTCTTTATGTCCTTTAAAAGAAATAAAATTAAAAAACTAATGCACTAACANTTTTTTATTAAAATAGAGTAGGCAACGGAAATTACCTTGAATTTTTCCTCCGCCTCCTTTGATCCGGCNTTTAAGTCAGGATGATGTTTTTTCACAAGTTTTTTATACTTTGTTCGTAACTCTTCCTTTGTAAATGGATATGATAGATTAAATACTTGAAGTGCGTCTTGCTCCTTTTTAGTTAATGGATTTTGCATCCTAGTGGAAGAAGCCCCCTTATATCCTGTTCCCTTCATATATTTGGAATAAATTTCAAACGGGTCATCAATTTTTCCNGCTTTTGCAAGTTTATCAAGTGATATTCCGAATTTCCAAGTCTGTGATTGCCACGTTTCGTCCTTTTTGTTTTCTGCCTCTATTTCTTCAATACTCATACCCTCATAAAAATTCCANGACTTATTATACTCGCTTACATGTTCAAGACAAAACCAATAATAATCATCAAGATTTCTGTTTTTTGGTGCACGATATTCCCCCGCTTTATCACAATTAGGGTGGTCACATTTTCTTACAAATTTATTATCCTTAATCATAACCTGTTATTATAATATAAAATTTTCAAATAAAAAAGATTTAATTGAGCAAACCTTAAAAAAATGTTATTATTAAACTATGAACAAAGGATTAATAAATAATTTTTTAAATATGCTGAGTGCAGAAAAGGGTATNTCGCAAAATACAAAATTTGCATACAGAACCGATTTGGAAAAATTTTCCGNATTTTTAAGCTCGGAATGTAAGAAAAAAAATCTGCTTGAAACTACTACTGATGATATAAAATACTATTTTTCATATTTAAAAGAAAATGGCATTACCGCCAAAAGTCAAGGTCGAAAACTTTCCGCCTTTAACAGCTTTTTTATTTTTTATTTATCAGAGGGAGATATAAAGAAAAATCCGGCATCTGCAATTTTTTCACCCAAACTTGAAAAACCGCTTCCCAAATATTTAACCAGAGAAGAGATAGAAATACTTATTGCTACCGCAAAAAAAATGCATACTAATAATGGAATAAGACTTGATTTCATTATGGAACTTTTATACGCAACGGGACTTCGTATATCAGAACTTNTCACCCTTCCACTTCTTGCCTTTGTAAAAAAAGAATATATCCAAGTAATGGGAAANGGAGCCAAGGAANGNTTGGTNCCNATAAATAANANNGTTTTNGAAAAACTNGATAGTTATTTNAAAATAAGGGACAGCTTTATTCCGAAAANTCANACNGATTCNAANTTNTTNTTNCCATCAAGGGGCAAATCCGGCCACATAACAAGATTTTATTTTTATAATCAATTAAAGAAGATTGCTCTTTGTGCAGGNATTGATGAAACAAAAGTATCTCCNCACGTTTTTCGTCACTCCTTTGCCTCCCATTTAATAGCAGGAGGTGCAGATTTACGTGCAGTTCAAACAATGTTGGGACACAGCGATATTTCAACCACACAAATATACACCCATATAATGAGTGATAGGTTAAAATCAGCAGTGGAAAACTCCCACCCTCTTGCAAAAATGAAAAAAATCTAATTATTTTTAAGTGATTTTANAGATACAGTCAATTTTTCCATAGCCCTGTTTTCAATTTGACGAACACGCTCCTTGCTTATTTTAAGCTCCTCTGATAATTCTTCAAGAGTTGCTGGATTTTCCTGTAATCTTCTTTTCTTTATAATAAATTGTTCGCGAGGATTTAAAGTTTGAAGTGCATCAAATAACATNTTCCTTCTTAAAAAAGTATCTTCATTTTCACCGACTATTTCCTCACTGTTCGGAGTTGTNGCAACAAGTTGAGTTAGCTTTTCATCACTATCATTATCATCAGAAGAAATAAGTTTGTTAAGAGACGAATCTTTTACCATACGATTATTCATTTCAACAACTTCTGCTTCTTCCACATCAAGATGTTCTGCAATTTTTTTAACTTCTTCATTNGTCATATTATTATCGTGATAAATACCAAGTTTTGCCTTTAACTTTTTAAGGCTGAAAAATAGTTTTTTTTGTGCAGTCTGTGTTCCGATTTTTACNAAACTCCACGAAGAAAGAACAAATTCGTTAATTGTCGCCCTTATCCACCAAAGTGCATAGGTTGAAAGACGGAACCCCTTTTTCGGATCATATTTTTTTACCGCTTTCATCAACCCTATATTTCCCTCTGATATAATATCGGAAATAGGAAGTCCGTACCCCTTATATTCAAATGCGGTAGCCACCACCAAAAACAAATTTGATTTAATAAGTTTTTCTGCCGCATCAATATCATGATTTTCATAAACCTTTACCGCTAAATCATATTCTTCTTCAGCTGATAAATGAGGGATATTTTTAACCATATTGATATAGTTTGCAATACCGCCATCGTTAATATTTGCAGGCAAATTTCCGGTTACATTAAAATTAACCGACTTAGTTATCATATTTTTATTTGAATTTTTGTTATCCATAGCCATACCAATATTAAATATAGTATATAATTTACAAGAAAAAACAAAACCTTGTCAAGAAATAAAGGAAGGAATATTTCCTCTAATAAGAAGGATAAGTTCTTTTGTATTTTGCATCAGGCGGAGTATCGAGATGTCCCTTTATTCCGCAAGATGCAATAACAATACTAACTAAAATAAGAAGAATAAACTTTTGCATAATTATCTCTATTTATATTCAACTGATAAAAGTTCAAAATCGCGAGTTCCCTTAGGTGAAGCAACACTGAATTCATCTCCGACAGTTTTTCCAATCAATGCACGAGCAATAGGACTTTCAAAAGAAATAAGTCCGTGTTCAAGATCTGCTTCTTCCTTACCGACTATTTGATAAGTTTTTTCTTCATCAGTTTCAACATCAACAAATTTTACGGTAGCCCCAAATTTTACGGTATCTCCACTCATTTTAAGAGGGTCAATGATTTCCGCTGTGGAAAGAGCTCCTTCTAAATAAGAGATTTGACCTTCAATTAAAGATTGTTTTTCCTTTGCACTATGGTATTCGGCATTTTCTGATAAATCACCAAGAGCTCGAGCTTCACTTATTGCCTGTATAACAGCAGGTCTTTCCTTATATTTTAATTCTTTTAATTTGTTTTCAAGTTTTTCATAACCCTTTGGAGTTATAGGCATTTTATCAATCATTTTTTAATCTCCTTTTTTCAAAGTAAAAGAAATATATCTTTTTTACAAAAGTTAGTGTAAAGATAATAATTTCTGATTATTTAGTTTAAATTTTTATATTAAAATTAAATATATCACATAAATTTCTTTTTGCAATTGATTTTTTTTAAGTTTTATTTTAAAATATGACTTCAATCATAATTAAGAGGTTTATTATGCAATATAATGCAATAGTAAAAAATATAAAGGAAATAACTCCTGAAATAAAACTTTTTTTTGTAAAGTTCAAGGATAATCATAACCTTGAATACAAGGCGGGTCAATTCGCAGTTTTAGGTCTTCCTGACGATAAAAATAACCTTGATGGAGAATGGCACAGACGTGCATACTCTATAACATCTTCACCAAAACAGGACGAAGTTGAATTTTATATAGTTTTGGTTCCGGATGGAAGACTTACGCCAAGACTTTTTGATTTAAAAATAGGCGATGAAATATTTATGGGAGAAAAGGCAGCCGGATTAATGACTTTTGAAGGTGTAGAAGAAACATCTGATTTATTATTTATAAGCACAGGAACAGGAATTGCTCCGTTTATAAGTATCATTCGCGATCACAAGGATGAAATTTTAAATGGTAAACGCCAAGTTGCCCTTATTCATGGTGCAAGACATACTTATGAGTTAGGTTTCAAAGGCGAGTTGGAGGAGCTTCAACAATTATCTCCATATTTCCATTATTATCCTATTGTTTCCCGTTCAGAACAGGAAATGGGTGAACAATGGACCGGATATAAGGGACACGCCCAATCTTTAATAATAAACGGCACAATTGAAAAGGATTTCGGTAAAGCTATTACACCGGAAAGTTTTCATGTATTCCTTTGCGGTAATCCAAGAATGGTTGATGAAACTGTTGATATATTTTTACAAAAGGGATTCACTCGTCATACATTAAAGGAAAAAGGAAACCTTTATTTCGATAAACACTAAAAAAATAACCCCAGTTAATCTGGGGTTTTTAATTTGAATAATATAAAAAAGGAAAATCTATTCTTCCTCTTCGTCCTCTTCAATAACTTTTGTTTCAACCTTTTTTTGTTGCTTTTTATCTTCCTTTTCCATAATTGCCTCTATTTTTGCAATTGCATCATCAGAAGGAAGTCCGTAAATAACCGCATATTCATCAGCAAGACGAGAAAGTGCCTGTTCGTAAATTTGTCTTTCACTAAAAGATTGTTCAAGCCTGTCCGAACGTTTGTAAAGGTCACGAACAACCTCTGCTACAACCATAGGATCGCCACTGTTGATTTTTTCCTCATATTCCTGTGCACGTTTAGCCCAAACAATTCTTTTTTGTTGTGGTGCAGTTTTCATAATATCAATAGCCTTTTTAATTTCATATTCACTTGAAAGTTTACGAAGACCGGAAACTTCAATTTTATCCACTGGAATTTTAAGAGTCATACGATTTTTAGCAAATTTTATAACAAGAAATTCAATATTCATTCCGGCAATAGTTTCCTCAACTATTTCCTGAACTTGTCCAACGCCATGTGTTGGATAAACTACATAATCGCCAACCGTAATTTCCCATTCATTTTTTGCCATACTACAAACTCCATATAAATTTATTAAAAAATAATAGAAAAATGAAAATTTTACTATATAATATTCCTTATTATATCAAAAAATTAATAATAAAACAAGTTTTTTTTAAGGGAGAGAGTATTGGGAATAGTTTTATATTTAATATTACTGTCTTTTATACAAGGAGTTACGGAATTTCTGCCGGTAAGTTCCTCTGCCCACCTTTTAATACTTCCATATATAACACATATCAAAGATCAGGGCATAGTAATTGATATTTCAGCCCATATTGGATCTTTGCTTGCCGTTTGCTATTTTTATAAAAAGGATATAAATGGTATATTGAAAGCTTTTTTTTCAAAAAATTGTAAAGATGATATCAAAGAAAAAAAACTAAGTTTAAAACTTATATTTGCATTTCTGCCAATAGTTATATTCGGTATAATAATGGTTGCCTTTAATATATCGGAAATAAGAAATCCGAAAATCGTAATCTATACAAGCATAATTTTCGGAATAATTTTATATTTGGCTGACTTATATGGTAAAAAGAAAAAGGATATTAACGAATTATCATACACCTCTGCCATTTTAATAGGACTTTCACAAATATTGGCAACTGTCCCAGGGGTAAGCAGAAGCGGTATAACCTTAACCACGGCTATGGTTTGTGGGCAGAGCAGGGCGTCATCTTTGAAATTTACATTTTTACTTTCAATTCCTACGATAACCCTTATTGCAATAGGAAGTGTTATAAAATTTATATTCCTTATGCCAATAGAAATTAACTATTATTATATATGTATAACAATAGCATTTTCGTTTATATTTTCCCTTTTGGCAATAAAGTTTATTTTAAATTGGGTAAAAAAATCATCATTTAAAATTTTTGCGATTTACAGAATCCTTCTAGCTTTATTTTTATATATCTTTTTGAAATAAATTATTGCATAGTTTGTAAAAAAATGATATTATTTATATATACTATAAGTAAGGAGAAATAAAATGAAAAAAATCTTAATTGCAATATTTGGCTCTATGTTAATAAGTGCTTGTTCTGTAGGACAAAGACAAAGAGTGACTATATCATCAAAACAATCATCAGATTATAATCAAGTAGATTTCTATGATGTTTATGATGATGTCTATGGTAATGGGAGTGAAGAACAAACAGCAATAATGAATCCAAAACCGGCTCAAGATACTAATATTCAAACTCAACAAGTTGAAACTGTTACACAGGAAACAACGACTGTTGAAACAAATGCACCTGTCCAAGAACCTGCTCCGGAACCTGTACCAGAGCCTCAACCAGCACCTGAACCGGAACCTGTTGTACAACCAACTGAAAATATAGATGTTTCACAAACTGCATTCGGAGCATTAGGTAATTATAAAATTGGAAATCCTTATTTAATAGATGGTGTTTCATATTATCCTCACGAAGATTATACATATAGTGAAATAGGTATTGCATCATGGTATGGTCCGGATTTCCACGGTGGCACAACCTCTAATGGTGAAATCTTTGATGAAACAAAGCTAACTGCTGCACACAGAACTTTGCCTATGCCAACCCTTGTTCGCGTTACAAATTTGGAAAACGGTATTTCCGCAAATATAAAGATAAATGACAGAGGTCCTTATGCAAGGGACAGAATTTTGGATTTATCTTCTGCTGCTGCTGATGTTTTGGGAATCAAAGAAAAAGGAACAGCACGTGTAAAGGTCGAAATTCTTCCAGAAGAAAGTAAAGTATTAAAGGATTTGGCAATCGCATCACAAAATACAGATATTTATTCTGCAAATGTTACATATCCGACAGAACCTGTTTCACAACCTGAACCTGCTCCTGTTTCTGTAGTAGAGCCAATGCAAATGCCGGAACCGGAACCTGTTACATCAAGTGTTCTTCCTGGCGATTACTTTGTTCAAGTTGCTGCTTACTCTACTTATGACAAAGCAGAGGCATTAAAGGATAAACTTGCACATCTTGGAACAGTAAAGATATTCAAGGCAGTTTCTGATGGTAATACACTTTTCAAAGTTCGTCTTGGTGAATTTAAAACAAAGGAAGAAGCTGAAAGAATGCAAGAAGCAGTTACAAGATCCGGAATTTCCGGCTCTCGCGTAATTCTTAAAGAAGACGGCGGATTTAAGTGGAAACTGTAATTTCCCGTCGGAATAAAACCAAGCCCCTTAAATGGGGCTTTTTTTTAATGAATTATATTGACAAAAATATAATAAATTATTATTATTCACAAATAAAAAGGAAAAAAAATGAATATATTACCTTCAAATCCATTAAAAATTTCTTATAAAAAAAGTGTGATAATAAATGGTAAACCTAATGTAGTATTAAGTATACTTTGTAATATGGTTAGTAGCAGTATTGAACTTGCCCTCTTTCTTGTATTTTTAAGAGGCTGTCGCCTTCCTGCGGAAGAAAAAAAATCTGCACCGATACAGGGCACAATTATTTATTCAGAAAGTTTAGATAACAAAACAAAATTTGATATTGATTTAGATGGAAATATGGATACCATTGAAAGAACATTTTATGTTAAGGGTGAACAATTTTCTAATATAGCTAAATTTGGAGATAAAATTTTGTATCAAGAAAGAAGAAATTATCTTGCAAAACCAAAGAAAAATATGCCTGTTGAAAGTATTAAAAAAATTGGTGATGTAACATATCCTACTTTTTTAAATCAAATAGAAACAGTATTGGAAACAATAACCGAAAAAACAACGGAAAATACTAAATAATTATCTCTCCACCCGTCCCCTACCATTCCTAAACCTAACCACCTTGTTGGTATGCTGAAGCAACCCCTTCTCATGCGAGATCGCCACTATCGTCTTTTCCTTATAATCCTTGAATATATACTCCCATATCCTTTCTGTTGTCACAGGGTCAAGATTCGCCGTTATCTCATCTAACACCAATATATCCCTGTTAAGCAACAAGCCTCTTGCAAGGTTTATCCTCTGCCTCTCTCCTCCTGATACCTTTATCCCTTTCTCCCCTATCGGAGT
>JAAVBO010000011.1 GCA_014803575.1 bacterium | reverse complement strand
CCAAAATAACGATCGTTTTTTTTATGATTATAAAAAACAGCACCTTAAAAAAGATGCTGTTGTATGCTAAAAGATTTTATTGACCTGATTGTTCAAGATATTTTGTAAACTGTTCCCAAGTCATATTTGTGGCACGAATTACCTTACAAATACTTTCCGTTGACGGCCAGCGGAATTTACCGCTTGGGTAAAATCTTTTACTTTTATTAAACGCAGTGGCATCAAGCCCCGCTTTTTTTGCCAAAGCAGAAACCGAAATACCATTTATATAAGCAATCTTATCGATTGTTTTCCAAATTTTGGAATGTTCTTTATCCATTTTTCTCGTCTCCTTTTGGCTACAAACCATACATTCAACTTATACTCTATTAAAGTAAAATTCAAACTTTTTCTTAAACTATTCTACCTATGGATAAAATTTTATTTATATTTAGGAGGCTTTACTTAATTTCGGATAATTACAACCTAGGATTGTAAAAATATTCCCAAGAAAAAATGCAAATTTTTATGTTTTTATACTTAGATTGCAGATTCTTTTTTATTCCAAATCACATTATCACCAAGGGAAGCAATAAAATCATTATGATTTTTCAAATCTGCCTCCGGTATGGAAAAATTACGTGACGGGCGGAATGGTTTCTTTTTTATTTTATTTTGTGAGGAAGCCGTGATTTCCATTTCTTCATCCGATGTTTTAAAAAAATCCACCTCTTTACCGCCAAGAAGTTCAATATATACCTCGGCAAGAAGACGAGCATCAAGAAGAGCACCGTGCAATTCCCTGTGTGAATTATCTATACCATAACGATTACAAAGACTGTCAAGATTGTGTTTTGCAAGATGCGGATTTTTCTTTCTTGATATTGCAAGGGTGTCAACCATTCTATCAAAGGAAACCTCCTGCATACCAAGTCTTCGAAATTCTGCATTGATAAAGTTCATATCGAACACGGCATTGTGAGCGACCATATTTGCATCACCGATAAAGTCAACAAAATCCTTTGCAATTTCAGCAAACTTTGGTTTATCGGATAGAAATTCGGTTGTCAATCCGTGGACACGAACAACCTCCTCCGGAACTTCACGTTCCGGATTTATATAACAATGAAATGTTTTACCGGTTGGTGTATGATTAAGCATTTCTACACAACCGATTTCGACAATTCTGTCATCGCCACTGTAATTAAATCCAGTAGTTTCGGTATCAAATACTATTTCTCTTAATGACTCGTTCATAGCTGTTTATTTTACTATAAAACCTTATATATTTGCAAGGGATAAATTATTTTTAATATCTTGTTATTTATTTTATTTGGAATTATAATTAATAAGGTTAATTTAAGAAAGGAGTCTATAATGCTTGAAAGAACACTTATAATATTAAAACCTGATACCGTAAAAAGGAAACTTTGTGGAAAAATCATTTCCATATTTGAAGATGCAGGGTTCAATATAGTTGAAACTAAAATGATTACTCCATCGCGTGAGCTTGTTGAACGTCATTATCCAAACAATAACAAGTGGTATGTTGCGGTTGGTAATAAATCTATTTCCAATTTCGCAGAACAAGGTGTTGATATTGTAAAAGTTATGGGAACCGATGATGCCCTAACTATCGGTAAAACTATAAAGGGTTGGTTGGTTGATTATATGACTTCCGGTCCTGTTATGGCTATGGTTTTAGAAGGAAACAATGCGATTAAAAATGTTCGTAAGATGTGTGGAAATACTATTCCATCCATTGCAGATCCATCTACTATCCGCGGAAGATTTTCACTTGATTCTTCAGATGTAGCAAATGCGGAACACAGACCTGTTCACAACCTTATCCATGCAAGTGGAGAAATTGATGAAGCAAAGTATGAAATTTCTCTTTGGTTTGGAAGCGAGAATGCATAATGTTTGAAGATATTCAAAAATTGTCATTTGAGGAGGCTTTGGCTGAACTTGAATCCATTATTCATAAAATGGAAAGCGGTGAGATAAAACTTTCCGATTCTGTTGCGTTTTATGAAAGAGGTATGAAGCTTAAAACTCATTGTGAAGAGATTTTAAAATCTGCACAGTTAAAGATTGAAAAAATACAGCTTAAGTCGAATGAAAACGGTGATGTTGAAATGACAACCGTGCCATTTGATGATGTAAAATAATTTTCAAATATTTATAAAAATGTTTATCAGTGCTGTTGATTACAGCACTTTTTTATTATCGTTCAAATTAATGAGTTTGTTCATGTAATTCCATAAGATATTGTTCTAATGTTTTATCATTTTTTTTGGAATTACATATTTTATGTGCCGGTTTCAAGTTATCAGATGAATTACTTCCACCTTTTGATTTCGGAACTACGTGATCCGTGCTTAAATCATCATGTTTTAAAATTAATTTTCCACATATATAACAATAACAAGTTTTTTCACGGATTTTTCTATGCCAAAGTTTCATTAACTTGTTCCTAGTTATCATATTTGGATTTTCATATATCATAATTATCCTTTATTTATTTTTTACATAAATTTTAAGTTTTTTGTATTTATACTTGTCAAAATTAATATTCTGTTTAAAAGATATTACATAATTATTTAATTGTCAAGTAAATAATAAAAAAAACTCCCCATTTTGTTAGGGGAGTTTTTAATTTGGTAAAATTTATTCAGCTTTTTCACCTCTTGGGCCATGTCCTCTACCACCTTCTGGTTTATTATTTTTCATATATGCTTTAAATTCTTCCTCTGTAATACAACCATCACCATCAGTGTCCGCTTTTTCTTCTGCATCTTTGATTATAGGACCCTTTGCATTTTCATCAACAGCTAAACATCCGTCTGTGAATGTAGGACCTTTTCTTTCTCCTTTTTCTTTGCGTTCGGTTGTACCTTCTGGTTTGTTACCTTTACCTTTGCCACCTTTTGCCATTACATCAACGGATAGAACTGTTAAAACGAGAAGTGATGCTAATAATATTTTTTTCATATTTTCCTCCTTTTTATTATTTAACAACTTAATTATTATATCATAAAATTGAATTTTAACAATAAAAAAACTCCCTGAGGTAGGGAGTTTTTTGGTTTGTTATATTATATTTATATAGCTTCGCCTTCTTGATTCCAATCTTCAAGACGAGCTTTGTTTGACTTTGCTACTTCATCAATTGCCTTTAATTGTGTCAAAGTTTCTTCCATATACATCAAAGGAATTGCGTTGTAAATGTCAGAGCCACCCTTCAATGGTTCAGGATGTGTTTCCAAGAATACACCGCCAACTACACCTGTTGAAAGTGCTGCACGAGCAATGATTGGAGCAAGTCTTCCTTCACCGCCGGATGCTTCACCCATAGCAGCAGGTTTTTGAACGGAATGTGTTGCGTCAATCACAACAGGATATCCGGTTTCTGCCATTGTGATTAGTCCTGTTGTATCAACAACCAAAGCACCATAACCGAATGATGTTCCTCGTTCGGTTAAGCAGAGGTTTGTGTTACCTTCTGTTTCATATTTTTTAATGATATTTTTCATATCCTTTGGTGCCATAAATTGTGCTTTTTTAAGATTGCATGCTTTACCTGTTTTTGCGATTGCAAGGGATAAATCAGTTTGTCTTATCAAAAATGCAGGTTGTTGAATCATATCAACATGTGGAGCAATTATGTCTGCTTGTTCATTTGTATGAACGTCGGTAATTACCGGCACATGGAAAGTGGAACGAATTGCATCAAAAATTTCGATACCCTTTTCAATACCGATACCACGTGCGGAGTTGATAGAGTTTCTGTTTGCTTTATCAAAAGAAGCTTTGAATATATAATTTATACCTAGTTTATCAGTAATTGCGACAAGATGTTCACAAATTTTCATTGCCAAATCTTTGTCCTGTAACTGACAAGGTCCGGCAATAAGTGTGAATGGAAGATCCCCTCCCATTGTGATTTCTTTTGTGATACCACCACCGACTTTTATATGTTTAAAATCCATTTTTATTTTCCTTTCATTTGTTATTAATTAAGTTAAAGTTTACACAATATTATTTTTTAATCAAGAATTACCTTTGTATTTTATTTGCAATAATATTTGTAATGTTTGGAGTTTCTACCTGTTTTATTTCTGTTGGAGAAACGTGGAAACTTGGTATACCCTGTTGAGACATAAATTCACAAATTTTCGGATTATCATCGTAAAATCTGAAATTTGAAAGATTATATTCGACATCATTTGCCATACAATACAACTTCATTTTTTCCTTGAATGCATCAATGCCTTGTTTCATCTTTTTTGTTGTACCACCGTCACAATCAAACATATCTATCACGCCTTTGAAATTATTTGCCGAATAGCCCAAAGTTTTCATACCTGATAAGACATTATCTTTTGAATTATCGGTATATACGAACATCAAATCGCCCCTTTGTTTTGCCTCTGTTATAGATTTTTCAATAAGTGGATTTCTTTCGATATTTCTGTATGTGATAGTTGCATATTTTTTATAATAATCCTCAACATCCTTTTGTGAGATATTATCCAAGCCCAAATTCAACATACCGGATACGCGGTGATTACCAGCACCGTTTGGTTCCATCATTTTTGCCAAAGTACGGGCAACAATAACATCTGTTTTGTTTCCTTCGCTTTCATTCACATAATCGGAAAAGGATTTTGTTTTATCCCCGAAATAATTTACGACAGGTCCAAGTTTTTCTGCATTTTGATTATGTAAGTTTGGTGTAATTTGTGTTTTATCAAGGGATGCAAATTTTTCATCCAATTTTTTCAAAACCTCATCCGCATTTTTGGCTGTTTTAAGTTTGTCCTTTAAAAGTTTAAACATAGCCAAATCAATAGCATCTTCCAATTTAGGAATATCGGGTGTCGGGGTTTTATAAAATGTTCCATCAAAGTCAAAAACTGAGATTATTTTCTTATTCATCATTACTCCTTTTCTATTATTGACGAATTGATTCTATTTTAACACAAAAAAAAGAATTAAGTCAACTTTTTATTAAATAAATAGCATTTTTTTAATTTAAGCCTTTGTTTTATTAAACTTTCGGTAAAAAAACTATTTCTTTTTTACCTCACCTATGTAAATACCAAGTTTTTCGGCTGTTTTTACGATAGGAGAATTTAAATCAAGAGCCCTTGTTTCCTTTTTGCATACACTTTTAAGTGGGATTTTTGTTGGTTTTCCATCTTTCATACCCATGATATATGCGGTGTAACCTTCTGCCATAAGGTCGACTGCCATTACGCCAAGTTCGGCTGCAAGCATACGGTCGTATCCGTTTGGAAGTCCACCGCGTTGCAGATAACCAAGAACATCGGCACGTGCTTCTATTCCCGCATCAAAGAGTTTATCTGATATATATTCGGCAACACTTTTGTAAGTTTTTGGAAGAGATTTTCCCTTTTCTGCCCCTGCACCTTCGGCAACAACTATTATAAAATAGTCACGTTGTTCTGTTTTCATTACAGATTTTAATTTCTTTACAATATTTGCTATGGTGTATGGGATTTCAGGAATTAAAATCACATCGGCACATGATGCAACACCTGAATGCATTGCAAGATGCCCTGTGTTTCTTCCCATAACCTCTACACAGATTGCACGATGGTGAGATTTTGCAGTCCAGAAAATGTTGTCCATTGCATTAACACAAGCATCAACTGCGGATGAAAAGCCAATTGAAATTTCGGTTGCAGGTGTGTCATTATCTATGGTTTTTGGAATACCTATGAATGGAATTTTTGCCCTTTCGCACAAAAAATTCATCAAAAACATAGAGCCGTCGCCACCAGTTGAAATTATACCGTCAATATTTAAATCCTTTATATTCTTTTTAAATGCAGGAAGCATAACGCTTGCTAAATCCTCATCATTTTTAACCTTAGAATAGGACTTCTTTTTTATTTTTCTGTGAGCCCCCAAAAATGTGCCACCTTGACGCACAAAAGTATTAAAAGGAAGTTCTATGTTAATATCAATAAATTCTGCATTATCACGGTTTATTATGCTATTATCACCTACTATTCCGTTAAGGCCATTTCTTACACCAATAACTTCCCAACCATAATGATTCATAGCATATTCTGATACTGCCTTTAATGCCATATTAAGCCCAGGACAATCACCACCGCCGGTTAAAACGGCTATACGTTTTTTCATTTGTTTTTTTCTCATAATTACATCCCCTTCTTATTATTTATCACGATATATTATTATACCTAAAATTACGGTTTAAGTCAAAGATATTTTTATATTTTACTTTTTTATTTTTTTGTTTATAATTGTATGAACGAAAGGCATAAAAAAATGATTTATGATAAAAAAGATTTTGAAGGTTTAAGACGTGTAGGAAGGCTTGCTGCGGATACTCTTGATTATATTACTGATTTCGTATCGGCCGGAATTTCAACATACGATATTGATAAGATTGTTGCAGAATATACCAAAAAGCATAATGCAATTTGTGCTCCGCTTCATTATCACGGATATCCGAAAAATTGTTGTATATCCGTTAATGATGTGATTTGCCACGGTATTCCAAGCAAGCATGAATATCTAAACGATGGAGATATTGTTAATATTGATATTACAACCATACTTGACGGATATTATGGAGATACAAGCCGTATGTTTTTAATTGGTAATGTGTCGGAACGTGCTCGTGAGCTTGTTGATATAACATATAATTCTATGATGAATGCAATTTCAATTTGCAAACCTGGTGTAAAACTTTCTGAAATAGGAAAGATTATTCAAACTATGTGTGAGAGGGAAGGTTTTTCCGTTGTGCGTGATTTTTGTGGTCACGGTACAGGGAAAATTTTCCACGACGAACCGCAAGTCCTTCACTATTATACAAAGGAAGCAGAAAATACCATACTTAAAGAAGGGATGGTGTTTACCATTGAACCTATGATAAATACCGGTGATTGGCAAATGTATGTTGAGGATAATGATTGGACAGCAAGAACGATTGACGGCGGGCTTTCGGCTCAATTTGAACATACCATAGGTATTACAAAAAATGGGGTTGAAATTTTCACAAAATCTCAACGCGGACTTAACAAACCACCATATAAAAAATAGGAGTATTAGATGGAAAAAATTTTAATGGAAAATATTACGTCCTTTATGTCTTTACTTCAAAAGGAAGCTGATAAGATAACTGAGGAATATGAAAAAAAATGTGAAGAGGAAAGAAAGCGTCTTGAAAAAGAAGAAGCATTGAAACGTCAGGAATACAGAGCAAAATTAAAACCTGTTTCCAAAGAGGAATTTATGAAACGATTTGCTGAACTTTCCAAAAAAAACGATGAATGGGAAAAGTATAAAAAAGATAATGGAATATTATATGTATCGGTTGGTTTTGGGGATATTATAGAGCTTATACGTAATGCAAAAGATGGACTTGATTATGCCGAAATTTTAGATAAAACCGAAAGTCGTTTGAATTTCTTTACAAATGATGTTAAAAGGTCAATTGAAGAAACCAATAAAATTATAGATTTTGATAAAATTGCAAAGGAAATTGAAGAAAATAGAAAAAAATCCTTAGGTTGGAGGGAAACTACTTTAAGAGAAAATATTCGTAAAGAAATAACAAGTTCAAAAATAAAAGGAAGATAAAAAATGATAAAAATAAATGACAATGTTTTATATAATATAGCAAGATTTGTTTGTGAAGCAAAAAAATATAAAGAGCAATCAGCAAATATTATTAAGCAGAAAAAAGATGTGGAAACTACATATATTGTTGATAGAAATGATTGGAATATTTGTAAAATAAATATAACAATGGAATGCAACGATATTATTAGTAAAAATATGGATAGCGGAAAAGTTAATCCTCAACCTGTTATGTGTTTTTTACAAGATAAAGATAATAATATAACTGAGGTTGTTTTAAATGAACGAACAAAAAAGGCTGAACAAGATTCAAAACTTTATGGTATCACAAGTATTGAAATTGCCTTTAATGATATTAAGGAGTTAAAAAATTTATCTGATATGCAAATGAGAGAGTATCATTTATTATGGATTGAGGCGGCTATATCTTATATTAAATATTTACTTAATAACAAACAATTAAAAATTGAATATCCTAAGCAATCTATACTTAACAATATACATAAAGAAATAGAAACTGCAAGAAAAGAAAGATAATAGAAAGAAAAAGCGGAAAGAAAACTTTTATTAAAATCTACAAAAGAAAGGTAATTTATGATTGAAATAACAAGTATAAATTTGACTAATGAAGCCTTTGATAAAATTCATAAAAATATGGATGGTGGAATTTTTGTATCTTTTTCTCCTGAAATATCAAAAGTTAATGTGTTGGAGAATGATAATCCTTCTACAGAAGAATTACGGGAACGGATAAATTCTTTATACAAAAGATTCCAAAATTTTCAAACAGAGGAGAAAAATCTTGGTATTGAACAAATTAAATTTAACACTATACTTGTTAATCAAATATCTGCTTTGTTAAACAGAGATATAACCGATAATAAAAGTATATCAGAGGCAGTAAATCAGGCAGAAGCGACTATGTTAAAATTAGAAAATGAGGTTGCTTTTATAAAGGCGGTTGAAAATCCTACCAGACCGACAAAAGAGCAATATCAAAATCATTTGAAGAAAGTTACTTCCAACCTTACCCCTGAAATGCAAAATCAACTAAAAGAAATTATTTCTAAGCTTGATCCTCAAACAAAAAAGCAAATACAACAAACAGTTAAGGAAATTATGCAAAAACAAATTGAAAATATTAAATAACAAAAGGAGAATAAAATGACAATATATGTTATGGGACATAAGAATCCAGATACAGATACAATAGTGGCAAGTATTACTGCAACCGAACTTTTGAGAGCTCGCGGACTTGATGCTGTTGCTTGTCGTCAAGGTGAACTTAATCCCGAATCAAAATTCGTTCTTGATACTTTTAAACTTGAAATGCCAGAAATGATTGAAAGTGTAAAAGAAAAGGATATTGCACTTGTTGATACAACTAATCCGGCACAACTTCCTGATGATTTGAGTGAGGCAAACATTATATTTATTGCGGATCATCATAATCTTGGAGGAATAAAAACTGCAACTCCGCCGGAAATGTATGTTCAACCGGTAGGATCAAGTTGTTCAGTCCTTTTTAATATTTTTGAATTTGAAGGAAAGTCTATACCTGCAAATATCGCCGGTGCAATGATGCTTGCAATTTTATCGGATACGGTTCTTTTCAAATCACCTACTACCACAGAATGGGATAAAGTTGCGGTTGAAAAACTTTCTCGTATTGCAGGAGTGGAAAAACCTTTGGAACTTGGACTTCAAATGTTAAAAATTAAATCTTCTATTGAAAATGATACGCCGATAGATTTAATAAATCGTGATTTCAAAGAGTTTAATATAAAAGATAAAAAAATAGGAATCGGGCAAATTGAACTTATTGACAGTTCTATGGCTGAAAACAAAAAGCCTGCTCTTCTTTCCGAGATGAAGAGGATTCAAAAGGAAAATGGATATAATTCCGTTCTTCTTCTTATTACAGATATTATGAAGGAAGGTTCCGATATGTTAGTTGTTTCCGATGACATTGAAAGTATTGAAAAGGTTTTCGGTATACAATGTAATGAAACAAATTGTGCTTGGATTGATGGTATGATAAGTCGTAAAAAACAAGTTATTCCACCACTTCAAACAAAACTTTAATTTAAAATCCCCCTTTTTTAAGGGGGTATTTTTTTATGATTTATTCTTTGAAATCCAAACCTATATCATTAAAAAATTCTGGTGTTTCACGCCAATTTTCCTTTACCTTTACATATAAAAATAAATTGACCTTTTTACCACCAAAAACCAATGACATTTCCTGTCTTGCCTTTGTTCCAATAACTTTTATCTTTGAACCTTTTTCACCAAGGATTATTGATTTATGATTTTCTTCACTTGTATAAATAGTTTGATTTACGGTAATGGCGTTTTTTCCTTCCTCAATTTTATCTGTTTTTACAGCAATAGAGTAAGGAAGTTCCTGATGCAAATATTCATACACTTTCTCCCTTGTAATTTCTGCAAGATGCAGGGATAAAGGCAAATCGGTTTTCATATCCTTTTCAAAATACCATGGTGATTCCGGCATCTGATTTTTTACCCAAGTTATAACATCTTCCACACCGTCATTTTCAAGGGCGGAAATCATAAATACCTCTGAAAACAAATCAGGTGCAATTTTTAATATATCTGTGGTTAATTTTAACAATTCATCCTTTTCAATTAAATCCACTTTGTTAAGTACAAGAGCGATAGGAGTTTTTATAGTTTTAAGTTTTTCCACGACTACATCAAAAGTTTTTGTAATACCCTTTGTTGCATCAAGCAAAAATATTACGGCATCACTGTCATTCATAGCACTCCATGCAGTGGAAACCATAGCCTTATCAAACTTTCCCTTTGGATTAAAAATTCCAGGGGTATCAATGAAAATCATTTGTGTATTGCCAGAATTTTTTATACCCTTTATTTGATTGCGGGTTGTTTGAACCTTATGTGAAGTGATAGAAATTTTTGTTGAAAGTATAGTGTTCATAAGTGTTGATTTACCGCTGTTAGTTGCACCGATAAGAGCAACGAATCCACATCTTGAATTTTCAGTTTTATTCATCGTGTTTCCCCATTTCTATTTTTACTTCTTCTATACAATCTTCAATATTACAGATAATATCATTTTTGCGCCATATATCAAGGATAATTTCGAAACCTTTGCCATCCAACATTTTTGAAAGTTCGTATTTTATTTTCTTTTTTGGTAGAGTTTTTCTTATCCTTGGGAATTTTGATATACACACTCTTAAACTTGCTTCATCAAAATTATTGTAAAAATAAAGACTGCAAAATCTGAAATATCGAAGGATACGAAGAGGGTCAAAATATACGCTTTTCCTCGGATTTATTATAAACTTTAAAAGTCCATTTTCTAAATCATTTAAACCACCACCCAAATCAATAGTTCTGCCAATTCTGTCAACATAAATTGCATTAACGGTAAAATCACGACGGACAAAGTCGTCGCGAATTTTTTTTGAACATATTATTTCCGGAAATCTTGACCCTCTTGCATAACAATCCTTTCGAAAAGTTGTTATATCAAATTTTTCATTGTTAATCATTGCACTGATAGTGCCGTATCTAATTCCCTTTAAATCTACCTCAATATCATCGTGTTGAAGTATTTTAAGAACATCATCCGGTTTTGTTGATGTTGCAAAATCAATATCGTTTGTTTGCTCCCCCAACAAAGAATTGCGGACTGCTCCCCCAACTATATATAATTTTTTATTTTCACTTTCAAATAAGTCAAATAATTTTATGACCGACGGATTTTGTAAAAACTTAAATTCCACAATAACACCCTTGAACTTTTTTTGATTATAGTATAACATATTTTAAGGGAAATGAAATGATTTTATTTAAAAAAAATATTGCAAGTTTTTTAGTTTTATATAGCGGAGTGATGTTTATTACTCCTTCTTTTGCTACAAAAAATGATGCAAAATCCCTTGAAAAAATAAATAAGCAAATAGAAGAAAAGAAAAAAGAAGCAAAGGTTTTGGAGGCACAAAGCAAAAAACTTCAAACTGAAATATCACAAACACAAAATAAAATGGTGGAAATTGCAAATAATGTAAAAAAATATGAACGACAATTAAATGACTATGATAAGCAATTGGCAAATCTTCAAAGCAAAGAAAAAACTCTTAACAAAAAAATTGAAAATAATAATCAAGAATTAATTAAAATAATTGCTATTTTTGAAAATATATCTTCCACACCAAAAGGATATTTGATTGTGTCACCATCAAAAGTTGATACTATTTTTCAAAGTTCTCTTCTTCTTAAAAGTGTTGTTGAAAATCTTAATCAATCAAGGAAAGAATTTGCACATGATTTAGATGAGCTTGTAAAATTAAAGGATGATATTGTAAAGGCAAAGTTATCTATTTACTCTCTTAATAATAAAGTAAAAGGGGAAAAAGATAAAATTGCGGGATTGATAAAATCAAAGCAATCATCATACAAAAAATTGACCAGTCAAAATTTACAAAAGCAAGCTGAAATAAAAAAGCTTGTTTCCGAATCTAAAACAATAGAAGAGTTTTTAAAGAAGGCTGAAAATCTTCGTAAAAAAAATACAGCAAAATCGTCAGTAACAAAAAAGATTGTAGCAAAGTCATCTTTGGGTAAAGTTGCTCTTCCTATTAACGGGACTATTGCAACTTACTTTGGTGATAAAAAAATTGGCGGTGTTAAATCAAAAGGAATTTATATGAAGGCACGTTCCGGTTCTCAAGTTATTTCCCCAACTGATGCGGAAGTTGTTTTTGCCGGTGCATTTTATGGATATAATAACTTGCTTATACTTCATACATCTGATAATCACTATATAATTATGGGCGGTATGAATGAAGTTTTTGCGACAGAAGGACAATCTCTTCTTGCCGGTGAGCCGGTAGGGCAAATGGGGAATGGTGAGTTTTATATAGAACTTCGCGATAATACTACACCAATAAATCCACTTAATTATTTTAATGTTTAAAATTATTTCTTTTTAAAAATAAGACTGTCGGAAGTTTTAAGATTTATTTCCCTTTGTCTTAAATCATAATTTTTAAAACCGTTTTCAATTACTATATCTATAAGTTCAGTATAGCTGATATTATACTCGGAATTTTGCCATAGATAAAATGCGAATGCACCTGGAATTGGATTTACTTCGTTAAGCCAAATTTCACCGGTTTTCGCATTTGATAAAAAGTCAATTCGAGGATTGCCGGTTGCACCCATAAAGCTAAACAAAGTTTTCGCACTGTGTATAATAAAATCCTCCTGTGTCTTTGTTAATTTTGGGGCAAATTTACGTCTTGATTCAATAAGTTCATCTGATGGCATTGCAGAAATATTTAAGCCCTTTTTCTTTGCACCATTTTCTGATAAATATTTATCCTTAAATGACAAGAATGTGTTATCATTGTTTGGTGATTCAATTACTGATGTAATAATTTCGTCATTAAGATTTTTCATAACTGCAATATTGTATTCGACAAGATTTTCCACAAATGGTTCCAATATGGCCTTGTTATCCATTTTAAAAATATCAAGAAGAGCAGAAGATAACTCCTCTTTGTTTGTAACTTTGCAAACACCAACGGAGCTTCCCAAATTTGCAGGTTTAGCACATAAAGGATATGAAATCTTTATATTTTTTAAAAGTTTTTCAATATCAATAAATTCTGTGTCATTAGGTTTTGTAATAATTGTTTCAGGAAGCACATTTATATTAAGAGATTTGCAAATTTGTTTTGTTGCTATCTTGCTCATATAAACACTTGATGAAAGAATGTTTGCTCCAGTATAAGCAATATTTGATGTTTCAAATAACCCTTGGAATGCACCGGATTCACCTTCTGCACCATGGAACGCAAAGAATGCAATATCAAATGAAATTCTTTTTTTACCAAACAAAGTTGCGTTTACTATTTTAAGTGATGGGCGTATAGTTGCCTCACCTACCTGTAAAGATACATTTGCAAGTTTTGATTTTAAAGCATCAGTTATAGGATAATTTTTTGTATCAAGAAGTTCTGCTCCTGTCCACCAATAACCGTCGCTGTCAACATATACGGGAAATGGTTCATATTTTGTAATGTCGATTGCCTGAATCACTTGTATACCGGTTAGGATACTTACATCATGTTCAAATGATTTTCCACCAAAGAAAACGGCTACTTTTATTTTATTCATTTTACACCTTTAAATTATTTATAATATTTTTAACTTCGTTTATTGCGTCAGCAGATTTTGATTTATCGGTTCCGCCTGCCTGTGCAAGATCCGGACGACCACCACCGCCGGCACCACCCATAATAGTTGAAAGTTTACGGATTATATCTACCGCACTTATTCTATCTTTTAAATCTCCAGATACTGATGTGATAATTGAAACTTTTTCACCAATATTTGCAATTATTGTAATAATTGTGTTTTTAGGATTTGTTTGACGGATAGTATCCATTGCGGGTTTTAAATTTTTCGGATTGACCCCGTCAATTACAGAGTGGATAAAGTTGATATTACCAACAAGTTCATTTGTAACACTGTTAGTAATTGTTTTAATATCAGTTGCGGTTTGAAGTTCCTCTTGCTTTTTCTTTTCTTCAAATTCATGGGCAAGTTTATCCTGTTCCGCCTGTTTTTCAAGTGCAAGTTTTTTATTAAGCTCAATTAAAATTTTTGTTGGCGGAAGTGTTATATCAACACCCTTTGATGATGCAAGAGAAAGAGCATCTTCGTTTGTAATAGCTTCAATTCTTCGGATACCAGCGGAGATTGATTCTTCCTTTATAATTTTGAAAAATTTGATATCGCCGGTGTTGGAGCAATGAGTTCCTCCGCAAAGTTCGATTGAAACATCACCCATATTTACCACACGAACCACATCGCCGTATTTTTCACCGAAAAGAGCAATAGCACCTGTTTTCTTTGCCTCCTCTATCGGCATTTCTTTTGTGCAAACACAAAGCTTTCGTTCAATATAGTTGTTTACAAGCTCTTCTATTTTCAAAAGTTCATCTGAGGTTAGTCCCTTTGGATTTGAAAAATCGAATCTGAAACCTGTATCGCCGACCCATGACCCCTTTTGCGAAATATGGTCCCCGATTATTTCCTTTAATGCACGCTGTAACAAGTGAGCGGAAGAATGGTTTGCCATAATACGCTTTCTTATCGGCGCATCAACGGACATATTTACCATATCACCAACATTGAAAGAGCCGGTTGTAAATTTGATTTTATGGAAGTAAAGGTTATCAAGTGCCTTTATAACATCAATAACGGCAACCTTTGTTCCGTTTTCATTTTCAATAATACCAGTATCGGAAATTTGACCACCGCATTCAGCATAAAATGGAGTTTTATCAACTATAAGATAAAATTCATCATTTTCAGTCGGATTTGAAATTTCATTTACAATTTCACCATTTTTTACTATTGCCTTTACTGTTGCTTGATTTTCAAGAGTTTCATAACCGGTAAATTCGGTTGCACCAATTTTTTCCCTTACATCATAGAATATTTTTTTGTTGCCGGCTTCACCTTTGAACTGAGATGATTTTTTGGATTGCTCTCTTTGAGCTTGCATCAATTTTTCAAAACCTTCGACATCAACGGTCATATTTTTTGCACGAAGGATATCCGCAGTCATATCAACAGGGAAACCGTAGGTGTCATAAAGTTTGAATGCCGATTGACCGCTTAAAACATTACCACTTGTTTTTGAAAGTTCATCGGATAAGATTTTAAGTCCTGTATCAAGGGTGGCACCAAAATTTTCTTCCTCTGTTTTTATTGTTTGAGTAATTAGAGATTCCGCATCATAAAGTTCGGGATAAGTATCGCCCATTTGAGTTTTAACATTTTGGAACATTTTATAAAATGCAGGTTCCTTTACACCAAGCATATTTATGTGACGCAAAGCTCTTCTCATAATACGGCGAAGGACATATCCCCTGCCCTCGTTTGATGGAAGAATACCCTCGGCAATTAAGAAAGCAGTTGTTCTTATATGGTCGGCGATAACATTAAATGAGGTATCATTTTCAGGGGTAATTTTTACACCCATAATATCGCTTATATATGATTTAAGATTTTTAAATAAATCAATTTCAAAATTGCTTGTCACACCTTGTAATACGGATGCAATTCTTTCCAATCCCATACCTGTATCAATATTTTTGTTTTTAAGTTCAACTTTTCTTCCATCCGGTAAAGTTTCAAATTGCATAAAAACATTGTTCCAGATTTCAACATAGCGGTCGCCGTCCTCCTCCGGTGTGCCGGGAAGTCCGCCTGCAACCTCTGGACCTTTATCATAGAAGATTTCGGTATCAAATCCGCATGGACCTACATCACCCATAGCCCAGATATTATCCTCTATATTCAAAATACGGTTGTCAGAAAAACCGGACACTTGACGCCAGATATTTCTTGCTTCATCATCACTTGGGTGAACGGTGACATAAAGTTTATCCTTTTCTAACCCTAAAACCTTTGTTGTGAATTCCCAAGCGTATTTGATTGCCTGTTCCTTAAAATAATCACCAAAGGAAAAGTTTCCAAGCATTTCAAAAAATGTATGGTGGCGGGTTGTATAACCAACATTATCTAAATCGTTATGCTTACCACCGGCACGAACGCATTTTTGAGAGGTAGTTGCACGAGTATAATCACGTTTTTCCTTTCCTGTGAAAACGTCCTTAAATTGAACCATTCCGGCATTTGTAAAAAGCAATGTTGGGTCATTTTGCGGGATAAGAGAACTTGACTTTACAAGCTTATGTCCGTTTGAGATAAAAAAATCAGTATAACTTTTTCTTAAATCATTAAGTTTCATAATAACGCCTTTTAATTTTTCTTGAATTTTTATATATTTGGCTATTATAAAATTTTTGATACTAAAAGTCATTAAAAAAAATAAAAATATTCTTATTTTAATAATTAAACTTGCAAGAAGGTCAAAAAAAGTGTAAAATATAGATAATTGAGATTTTTTGGAGGAGAAAAATGAGGTTATCCCATAGAATACTAGTAACAATATTAGCTTTGTATCCTGTTTATACACAAGATTGTTTTTCTGCAAGCAGGACAGGCTCTTCTAAAAATTCAAATTCAAGAAGATTGACCGGTGGAACTTCCATCGAAGAAACCAAACAGGATTGTATAACAAAATACATAGCTGCCCTTGATTTAGAATGTTATAACAGCAATAACACAAACAAAGGCGGTGTATATTCTGATTGTAGTGACAGAACTATTGTAGATCTTTATGATGTAATGGATATGCAACTTGCAAATGTTGTGCCATATAAGGATCTTTCCAAATATATTAAAAATTGCCCTTCTTATAAGGGAGAAGCTGTTGCAACATGGCTTGGTGCTAAAAATACAATTGAGCAAAGTGCTGTAAAAAGTTCCGGTGAATGTCTTTATGCAACAGACAGGTTAAATGCCGCAAAGAAATGTTATTCTGCTGCACTTGCACATGATGGAAACTTCTTTGATTTCGAAAATTTGATGAAGTCAACTTGCGGAACTTTTCCTGATATTGCTTTGAAATTTGCAAAGGCCGGTGATTTAGGACTTTCTAATATTCCTAAAATGCTTGAAAATTATTCAACTTTGCAATTTACAAATAAATCTGAAAATTGGAGAAATGCCGTAGAGGCTGTATTTGCCGGTTATATTTATGAGGCAAGAGAGGCTTGCGGTGAAGAAAACTATGATATAGTTCAACTTAATAATTTTGATTCTGACAGTCGCAAAAACTTGCTTACCATTGCAAATGAGGGATTTGCCTCACAATTCGGTGAACAACTTGGAAGCAGGACAGAAAATCTTCTATCAACCGGAAAACCAACTGTCGGATATATTGCTTCTGCAAAACCTACACAAGCATTATACTCTGATACAACCGTTGGAAAAACTGTTGCAAAATTTTATGAAAATATGGGCTGGAAAAATGCTATTATAACGGGAGAATCCGGAAAATCTGCAAAAAACAATAATAAATTTGGAAATACCACTCCGCAAATTAAAAATCTTTATAGTGTGAATAATGTTTACATAATTGATAATGTTTCTAACCTTAATACCGCAAAGGCAAGACTTACAAACATAATCAAAAATGGTGATATGGGAACTGCTATAACACAGGATTCTTTGGACCAAACAATTGCAAATGCTTTGGGTGCAAGAAGTCTTAATGACGCATCTATTTATTCAATACTTACTGATTTAGAAGACGGTGATACATTTATCATAAAGGATAAAAAAACTATGTGTCTTGTTTTAACTATTAAAAATGATACACTTGTAAAATTATCAAACAGTGATGTTGACAATTTGCCTGAGCTATATAGTTATATGAATGGTTGTTCTGATATATCGGAGTAAAAATGCAAGAAAACATTTTTTCACAAATAGAACAGGTAATTTCTGAAATACGGAGGTGTCTTTGATTTAAACTCTCTTATTACATTACAAAGAGATTTAGATGCAAAGGCAAATGATCCGAACCTTTGGAATGACAAGGATAATGCCCAGCGGATTTTAACTCAGAAATCAGAAATTGATAATAAGATAAAATTTTTACAAAATATTGATACGGAATTTTCTGATTTAAAAGAATTTTATCAAATGGCAATGGCTGAAAATGATGAAAAAACAATTTTTGATATTGAAAAATCTTCTTTGGCTTTTTTACAAAAACTTTCAACGGAAAAACTTGATTTAATGTTAAATGGTGAGGCGGATGGAAATTCCGCATATCTTGAAATACACAGTGGTGCCGGTGGAACGGAGGCTTGTGATTGGGCCCAAATGCTTCTTCGTATGTATTTACGATGGGCGGAAAAACATAATTACAAAGTTTCTTTGATTGAAGAGCATAGTGGTGATGAGGCCGGTATAAAATCTGCAACCCTACTAATTGAAGGCAGAAATGTTTACGGTTGGTTAAAGGGAGAAAGCGGTATTCACAGGCTTGTTCGAATATCGCCGTTTGACAGTGGTGCAAGAAGGCATACCAGCTTTGCATCCGTTTGGGTGTATCCTGTTGTTGATGATAAAATTGAAATTGAAATACTTGATAAAGATTTAAGAATTGATACTTATCGTGCAAGTGGTGCCGGCGGACAGCACATAAATAAAACTGACAGTGCCGTTCGAATTACACATATTCCAACAGGAGTTGTTGTGCAATGTCAGAATGAGCGTTCACAATTTAAAAACAAAGAATTTGCGATGAGTATGTTAAAATCCAGACTTTACAATCTGGAACTTCAAAAACGACAGGAGGAGGCGGATAAGATAAACTCTTCTAAGTCGGAAATTGGTTGGGGATCACAAATTCGTTCCTATGTTATGCAACCATATCAAATGGTAAAGGATTTACGTTCAGGTTTTGAAACATCAAATGTAAGTGCTGTAATGGACGGAGAAATTGATGAATTTTTATCCGCAACTCTTATGCATAATAATTCTTAAATAAAAAAAAGACCCTAAATAGGGTCCGTTTTCAATAATATATTTTATTTAGTTTTTGTTTTGGTATTTTCTTTTTTATTATCAACTTTTATTTTTGGTTTGGTGAAGTTTTTATTTTCATATACTGCCAATCCCTTTACCATATCAATAGCTCTTAAAAGTTGATAATCGTTTGCATCACGCTCTTCCTCTGTTTTTTCACGTTCTGATTTTTTATCATCAGTTTTGGTTTTATCCTTCGTATCATTTTTAAGGGCGTTTGTAAGAGTTTCTTCCGCAAAGATACGGTTTTCCTTGAACTCCTCCAACTTTGCACGATTTACTTCTATATCAGGGGTAATTCCTTCTGCCTGTATTGAACGACCGCTTGGCGTGTAATATCTTGCCGTTGTGATTTTAAGGGCTGTATCACCCATAGGAATAAGTGTTTGCACAGAACCCTTTCCATAAGATTTTGTTCCGATTAAAACTGCACGGCGATGATCTTGTAATGCTCCAGCAACAATTTCAGAAGCAGATGCAGAAGCTCCATTTATTATTACAACCAAAGGTTTGTTATCTATCAAATCACCTTCGGAAGCAAAGAAAACTCTGTTTCCATTTTCTTGACGGGACATAATGGATACTATTTCACCTTCTTGAAGAAAGGCATCGGAAACCTTTACCGCTTGGTCAAGAAGACCGCCTGTATTATTTCTTAAATCCAAAATATAACCGACAACCTTTTCGTTATCCAATTTTTTGATTGTTTTTGCAAGTTCATTATATGTATTTTCATTAAATGTAGAAAGACGGAGATATACAACCGTGTCATCTGCCTTTAATTTAGATTTTACAGCATCAACCTTTATAATTGCACGTGTCAAGGTTAAATCAAAAGGTTCCTTACCATCGCGGAAAATTTTCAATTTTACCTTTGTGCCGACTTTTCCCTTCATTTTTTTTACTGCTTCTTGCAGACTTAGTCCTTGGACCTGAGCATCATCAATATGGGTGATTAAATCATTTGGTTCAATACCGGCTTTGAATGCAGGAGTATCATCAATAGGAGAGATGACTTTGACCAAGCCATTATCCATTGTAACCTCTATACCAAGACCGCCGAATTCACCGGAAGTTTGTTCTGTCATATCATTAAAATCTTCTTTGTTTAAGAAAGACGAGTGAGGGTCGAGTTTGGAAAGCATTCCATCAATTGCCCCTTCTATTAATTTTTTATTAGTAACTTCGTCAACATATCTTGCCTTTGTAATTTCAAATGCCTTGCCAAACATTTCAAGATATTCGTATACATCGTCATCTTTGATCTCTGCTTTTTTAAGTGATTCTTTTGCACCAATTGAGTTAGAAGATGAAATTTGGAAAATTACAACAGCTCCTATTAAAAAAACAAATGCAAGTATTGTAAATAATCGTGCTGATGAAGATTTGTGTTGTGTAGACATTTTATTACTCCCTTTTAAAATTTTATTATAGTTTATTACATTTTTGTTAAATGTCAAATTATTGTGATTATATTATAAATTTTTTAGAAAAATATATCGGTTTAACAATTTTAAACAAAAATCTAAGAAAATACTTGATTTTTGGAAATAAATGCTATATATTTTATCAAATCAACGGTAGAATGGGCTTTGAATTGGCTGCCTGTCTGCTATATTAACTTATAAATAAAAGGAGTTAAAATGCCAAAACTTAAAACTAAAAGTGCCTTTAAATTAAGGTTCCGCCTTTCCGCAAATGGTAAGGTTAAGACAAGTAGAGCTGGTCATAACCACTTTATGCGTCGTAAATCATCACGTTCTCTTACAGAAGCTGTTCACGGTCAATACCTAGAGGGTAGTGATAAAAAAATTGTTGAAAGATTAATGCCTTACGGTATGAAATAAAGGAGCAAAGAAAAATGGCACGTGTTAAAAGAGGTCTTACAAAAAGACAAAGACATAAAAAAATATTAAATATGGCAAAGGGATACAGAGGACGTAATTCTTCTTGTTATCGTATTGCACATGAAAAAGTTGAAAAGGGTTTGCAATATGCTTACCGTGANAGACGNAAAAATAAATCTAATTTCCGTTCACTTTGGATTACNCGNATAAATGCCGGTGTTCGTGCGTATGGAATTACATATTCTGAATTTATTTTCGGTCTTAACAAGGCTGGCATAGTTCTTGATAGAAAAGTTTTATCAGAAATGGCAACAAATGATGCAACTGCATTTAAAACTGTTGTTGAATCTGCAAAACGATTTATCAAAAAGGAAAATGCCCCTGCTTAAATCACTTTAAGATTTTAAGAAAATATGTTATAATAAAGGGGCTTTCAAANGAAAGCCCCTTTAATTTTATGGAATTGGAAAAATGGATAAAAGTTTAAAAATAGAAAACTCTACGCTACCTGTAAAAATTACGGGNANANGGCAATANGATTTTCGNGGGCGTGATTTATCAAATGCAAATGAAAATTGGAATGAAATTTTATCCTCTGAAAATCTAAATGATATTATTTTTGATTCAAATACTGTTTTTCCAATGGAAGTAAAAGATAAATTTGATGAACNACTTAANATNGCAAAAAATCCAGGGCTTGGAATAAAAGAACTTCATGAAAAAGGATTAACTGGAAAGGGTNTCAATGTTGCAATTATTGATACNNCTTTGCTTACTTCTCATAATAGTGTAAAAAACANTCTTATACATTATGAAAATACAAAAGAAACTGATGATGTTAATGCAGATATGCATGGAACGGCGGTTGCTTCTATATTAACAAATGTTCTTCCTGATGCTGGAATTGTTTATTTTGCCCATCCTGACAAAGCAGACAGAAATGATTTAGTTGAATACAATATAGATGCACTTCGTAAAATAATTGAACTTAATTCAAAATTAAAAGATGANGAAAAAATTCANATTGTNTCGTGNAGTTGGTCCATTGAAACAGATAATCCAAAGGATAAAGAAAGATACAAGGATATAATAAANGAATGTGAGGATAATGATATTTTTGTTTTGACTACTTCCGCCTATGAAACACATAATTTTTATTTTATCGGAAGTGATAGGGATATATCAAAAAATCTTGATAATCCAGAAAACTATTCTGCTCCTATTTTCTTAAAAGATAAAANNAATAATAAACAAATGCCTAANCATATTATGGTNCCACAGGANAGGATTACTACTGCTTCACCTACCGGAGATNATGACTATGTATACTATAATAATGGTGGTATGAGCTGGGCTGTGCCATATATGGCNGGAATTTATGCNTTGGCAAAGTCAGTTTTNCCNTCTTTNNATCCTNAACAATTCTATAATACAGCAATTNAAACGGGAACTTNAAAAGATATAAACGGAACAATGTGTTCANTTATAAATCCAGTTAATTTAATAAAAGACTTGGAATTTTATAAAGCAACCAATAAAATACAAAATAANTTAAATAACAATATAAATATAGGAANTGTAAATGATAGATAAAAATTTGATTTTAAAACAAATAAATGATACGAAAACAACCGAAGAATTGGAAGCAATTAAGGTTTCTGTGCTTGGTAAAAACGGTGTTTTGACAACTGCGTTAAAAGAGCTTGGTAAAATGACACCTGATGAAAGAAAAACTGTCGGNGCAGAATTAAATGTTATAAAAGAGGAAATTCTTGGNGCAATGGATAAGAAAAAATCCGCCCTTGAAATGGCAGAGATAAATGCAAAGCTTGAAAGTGAAAAAATTGATATAACACTTACAAAGCAAGAGCCACATTTCGGCTATGTTCACCCTCTTTCCAAAGTAAAAGAAGAGTTGGTGCAGATTTTTGCATCCTTAGGTTTNAAAGTTGAAAACGGTCCGGATATAGAAGATGACTTNCATAANTTTACTGCACTTAATGTGCCTTCGTTNCACCCTGCCCGTTCTATGCAAGATACTTTCTTTGTAGAGGGCGGAAATTTACTTCGCACACAGACATCCTCTGTTCAAATTCGTTCTATGGAAAAAACTGGAGTGCCTATAAAAGTGATAACTATGGGTCGTGTATANAGAAGTGATTGGGATGCAACACACACTCCTATGTTCCATCAGATAGAGGGATTATATGTTGATAAAAATGTCACTATGGCTCATTTAAAAGGTTGTCTTCTTGACTTTTTAAAAATGTTTTTTGAAACGGACGATGTGCCTATACAATTCCGTCCAAGTTATTTTCCATTCACAGAACCTTCCGCAGAAATGGATATAAGATGTACTATTGAAAACGGCGAGCTTAAAATNGGNGCAAANGGNAAACGNTGGCTTGAAATTTTAGGTTGNGGTATGGTGCATCCTAATGTATTAAAGTCTGTCGGTGTAAATCCTGATGAATATCAAGGTTTTGCATTTGGTATGGGAATTGAAAGATTGACAATGTTAAAATATGGAATTTCAGATATGAGAAAGTGTTTTGAAACCGATACTCGTTGGCTTTCACATTATGGATTTGAAGCAAATGATATTCCGAATATTATAACCGGATTAAGCAGAAAATAGGCAAGGAGATATAAAATGCGTTTTACATATAATCAATTAAANAAATATTTAAAAACTAATTTAAACCCAAATGAAATTGCAAATGCTCTTACTATGCTTGGACTTGAAATTGAGGAAATTATTGATAAAAAATCTCCGCTTGCTGATTTTATTGTGGGGGAAATTGTTGAATGTGCTGATCATCCTGACAGCGACCATTTACATATTTTAAAAGTAAATACAGGTTCCGAAATTCTTGACGTTGTATGCGGTGCTCCAAATGCAAGAAAGGGACTTAAAGGAATATTGGCTCGTCCCGGAAATATTATTCCTGCAGATGGTAGCAAACTTAAAAAAGGTATGGTAAGGGGTAAGCCTTCAAACGGTATGATGTGTTCTATACGAGAACTTGGACTTGGCATGGAACATGACGGAATTATTGAGCTTGATGACAATGCAGTTGCAGGACAAGATGCAATTTCCGCCCTTGAAAAATCATATACTCTTGATGTTATATATGAGGGAAATGTTCTTCCGAATCATCCTGATTACTTGGGTGTTCTCGGGATTGCCCGTGATTTGGCTGCCGGTGGGTTTGGTGAATTTATGGGACCAGAAATAAAAGAAGTAAAATGTGAATTTAAAAGCCCTATTACCGTGATAAACAATGCGACTGATGATGCAAAGGAATTTAACACTCGTTATATAAAAAATGTGAAAAATGCCGAATCGCCAAAGTGGTTGAAAGATTATCTTGCATCCGTTGATATGAATTCAATTTCCGCGTTGGTGGATATTACTAATTTCTGTTTACATAATTTAAACCGTCCGCTTCACGTTTTTGATGCGGATAAGATAAAGGGTAATCTTGTCATTGATTATGCAAAGGGTGGTGAAGAGTTTGTTGCCCTTGACGGTAATACCTATATTTTAAATGCCGGTGATATTGTTATAAAAGATGATAACGGCATTCAAAGTTTGGCTGGTGTTATGGGTGGACTTGCAACATCCTGCACTATGGAAACAAAAAATGTGCTTCTTGAATCAGCTTACTTTAATCCTGTAGTTATAAGGAAGACTGCAAAACAATTAAAAATCGAATCGGATTCAAAGTTCAGATTTGAACGAGGTATTGATCCTTGTTGCACGATTTGGGGATTGAATGTTGCAACAAATCTTATTCTTGATATTTGTGGAGGTACGGCATCCGAGATTTGCAAAACCGGTGCATGTTGTTTTAAGGAGTATAAAATTGATTTCCCTGTATCATACTTTAAGAAACGTGTCGGTTTTGATATAGATAAAAAGGATATGATTGATATACTTTTAAAACTCGGGTTAAAAGTGTCTGATAAAGGTGATATATTGGAAGTAATTCCTCCATCATACAGAGGGGACATAGAAGGTCCGCATGATATTACAGAGGAGCTTGTCCGTGTTTACGGTTTTGAAAAGTTGCCGGCGATTTCCGTTAAATCAGAAGGTAAAAATTTGACTGTGGATATTGAAACAATTAAAAAACTTCAAATACCTCATATCCTTGCGAATCGTGGGTTGACCGAAGTTTATACTTGGTCATTTATGAGCGATAAAAAGGAATTTGATAATACTAATCCTATAAGGGTGGTAAATCCTATTGCCTCCGATTTGAATGTAATGCGGAAAAGTATAATTCCTAATCTTCTTGACGGTGTAAAGGAAAATCTTTCTCGTTCAATTCAAACATCAAATTTATTTGAAATAGGTCCTGTATTTTATGGAAATAATCCGGAAGAACAACATTTATATGTATCCGGTGTAAGGCAGGGATTAACGACATTTAAGGATTGGAGCAATAATCCGGCAAATGCGGATGTGTATGATGTGAAAAATGATGTGTTTGCGATTTGCCGACTTTTTGATATTGACCCTGAAAAGTTAAGATATGATACGGAAAATCTTCCAACATACCTTAATCCATACAAAAGTGCTGGTGTGATTTTTGCAAACAAAGTTATAGGTTATTTTGGTGAGGTTCATCCGCTAACCCTTAAAAAATTCGGGATAAAACACACAAATGTTGTTTGTTTTGAAATAAATGTTGATGAGATTCCTTTGCCAAAGGCTAAGAAAAGTATTGCTAAAAAGAAGCTTAATATTTCTGATTTGCAACCTATATCTCGGGACTTTGCATTTATATTTGATATGGATGTAAAGGCTATTGATATTACAAAGGCTGTTAAAAAGGCAAACGCAGAACTTATTTCCTCTGTTCGTATATTTGACATTTATGTTGGGGATAAATTGGAAAGTGGTAAAAAATCAGTTGCAATAAATGTTATAATTGTGCCGAAGGAGAAAACATTATCTGATGATGAAATTCAAGAAATTTCAAATAAGATTGTGGAAAATGTCGTCTCTTTGGGTGGTGAATTAAGAGATAAATAATAAAGCCCCGAAATGGGGCTTTTTTTTATTTAATTAAATTTAATTGAGTATTGTAAAGGTCAATATATTCCGCAGCAGATTTATCCCAGGAAAAGTTTTGATTCATCGCTTGCTTTTTTATATTTTCCCAAATCTTTTTTTCATTCTTAAATGTATTTAAAACTCTGTTTATACCATAGATAAAATCATGAACAGAATAGTTGTCAAATAAAAATCCCGTTGCAACATTATTTACAATAGTATTTTGGAAATTTGCATCAATTACCGTATCGGCAAGTCCGCCGGTCCTTCTTGCAAATGGAATTGTACCATATTTCATTGCAAAAAGTTGTGTAAGTCCGCAAGGCTCGAATCGTGATGAATTTATCAACACGTCTATACCAGCAATAAGTTGGTGTGAAAAATCCTCATCAAAATCAATTACAGCAAATTGATCCGGATATTGTTTTGCAATGTTTTGAAGTCGTGGTAGATAATTTCCTTGGTCGGTTCCCATAACTATTAACTGGATATTGTTCATCATAATTGCAGGAATAGCCTCAATCAAAATATCCATACCCTTTTGTTCTGTAAAACGATTAAGCATACCGAAAAGCGGAAGTTTAGCATTTTTAAGAATGCCTACTTTTTGTTGCAGATATTCCTTGTTTATTTTTTTATTTGCCAAAGTGTTTTTTGAATAATTTTGTTTAATCAGTTTATCAGTTTCCGGATTCCAAATTGAATAATCAATTCCGTTTAAAATACCGGTTAATGAGTCCTTTCTTTTTATAAGGGAGGCATGAAGTCCGCAACCAAATTCATTTGTTTGTATTTCTGTTGCATAAGTTGGACTTACGGTTGTAATTTTATCGGCAAATGAAATGCCGGCTTTTAAAAATGAGATTTGACGATAGAACTCGACCCCATCTTCGTTAAACATATAGTTAGGTAAATCCAAATCTTCGTAAACAGAAAAAGGATAAACACCTTGGAAAGCAAGATTATGTATTGTTAAAACAGAAGAGGTTTTTATTTTTGGATTCTTTCTTTTTAATACTTCTATATATGCAGGCGTTAGGGCTGTCATCCAATCGTTGACATGGATTACATCTGGTGTCCAATTATCAATTTCGCCCTCACAAAATTGTGCCGCAACCCAAGAAAAAGCAGCATATCTTATATGATTATCACCCCAAGAATTTCCACAAACATCGGAGTAAGGACTTCCTGCACGAAGGAAAAGTTCTGGTGCATCAACAAGATAAAATTTTATTGGATTGCCCTTTATATTTCCCTTGTATACATTTATTTCTTTACATTTGAATTTGTGTTCAAACTTTGCAACTTCTGTAAGTTCAGTAAAATTTTTTAGTATAGAAGGAAAAGCCGGCATTAAATAACGTATGTCAATTCCTGCTTTTTTAAGTGATAAAGGAAGCCATGCACATACATCACCAAGGCCACCAGTTTTATTAAATGGAAATAATTCTGATGTTACAAAAAGTGTTTTCAATTTTCCCTCCCCTTTTATTTTTTTTCTAAAACATAATCATAAATACTGCCAATTTTTTGAGGCAATAAATTCTTTGAAAAATTAAGTCTTATATTTGCAGATAATTTTTTGGAAATTTCTTCACGTTTATCTTCGTTTATTTCCATAGACCACAATATTGCCTTTACCAATTCATCAATATTTCTTGGATCATATGTTTTACAAGTATCATTATCAAGTATATATTCAGACGTAGAACCAATATTTGATGCAATGATTGGGCGACCTATACTTTGTGCTTCAAGCACAGTTATTTGAGATGCCTTTGGTTCAATATTTGTTGCGATATAAACATCACTTAGCATTAAAAGTGCCGGAGTATCACTGCAATCACCAGCGATATGAATTATCCCTTCTACTCCTAACTTTTGAGAAAGGTTTGTAAGTTCATTTTTATATCTTTTATGTTCTTTATATGAACCGATAATAAGGCAACGAATTCTTTGTTTTATTTCATTTGGTAATTTTGAAATAGCAGTTATAAGATTTGTCTGGCCACGTGTTTTTTCCATTTTTGCAATAGTTGTAATAATGAAGTGGTCCTCCGGAATTCTTAAATCAGATGCAGTAGAAATTATTCGTTCCGCACTTACATTATTTGAATTATAAACATCTGTATCAATCCATTGAGGAATTATTGCTATTTTTTCGCTTGGAACTTTATAAGTGATTTGAATAAATGATGCCATAAAATCACTTGGAACAATTATTATATCACCCTTTGTTAAATAATTTATTCTGTTATTCGTTAAATGCCAGAATGATTTTTTATATATTTTTAAAAATGAAGTTATATAAGGTATATTAAATATTTTTGAAATCTTAAATCCATAGAAAGAAGATTGCGGTGTGAAAGTATGAATCATTGAAATTTGTCTTTCACTTGATATTTCAGAAATTTTTTTCATATTTCTTCGAATTACAAAAAAATCATTTGAATTTATTGGAAGTTGAATATGTTCAATACCACATTTTTTTAATTCCTTTACCATTTTTCCACCGGCGGAAATCACAGTAATATTAAAATCCTTTTCATTTAAAATTGTTGCAATGTCGATAACAGACTTATCAATAACTCCACTTTCCAATGATGATGTAATAATCAGAATATTTTTATTTTTTAACATTTAAAATCCTTCTTCTTCAAACTTGTTTATATAATACTTTTTAATTATATAAATGTCATTAAAAATTTGTATTTTTTTTATTATAAGAAACTTGTCTTAATCCATGATTTTTTTATTTCTTGAATTTATATATTTTTTTGTTTATTATTTTGTATAAATTTAAAGGAAAATAAAATGAAAAAAGTATTTTTATTTATATTTGTATTAATTTCTTGCGGTGCCGGACTTTTTTTATTGGGTTTTAAATCAAAAGTAAATAATATTGAAGTGGTATCTGCACCATTTTTGGGTATATCATATCTTAGAGATCCCCTTGGTGAAGGAAGCGGTATTGATAAGGACCCGATTTACAGATTTGATAAATTCGACTGTCTTACATTTGTTGAAACTATGCTTGCATTAAGTCTTTCTGATGATAAAGAAGAATTTGAATATATGATAAAGAAAATAAGATATAAGAACAGTGAAGTTTCCATTCAAACAAGGAATCATTTTGTAAATCCTGATTGGATAGAGAACAATTCCGATATTGTTAAAGATATTACAAAAAAAATTGCAAAGAAAATAAATAATAATGTATCTGTATCAATAACTAATTTAGATAGAAGAACCTGGTTTAAAAAGAATTATAATATTGATGTTGCGATAGATGAGGAACGAGTTAGTTTGGATTATATTGATTTTGATACTTTATTATCAAATGAAAAAGAAATAACTTCTAATATAAAAGAACCTGTTATTGTAAATTTAGTAATTCATCAACCGGAACTTAAACAAAGATACGGAACAGAAATAGCAACTGCACATATAGGTTTTTTAATTCCAAAAGATGACAGCCTTATATTAAGACACGCATCTTATTATAAAGAAAAAGTTGTTGATGAAAATTTTTTTAATTATATAAGGGTATTAAAAAAATACCCCAAATATAGGGGCATAAATTTTTTAGAAATAAAATTTTAATCCTGCGGTAAAGTTTATTCGTGATAAATCTTGTAAACTTATATATTTGTAATCAACATCATTATACATAATATAATCAGCACCAATTACAAATTTAGAAGTTTCGTTCATACTATACATAACGCCTGCCGTAATTTTTCCGTAAAATGTATTTTTGCTTTCACTTTTACTTTTGAAATTTGCGGGAATATCATCTTGCACTATTATACCAAAATCAGAAAGTTCCAACTTTGCCATTCCTAAACCAAAACCTATGTAAGGAATAAACATAGAATTTATATCTAAGATGTTAAATATAAGATTTGCACCAATATTATACGTTTTTAAATTTTGATTATAGTCAATAAGATATACGCCATTTTCGTGTGGAGTTGGTATTTTTTCATTTTCTGCGTAACCCAGTTCAAATTCCAAGCTCATAAAATCTTTAAATATATTATTTATACCAAAGTTAATGTAAGCATTTGAAGAATTATCAGGTTCCATTGTTGCCTTATCTTGACTATATGCAGGTTGTAAAACATCATAGTCATTAAGTTTGCTTATTCCCAAACCCAAACCTGCATAGAAACGATACGGATTTTTTGTTTCCTCTGTTTTTGTTTCTTTGGAAGAAATTTGTGTTTGATTTGTTTTTTCTGTTCCCTTTATCTTAGTTTCGTTTTTAAGTCCGGTTACTGAAGAAATAGGCATACCGTAAAGAGATGTTTCTTCGGTTATATTTTCCTCTGTTGTTTCAATTTCATAAGGTTGTTTTCTTTTATTTTTTAAATAATTATTATAAACATAATCAACATAATAGTTATCATATTCAACTTTATTTTCCTTTGAAAAAGACATAGAAGGGAGTATTACAATTCCCTCTATTATCAATAAAATTTTTAATAATTGTTTCATCTTTACTCCTTATAATTTAAAGGTCAAACCAATGGCAACACCATAATGTTTCCATCTTGCAAGCAAGATAGCATTCGGTAAAAAGTATGGTCCGGGTCCATCAGGATCATAATCAGGATTTGTATATAATTTAGTATCTGCATTTTTTTCCTTTATGTACTCATAATTTACACCAAGGGTAAGAGCTATACTGTTTTTTATAAGATATTTATATGTTGCATCAAATGAAAAACCCCATGCGGATCCACCTTCATCAACAAATGATGGATCGTGTTGCCAGTCAACTCTGTTTGGCCAATTACCCCAGACTTCGTAAGATGGTTTAAAAAGTTCGCCATAAATATGTACAATTTCACGGTTACCAATCATTTTTTCCAAATTAACACCAATAAATGGTCCCTTCCATGTGACATAATACATATGTGTTACACCTTCAACAGTTTCCAAAGAAGAAACTCCACCAAAAGCATCAAGTAAATTGCTTCCTGCTTCACCTGCCTCTAAACAAACATCTCTACCTGTTGCAGAAACATAGCAAAAATCTTCCTCTGCTATTTGCATACCATAGTAAAGATTATCATATCCATCGTATGAACCGGGAATTATCAAATCGGCGGCATCAACTGTTGTCGTGTAATCTCTTTCACCATAAGCATCAGTATAATATAAATCATTAACCGTTAAGCCATGACTTCCCAAATCAATTCCGGAAGTGCAGACACCATAGTTATCAATACCTTCACAAAAATATTCTAAGAAGAATGGTGCAGGAACGGAGTGGTCAGACATTTCAAAGTTTTGTTCTTTTTTCTTATATCCTATAACAGGTGTGACATCAAAGCCTGCAATATTGTAAACATTTCTCATTCCAACAGATAACGACATATCTTTTAAGTTTGCTTTACCTTTTCCAAGGGAAATTAAGTGAAGTTCGTTGAAAATATCGTCATCAGATGTTCTGTCAGTTGTGGAACTTCCGCTTCCATAAGTAAAGTTAAATACATATTGTCTGTTTTTTAACATAAAATCACGGGATATGGAAAATATTGTTTCATTTGTTTGAACTTCATCCCAATTAAGTATAGAGTGGACGTCATTTTCAAACATAAATTGACCTTCACCCTTTTTATACTTTATTTCAAATTCCCATTTTGAAGGGTCGTGATTTACCTTTTGATAATAGGAATTATAAGGACTGTAAGATTGGTTATAAACTGCATTTGTCTGATATTGCATATATGGATCTACACCATTGTAATATTTAGGATTTTGCACATTTTGTGTTGCAGGCAATGGAGCCGTAGTTTTTTTTGCAGGTTTTGCGTCGGGATATGCCTTGTAATAATCCCTGTAAAAAGTATCATAATATATAGGGGAACTTTCCGCGAATGCCCCAGAAACACTAAATATACCAAGTCCGAATGTAAGACCGGAAAATAAAAATTTTGTAACCTTTTTAGTTTTATTCATTATATTTTTCCTTAACTCCTTCTTTTAATTATAACATAAAATTTTATTTCTTTCCATATATTTTTTATTAAAAAAATAAGAGGTATAAATAATTAAAATTTAACTTGATTTTAATAGGTAGTTATTCTAAAATACAGGTAATATTTATATTAACCAATTTAACAGATTAAATGGAGGTTTAAAAAAATGGCTGGTATAATGGAAGGTAAAAAAGGTATAATTTTCGGTGTTGCAAACAATATGTCTATGGCTTGGGGTATTGCACAAGCTGTTCACGAAGCCGGTGCAGAAGTTGCTCTTAATTATATGGGTGATATTATGGAAAAGCGTGTTCGTCCACTTGGCGAAAGCATAAATGCACCTATTATTATGCCTGCAAATGTTCAAGATGATGCATCTTTGGATGCTTTTTTCTCAGAAGTTGAGAAAAAATTCGGCAAAATTGACTTTTTGCTTCATGCAGTCGCTTTTTCAAATAAGGCTGAACTTTCTGGACTTTATGTTGAAAATACAACAAGAGATAACTTTAAAAATACTATGGATATTTCAGTATATTCTTTCACTGATTTATGTCGTCGTGCTTCAAAAATTATGAACGAAGGTGGTTCTTGCTTAACACTTACATATCTTGGTGGTGAAACATACATACCAAATTATAATGTTATGGGTGTGGCAAAGGCTGCTTTGGACGCATCCGTTCGTTATCTTGCTTCTGATTTAGGTCACAAAGGTATCAGAGTTAATGCAATTTCTGCTGGTCCAATTAAAACACTTGCTTCATCCGGTATTGATGATTTCAAGTTAATGATGAAATGGAACGAATTCAATTCTTTCCTTGGTAGAAATATGACTTTGGAAGATGTTTCAAAAGCCGGTCTTTATATGTTATCTGATATGTCAAGCGGTGTAACAGGTGAAATTCACCATGTTGATTGCGGTTATCATGCACAAGGTATGGTAAACCTTGATTATGTCAAAGATTCCGGTGATTTGCTTATTGAATATGCTGGAAGACTTGAAAACAAAGACTAAAATTTTTGAAAAATTGTTTTTACCTCTCTTTGTGAGAGGTTTTTTTATTTGTATTTGTCCCTTTCTTATGATATACTTGTTTTAAATAATAAAAGGGGAAAATATGAAAATAAGTATTTTTGTTTTGGCTTTGATATTATCAAGTCAAGTTATGGCTTCTAACAATTCAAGAGTTTTATCAAAATCTATAAGCAACCGTTCTTTACGCGGAAATGCTACTGCAACAACAACCACTACTACAATTACCGAGGATAAAACAAAGGAGCAATGTGAACAAATTTTTTATGATTGTATGGATAAAAAAACTAATGAAACAGTAATGCAATATGAAGTTTATTACGATGACTATAATGATATGTTAAGTGATATTTACAATGGTATGTCATCACCTGTGTTTAAATGTATTTACAGTAATGATATAAAGGATTTATACAGTTCTTATTATTATGGGCAAACCGGATTGGATGTTGATGGAAATACTGTTAAAATTAAGAAAAATTCAATTGCGTATTATAATTTTTTAAAGCAAAATGCAAGTGATGTTGCTTCCAAAAAAATTAGTGCAAATATGGTTTTGCCGGAGGTTTTAAATATTGCTGGAATTACAAAAACTCCAATTGATAGTAAAGCTCAAACTACTCCAAATGTTTCTTATAAATTTACGACCGTTGTTCCATTGACTTTATTTAATTTGAATAAGGAATATTGTATGGATGTTGAAAAAAATAAGGACTTAGACGGTTGTGCCAAATTAAAAAATAATTTAGCTGATAATTGGAAAAATCTTACTCCCAATACAATGAGTAAAAGCTGTCAAGATTATGAAACTTTTTTAATTGATAAAAGAACACAAGCTCAACAAGCAACACAAACTTTTATATTAAGTTTGAAAACTCAAATTATTAATGCAATTGATGAATATAATGCCAAAATAGAGGCATCAAAGCAATTATTTTAATTTTATTTATTTGAAAAACATCTCATTTTCTGGGAGTTTTTTTAAGGAATATATACTGCTTGAAGTATTAATATCTTAAAATATAGACTGTTTATTTGTAAATAAAATATCCTTATTTGGTATTATTCAATATAGGGATATATAATAAGTATTGATTAACTAAAAAAACAAGGAGAAAAAAATGAGCAAAAATATATACACAAATAATCATAAATATTTATTAAAAGTATTAAAACAATATAGAAAGATGTATAAAATAACTCAAAAGGAATTAGCTGATAAATTAGATATAGCTCAATCTCGTATATCCAAGATAGAGAATGGAGACAGAAAGATTGATGTTATGGATTTAATTAAGATTTCAAAGGCGATAGGTTGTAATCCTATTGAGATATTTTCAAAAGTTGTTAATAACTGGATAGATGAATAAATATTATGATTAAATTTATCCCCCAGTTTTTGGCTGGGGGGATAATGTTTAGTATGATTAGTTACTACCAGACATCCACTGATGTAATCTCACCAGTAATACTATTACATTTTACTGATGCCATTGAACCAGTTTTACCATTATTGATGAATTTCTTAGAAGTAATTTGAACATATCCAGAAGAACTATTTTCAAATTCTCTATTTTCAACATTAGTACATTTTGCACCAACTTTTCCCGAATAAGTTGGACAGGTGAAGCTACCTGAATTCATAGTACCTTGGACTGTTACTGTTTTACCATTACCATTTGTAAGCAAATTTCCTGCATTACTACAATATGTTAAAACACAATTTAGAGTAACTTCTGCACTACAAGCTTTTTTATCCTTGCCATTAGGACAATAATAACCGTCGGGACAAGTTTCGCATTTATTATTATTGGCGTAAGTTCCGGCTTTGCAGGTTTTACACATATATATAGTATCTGCATTAGCGTTAATTGTTAGCAAGGAAGAGCCTACGACTCCCAAT
>JAAVBO010000010.1 GCA_014803575.1 bacterium | reverse complement strand
ATATGAAATTATATTGAATAATCAAATAGATAAATAATCAGTAAAAATATTTCTTGAAAATATTCCTATCCAAATATAAAATATTTTTGATTGTTCCAAAATAACGATCGTTTTTTTTTGATATATGCAAAATTACTAAAAACATCAGAATATGTAAGAAAAAATGGTAAAAAATAATATAAAAGAATTTTACAAAAATAATAATGTAAACGATAAAAAACTAACCGATTTAATCAAATATAATCAAGACAACAAAATACCTGTGGATTTAAAGGATGAAAGAAAAATAGATTTAGTTTATCTTTGGTGTGATGGTCATGATAAGAATTTCAAAGAAAAGAAAAATTATTGGCTAAAACAATATGGTAAGCTTAATATACAATCAAGCACAAATGCAAGATGGCGAGATAATGATGAACTTCTATATTCGCTCCGCTCCGTTGAAAAATTTATTCCATGGATAAATCATATTTACATTGTAACGGATAATCAAGTCCCTCATTGGCTTGATACAAAACATCCAAAAATAACAATAGTAGACGTAAAAGACATTATTCCAGCAAAATATCTACCTACATTCAACTCCAATGTTATTGAAGCACATCTACCATATATAAAGGATCTATCAGAATATTTCCTATATTCAAATGATGATTGTTTTGTAAATGACTATTTGGAACCTTCATATTTTTTTACATCTGATGGCAAACCTATTGTTAATGTAAAAAATTCTAAATTTAAAAAGAAAAATACAAGCATATATATCAAAAACTTATATGATATAAATTGTAAAATAAATGAAAAATTTAACACTAACTATTCAATAGAAGACAGTCATAACATTCTACCATACAGAAAAAGTTTCTTGCTAGATAATCTTAATGATGATTTCTGTCGTGAATGGTTCGAAATTACCTTTAATAATAAGTTTAGAGAAGTCTCCGATTTACAACGCTTTATCCATGTCCTTCTTGATAATGTAAAGAGACGAAATAAACTTAGGATTTACCATAAATATAAAAGAGATATTCCTTTCATTCGTCAAATATTCAATTGGATTTGCCATATATATCATTATGAATTTATGTATTGTTCGAAACATACTGAAAAAATTTTAAAATATAATCCAAAACTATTTTGTATTAATGATAGTGAAAATTTATCTGATAAAGCCAGAGAGCGAAATAGACAATTCTTAAAACAATATTTTAATGTTAAATCCGGTTTTGAAAAATAAAAAATAAACCTCCCAAACGGGAGGCATTTTTTACATTTCTTTTTTTCTTCCTAAATTCTTATGTCGGATTGATGCATCAAGCTCCTTTTTCCTCATACGAATATTTTTAGGTGTTATTTCAAGAAGTTCATCATCAGCAATATATGAAAGCATTTCTTCCAATGTCATATATCTTGCAGGAGACAACACAGTCGCCTCATCATGACCTGCAGCACGCATATTTGTTAAGGCTTTACCCTTCACAGGATTGATTTCTAAATCATTATCCTTTGCATGCTCACCTATAATCATACCGGAATAAACCTCTACACCCGCACCGACGAAAAGTTGACCTCTCGCCTCCAAAGCATAAAGAGAGTAAGCAGTTGTAGGACCATTTTCCATCGAAACAAGAACACCGTTTCTGTATCTTTCAATCGGACCTGCATATGGCTCGTAATCACTGAATACTCGGTTCAAAATACCGGTTCCGCGAGTATCGGTTCTGAACTCGGAAAGATATCCAATCATACCGCGAGAAGGCACCTTGAAAACAAGACGAACTTTGTTTCCGCCACTTGGTTTCATTTCTGTCATAGTTCCCTTTCGTTTGGAAAGTTTTTCAACAACTACGCCAGAAAATTCTTCATCAACATCAACTATGACTTCTTCAAACGGTTCACATTTTATGCCGTCAATTTCCTTGAAAACAACACGAGGACGGGAAACGGAAAATTCGAAACCCTCACGTCTCATCTGTTCAATCAAAATACCAAGTTGCAATTCACCGCGACCGGAAACTTCAAACGATTCGTTTGTTTCACTTCGCTCAATACGAAGGGCAATATTTGATTCCGCTTCCTTTTGAAGTCTGTCCCAAATAACGCGGGATGTAAGTTTCGCTCTGTCTCCGTCTTTACCTGCAAGAGGCGAAGTATTAACGGAAAAAGTCATTGTAAGAGTAGGTGGGTCAATAGGTTGAGCCTCTATCGCCTCACTCACACTTAAATCACAAAGTGTTTCACCAACGGTTGCCTTTGAAAATCCAGCGACGGAAACTATATCACCGGCTTCTGCCTCTTCCAACGGCACTCTGTTTATACCGCGGAAAGCAAGTATTTTAGTAATTTTTGCCTGTTCCACAGTTTTCCCGTCAAGCGAGATAGCCTTTACCGGCATATTCATTTTAACCTTTCCGGACATAATTTTACCTGTTAAAATACGACCAAGGAAGTTATCACCGGAAAGTGTNGTTGCAAGCATTTTAAANGGTGCATCAACTTCTGCTTTTGGTGCAGGGACATGCTTTATAATCAAATCAAACAAAGGTTTTAAATCCTTNTTTGGTTTATCCATATCCTCAATATTTTCAATTGCCCAACCTTCACGACCAACTGCATAAAGTGTAGGGAAATCAAGNTGTTCATCAGTNGCACCCATCTTATCAAACAAATCGAAAATCTCATTTAACACTTCATCCGGTCTTGCATCACTTCTGTCAATCTTGTTTATAACAACAATAGGTTTAAGACCCAAGCCCAAAGCCTTTCCAAGAACAAATTTTGTTTGTGGAAGTGGACCTTCGGAGCTGTCAACCAACAATACAACACCATCAACCATATTAAGGATTCGTTCAACCTCACCACCGAAATCGGCGTGCCCCGGTGTGTCAACTATGTTGATTCTGTAACCGTCATATTCAAGAGAAGTGCATTTTGCAAGTATGGTAATACCGCGTTCACGTTCAATNTCACCGCTGTCCATAACACGTTCGGCAACTTTTTCATTATCACGGAATGTTCCGCTTTGTTTAAGCATAGCATCAACCAAGGTTGTTTTTCCATGGTCAACNTGAGCTATAATAGCAATATTTCTTATTTCCATAATTCAAACTTTCATACTTGATTAAATATTTTGCTAAAATACACCTAAATATAACGACTTGCAAGATTTTTTTTAAAATTCTTATTAAAAACTTGAAAATTACTTTAATTATTGGTTTAATATATATAAATAAATTCATAGGAGGAAAAAATGGCGAAATTAACATTCTTATTTACATTATTATTGTCAAAAGCAGTTTTTGCAAATCCTGCATGTATAGTTTGTACTGTCGCAATGGGTGCGTTTCTTGGTATTTCAAGAGCATTAGGCATTTCCGATAATGCAACCGGAGTTTGGATTGGTGCAATNATTTTAATGATTTATTTTTTCTGTATCAAATTTTCGGAAAAGAAAAAATGGACTTTTAAGGGATANCACCTTTTTTGGGCACTAATGACATTACTTCTTGTNCCATCAATGTATTTACTTGTTCCATATAAAATGAATACATTTTTCGGAATTGACAGTTTNTTGGTAAGTATGATTGCAGGTGCAATAACATTCTGGATTTCACAAGTTATTTATCAAAAGTTAAAGGAAAAACACGGCGGACATGCACATTTCCCATTTGAAAAGGTAGTGTTTGCAGTAGTATTTATTTTAATTGTATCTGTAATTTTTAATTATTTATAATATTTGAAAGGTAAGGAGAGCAAGATGGCAAAGAAAAATACAAGAGAAGAATCTATNAAAAACTTCGTGGAAAAAATCGACAATATGAAAAAACTAAACCCAAAGGATTTATCCTCTGACCAAGACCTATCCATCGCCATTATGAANCTCATCTCTATCGAAGAACATCTGGTCTTCTCCGGAGCTAAAACCGGAAAAACTTCCTTCTATGACCTTATCAACGAAATCCGAGAAATGCGAAAATCCCTCCTGCTTAAAATTATCAAATCTTACGAAGGTGAAGTCTGGTGCATATCTAAACACCTCCTCGCTTCTTCTATGCGACTTATGGAGGTAGGTACAAAGCAACTATCTATGGGAAACAGCAAAGATGCCTATGATTTGTTCGATAAATCCTACGAGCTTTATTGCCTGTTCTGGGGATTAAATATGAATGCGATAAATTTGTCAGATGTGAAATGGGTGAGTGAAGTTGGAGTAGACGTGAAGGACATAGAGAATCACATAGCGAACATAAAAGAAGTCGCAACATCGGAGGAGAAGATTGCGTCGAAATCGAAGGGCACTATGTCTAAGTTAAAAGAGAGTATAAAAAAGGCTGTTAATTGTTGTATTGAGTAGGAAATGTTATGTTACCAACTGACAAACAAGTAGAAGAATTATTCACAGAGGCTACACAACTTTGTAAAAATAATAACATAACTTTGGGTTGGATTAATCATTCTTATTATGTTGCAAACATAGCATCAAGCATTGCAAAAAAATTAAATATGGATGAAAGATATGCTTACCTTGGTGGACTTTTCCATGATATAGGGCGATGCCTTGAAATTAATTCTGAATTCGGTGTTCATTTCCATGAAATAGAAGGGTTCAAATTACTAACATCAAAGGGATATACAGAACTTGCAAGATTTTGTATCACCCATGGCTTTATTGATAAATTGGATATCAAAGAAAATTCTTATCTGTTTAATGGAATTAATAAAGATGATAAACATTTTTATTTTGATTTTATAAATAATCTTTCTATCAATGAATATGACAGACTTGTTGAACTTGCTGATAATCTTGCAGTAAAGGAAGGTTATGTTACATTAGAACAACGGCTGGTTGATTTGATGAAAAGACATAAATATGGCACCGTAAATTATTGGCTGTCAAAGTTTGATGAGGTCGCTAAGTTAAAAGAATATTTTGATGAAAAATTGGGTATGTCTGTTTATGCAGTTGTCCCAAATTTTATAAATGAAAGTTTAAAATTCAAATACAGTAATTAAAAGGAAATTAAAATGATAATTGCAACATTTAATGTAAATTCAGTTCGTGCACATCTTGAAAATATCTTAAATTGGATAAAAAATGAAAGTCCCGATGTTATTTTAATGCAAGAAATTAAATGTCAAAATGAACAATTTCCATACGAATTTTTTGAAAACGAAGGTTATAATATAAAGGTTTACGGACAGAAAGCATACAACGGTGTAGCAATACTTTCCCGCTATTCTATCGAAGATGTTGTCACAGGACTTCCAACATATAAAGAGGATTCTTCCGCCCGCTATATAGAGGCATTGATTGACGGCAGATTAAGAGTTGCAAGCGTCTACGCACCGAACGGAAATCCTGTTCCATCGGAAAAGTTCGCATACAAACTTTTGTGGATGGAACGTTTCAAAGA
>JAAVBO010000009.1 GCA_014803575.1 bacterium | reverse complement strand
GTTTTGCTTATAGCAGCTGTTGCTATTATAAGCAAAATACTACATGTGAAAGTGCATACTAAGCATTTTACTATAGGGCATGAGCATGTTGCTAGCGTCTATGAGCGCAAGATACTTCAAGAGCAATGCGACTTCGCGCATGACTATATTACAGGCCTTGTAGATGAGTTTGAATCCGCTGCTAAAGACAAGGTGCTGCAGTATGGAGGCTGGTTTGCGAAATACATACTTGAGATAATATACGATGAAGTCGTCTGCTGGATAATGTACAACCATATGTCAGAAGACGAAGCGTATATATCTGTCAAGCAGTCGAAGATAAGGGCTATATTCAGCACGTTCGACGTCTTGCCTGAACTGAAGACGCCTGAGTTTTACACTAGCCTTGACAACTGGATAAAGGACGTAATTTGCGAGCTAGTCAGGATACGCAATGTAAATAAGAAGGTAATGGGGAATGTTCTATGAGAAAGTTTTATGCTGCGCTCTTTGCATTTTGCTTTGCTCTTGCGCCACTGTCAGCAGAAGCGCTGAGCGAACAATACTTGAGCATCAGAGACAAGCTGACAGGCTTGAAGAATCAATCAGAGTTCGTGACAGAGCAATTGCTGAATGTATCAGAGAACTTGCAGATGTCACAGCAAGAAGCGAAAGAATGGGAGGCGACATCGATAGCGTTATCAGAGAGCTTGACGTCTATAACGCAGCAATACAACGACTGCTACGAGCAGCTGGTTATACAGCAGACTCACTGCAAGATTCTGAAGAGAGCGCTGATAGGGATAGCTAGCATTTTAATTTTGCTTCTTGTAGTGTGGTCAGTTGCACTATATCTAGAGCTTACAGGGAGGACTAACTTTTTATGACGCTTAAAAGGTTTATAGTAAACAACCTTAACAAGAAGGTAGACTTTGACGGGGCGTTCGGGTACCAGTGCGTTGACTTATATAGGCAGTACTGCAAAGACGTGCTTGGCATAGAGCAGACTCCGCCTGTAAACGGCGCTAAAGACATTTGGAGCAATTGCGGAAGCCTCAAGCAGTCTAAGCAGTCTTTAGCTCCAGGAGACATTTTGATTTACGACAAGACAAGCTCCAACCCATATGGGCATGTGTGCATACTTGTAAGCCTGCTTGACACAGACACGTTTATAGTGTTCGAGCAGAACGGCTTTGAGCAATCTGGAGCGAAGCTAACTGTTAGAGATAACAATAATCTTTTAGGAGGTTTATATGTCTAAGAAAACATTCAGGATTATTTCTGGAATAACAACTGCTGTTGCCGCAGCAGGCGTCACTATAGCCAACCTTCTGGGCGTTTCAAACGGCCCAGTTATATCTGGCGTTATAGTGGCTTTAGCTGGTTGTGTAGATGAAATCTGCACTTTATTCATTGAAAGTGACAAACAGCCAACGGTTACTCCTTGACGCTGGCTGCTTATTCCTCCACTTGGCTCCTGGAAACAGGGGCCGTTTTTAACATTTAAAAAAGACCTTGTAGTTGTCGCCGTCTGGCTTTACAGTCCACATGTAGTCCTTCCCTACATCATATCCTGAATCGTAGAAATCTTTTATGCCTTCCTTAAGCCTCGGACAGAAATGCCACAGCACTGCCGTGTCGCCTTCGAGCTTTATCAGCGTGTGGTCGTTAATGTCGTCGACTTCAGGATGCCTTGAAGCAAAGCTTGCTTTCTCCTGCTCGCTTGCCGAGCCTGGCAGAAACTCGTCTTTGCCCCAATAAGCGTACTCTTCTTCAGGATGCTCGTTGAACCATTCAACAGCCCTAATGTACGTAGTCTTGCACAGAGCGTTGAATATTGCTTTAGTCGCTAGGCCTGACTCTTTCATTGTACTTCTCCAAGAATTTCATTACATTGTCATAGTTGCGCTTATACAAGTGCAAGCTGTCTGCAAACCATACTATGCTTCCAGCTGAACACCTTATATCGCGCACATGCAGAGCCTCAATCAAGCGCACCTGCACTTCTTGCTGCCATGCAAGGTCGTTGCGAAGCCCGTACCAAATGTCGTTGCTGCGCATATGCACATGGTGCTCAAGCTTCCCGAACCTCAGCAAGCTGCTCGTATAGCAAGTGCATATCATGTCACGCTTAGCATGTACTCCGTCGTTATGCTCTTTGTGTATGCTAGGCCTAGTGTAATACATGCAAGCTTGCTTGGTCATCAAATCATTGACAATAGCATTCACGCACTCATAAAACTGCCCGTAGTTTTCTTTGCTATATATGCACCAGCCGTAGTTGCTGTTAACGAAGCCGTCATCGGTGGCGCAGCTCTGCCACACTTTGTTAGTTGCTATGCCTTTATGGCACTTGATGCATAAGTCTTTGCTGTCATACCACTTCAGCTCGTTATTCACATATTCTTCAGACGTTCCATCAATGTGGTGGAACGGCCTGAACACTATCTTTTTTCCAAGCAGCTCGTGGGATATTCCGTGGCTGTTCTCCTCGCAAGGCTTTGCAAGGCACTTCTTCAGCGTGTCTATGTATATAGACGTATTTTTAGCTAAAATCATTTTCCAGTGCTCCCAAGCCCCCCGTCTCTCTCAACGTCATTGCGGTCCCAGCTCACGCAGTTAACAGCCGGCACACACTCTATCTGGCACACTCTCTCGCCTGCTTCAAGCCGTACAGGCTTGTCAGAGCAGTTGTATAAGAACGCATGCACTGGCTTGTCTTTGTAGTCTGAATCTATTACAGACACAGGCATCAGTATGCTGTACTTAGCAAACAAGCTTGACCTAGGGTACATTACAACCTTCATGCCTTCAGGTATGTCGAAGCCTATCTTAAGGTTTATGCTAAGCGCCTTGTTAGGGCCTATCATAATCATGTTAGGCAAAGCTAAATCTGCGCATGCAGCTCCTTTTGTTTTGTAGACGGGCGGTATGCCGCCTTCAAACATAACCACTGGGCACTTGCAACAAATGCTCATACAATCCTCCTTGCAACTATGCCTTCTGGCACGCTGCCGTCATCAAATATTTCTATAATCAAGTCCCAGACTTCCCTGAGGCTTAATTTAGTTTCAAACACGCCTAGCTCAATGCACAAGTCCCTGTTCACGTAGCCTTGTATGCTATACTTAATCGCCTTTTTGCTTACCATCTTTTATGCACTCATCTACAATGTTCTGGCTTATATACTGTGTTTGCAGCATATAAAACATGCATATAGCGGACACCTGGCTATCGTCTATTTTACACTGTAATAGCGTGTCTTTTGCATTGTCAGACGCTTTTGCAAATAGATTGAAAGCGTCATTGAATGCAATAAGCCTTTTCTTTTTGTCTTCAACGCTACTCATTCAGTCAACCTCTCTGTTCAGCAGCTCTTTCAGCTGTTCAGTGTCATTGGCACTCAGTTCTCTGTGGTTATAAATGCAGCGAGCTTCTTTATTCCCGTTAAGAGGGCAGTCATAGCACTCAATGCCATCACAGCACCCTGTGTCAGCGAAATTGCCAAGCGTGCGCATAACATTAAGCGTATACTCATCAAGCGCACGGTTAATCATATTTATCTCTTTTTCTGCGTCTTTTTGCGCTTTGTACAGCAGCTCGTTCAACGTCTTGCGGTATAGATTCATAGCGTTCCTCCATATTATTATTCACAAAGAAACATCATAATTATTGCAAAAATTATCACAGCAATACATAACGAAAACCATACTGTCATTATAACCGCAAACACATCTTGTCCGTTCACGCTGCGCCTATATCTCTTTGCTTTCTTCTTTTTATTATACAGGCTCTCTATGTAGTCTTCTACTTCGCTAAAGCTAGCTTTTTCCATAGGCATTGCTCCTTTAGTCTTCTTCAAATAGCTTTAATGTCTGCATTTCAGCGTCAAGCCTGTACAACATATCGTCGCACTCTTTTATAATATCGCCTACATTATCAGATATAGAGCATCCAGGTATAGAGCTTGTTACACTAGCAGCTTCTTTAAGAGCTATAGCAGTTTCTATTTTAGCTACATACTCTTTTTCTTTGCTTTTAAGCTCTTTAAGCTTATTATATACTGACAGCATTTTCTTCTCTAAAGACTCTATGTTGCTCTTTATATTCTTGCCGTTTTCTGTTTCAGAGAACTTATCATCTGAATCTTTAAGCCTGTTGTATACCATAAGCAGGTCTGTATGCGCTTGCTTAAGCTTCTTTAATAACGTGTTGTATTCCTCATACTGGATGCAAAACTTGTCCTCTACTGTCGTGAACTTGTTCAACAGCCCCTTGTACCTTCTTTTAAGTACAACCATTGTTTGTTTCGCTAGCGTCATAGCGTTCCTCCATATTATTTAATATATAATTATATTATACAGTGCGGCTATATAATATATAACCATTAGCTAATAATTATTTTAATGCGTGTTCTTGTAGTCTGCCAAGAAGAACTTGCTGTCAAAGTTGCCTGCTTGCATCTCCTTGTATATGTCGCCAGACCAGTACCCCCAGTTAGGGCCTAGTTCACAGCTCGCTTTAATCGGCACAAGCAGCTCTTCCTTAAAGCTCTCAGCCATAATCTGCTGCAGCCTGACTGCTGCCTCTACTCCTTCCTTGTTAAACGGAACGCTGGTCACTTGCTCGTCATGCACCAGCAAGTGCAGAGTCAAGACGTTGTACAGACCTTCCTCTTCAGCCTTTACTATAGCTAGCTTAAGTATATCTGCTGCAGTGCCTTGTATAAGCTTGTTCAGCATCTTGTAAATGAAGTCGTTTATCTTTCCTGTGCTAGGGTCGTACTGCGGCTTAGGCTTGTGCAGTCGCCTGCCTCCCATAGTGTCTATATACCCTTGTACTTTAGCTAAGTTCTGGCACCATGCCATTGTGTCTCTTATCACTGGAAACTTCTTATGGTAGTTGTCATAAAGGTTTTTTGTGAACGTCTCAATGTCTACGCCCTGCTCCTTAGCAAACTTCTCAAACAGCACGTAGTTTTTCTCCATAGCAGTCTTCCAGCCCATCCCATAAATGCAGCCATAATTGAACGTTTTTACGATTGGCCGATAAGTTATATGCGTCATCTCCATGACAATGTTGTGCAAGTCGTCTCCAGCCCTCAGCCGCTCCCTGAACCACTCAGCTTGAGGACCTTTAGCGAAATGTCCGAGCAGCACTGCTTCTATCTGGCTGTAGTCCATAGCAGATATCATCATGCCTTCTTCTGGCAAGAATAGCGACCTCATGTCTTGTGAAAAGTCTTCGCCATGGCCTTTGTTCCTTGCAGGTATCTGCTGCAAGTTAGGGTCCCTGCAGCTGAACCTTCCTGTAACTGTGCCACCTTCCTCACGCAGCATTGGCAAGAACGTGCAATGTATGCGCCCGTTGACAATCGACTTGCTCAAAGAGCCTAGCAAAAACTTGTTCAATATAGCGTCATAGTTCTTATACTCGTTTATCAAGGAAATAACCGGGTGGTGTATTCTGGCCAAAGCTCCCTCACCCCAAGACTGCGCTCCAGTCTTAGTTGTCACAGGGCTATACACTCCCATGCTATTTAGCCTGGCTCCAAGCTGCTTTGAGCTGTTTACCATTTCGCCAGTGACTCCGTATACATCTATTAGATTACGCTCAACACTTTCACGCTTCTCTGACACTTTTACAATTAGCTCGTCAGCGCGCTTCTTGTCAAACCTTATGCCTGTCTTCTTCATTTTAAGCAGTATAGGTATCAACTTGCACTCCAGCTCGTAAACTTTCTGCAGCGGCTTCATGTACTTCTCTTGAGCCATGAAAAGATTGTACGTAGCAATGCAGTCCTGCAAGTTGTACTTAATCATGTTTTCTTTGAATTCCTTGCAGTCTCTCCAAAGCGTGAGAGCGTTATCCCATACAGTTTTTTTATACTTGTCTGTCACTAGAGCTTCTAGCTCGCCATCTGACAGCCTGTAGCTTTGCCCATCATCTGGGTTAAACACTTCATTATCTGCTACCAAGCCTTTCTTGAAGCCTTTAGCGCAGCCTTTCATTGCTGTCTGCCAGTCATCAAACCACGCTTCAATAGTCTCTGCCTTGTTCTTTCCCTTGACTCCTAGCCTCTTACAGCAGTCATCTAAGTTTAAAGGCTGGTACTCGTCAATCAGCGACGCCCTTGTCATCGTGTCATGAACGACGCCTTTGATGTCCATTCCATACTTGCAATATTTCCACGCAGTGTCATATATACAGTTATGATATATTTTATCTATATTAGGATTTGACATTATGTCCATGCATTCTTTGACTTGGTTAGGGTCATCGAAATCAAACACCTTGCTTACGCCATCGCCATAAGCTCCGCAACATAGTATTCGCGCGTCATCATCAAACAAATAATTGCCGTATGTCTCGACGTCCATTGCTATAAGCCTGTTCACTATTTCCTCCATAGCTAGCAATAAAAATGGAGCCCCATGTTAGAGGCTCCATTAGTTTAGAATGGAAGCTCGCCTTGCTCGCTGTCCTCTTCTTTCTTTTCATGCTGCTCATCAGAGCAGCCTTTGCACTTGCTGCTTATAACTTGCAAGTTGAACACTGTAACAACGAGGTCTACATGCTTAGACCCATCATTACCTGTCCATTCGTTAGTCGTAAGCTCGCCTTGCCCTGCTACAACTGTTCCTTTCTTAAAGATTTCTGCAATATTGTAGCAGCGCTCGCCCCACATTTTTACTTTCAGCCAGTTTGTTGTAGCGTAATTACCGTACCCGATATTGTTAGCTACATCAACTTCCATCAACACGTTGTTGCCAACCTTCTTGACAACAGCATCTTTAGAGCATCTTCCTGTAAAGGAAAAGCTATTCAAGTCTGCCATATAAACCTCACTTAAAGTTATTCGGATTGTCGCATATAGCCGCAGAGCTGCCGCCTTGCCTAAATTCTCCCCACGAATAAGAGCCTAGCTTCTTATATTCGTCATAGCTCTTCAGCTCATTTAAATCAGCCATCAAATTATATAATATATTGTTGCTGTACTTGCGCGGCAGCGCAGCGCCCCATACCATTTTTTGTAACGGCACAGGCAGAAGCTTTGCGTATTCAGGAGGATTTGTGCCAGGAGCAAGGTATTCTTGCTTATGATACTTCTTCCAAGCGGACAAGCCTTGAGCTTGCGCTATAATAATACCATACCTATCGAACATCTCTTCAAGCAGCCTCCAGCTCAGTTCGCTTATATGGTTTTTAGCTGGATAGCCGTTGAAGTTTGGAGTTGAGAATAGACAGCACTCTACGTTCAGCTTCGGATAATGCAGTATCCTGCTCAAGTTGTACAAGAACTTGTTCTGCATCTCGAAGTCCATGTGCTCTAGCACTTCAAAGCATGTGATTGTAAAAGGCTCTCCTTCAAACGCCTGCACCAAGCTGTCCATTATAAAGCCAAAGTCGTCCTCATCAGTGAAGTCAAGCTCATCTAGCAAAACAGTTTTGTCCCATATAGCTGCATAGTCTTCGCGCCATTTCTTGCATTTGTTATAATCAGTGCCTATATAAAACCTATAGTCAGGGCCGCGCTCCATCATGCACAGCGCCTTGAGCAGGTTAGTATATTTTCCGCAGCCTATATCGAATATGTTTTTGCCTTTAACTATGTCAACTACATGGCTAAACCTAAGCATGTGCACAAAGTAGTCCTGAGACGTCATGTTATAGTTTATGTCAATATCACGATAGTCGCCATATATGTTCAGCACGCTTGTGTTATTGCCCATTGCTTTCCTCCCAATACGCTAAGAACATCATGTTACACGCGACATGATACAGGTGGCTCTTTCCAGATTCTGGGTCCATCTTCTCGCCTTTACGATAAGCAAGCAAATGCCGCAACGCGGCAGCATAGTACCTGTCAACACCATCTTCTACATTCTGCCAAGAGTCCGGGCCATACTTTTGCGCTCCAAAAGTAAGCACCTCGCCAACTCCTTCAATAAAGCTTGGCTCAACTAAGTCAAGCCTGTTCTTGCCGTCGTCATGCTTTATCCCTACGTTCTTTACCGCCATGCTGTTTATGTTTAATCCTGCGCTCATAAAAACTCCTTGTAAAATAAGCCGGCACTATTACATGCCGGCTATGAAAGCTATTCGCTCAAGTCGCTGTTGTCTTGCGTGATGCTAAGCACTGTCTTTTGGATTGTAGAAATTTGCGGCTTAACGAATGTTGTGAACAGCTCCTTGTCAATAACAGCGTTGCGCTCAACTTTCACAAACTTAGCCATCTGCGCGCCTTTCTTCTGCGGATTGTCGACAAGGTCCGCTGCAAGATTCCATGAGTAAGCGAATATAGGAGCTTGCTTTCCGTTTGGAAGCAACTGCGACTTGAGCTGCGTATTCCAAGACTTGCAAGTAGTCATTGAAGACACTGTAGGATTAAAGTACAGCACTCCAGCTTCAGGATGGTCAGGCAGTATCACTGCATAAATGTACAGCTCTTGAACCTCATTGCCTGTTTCAGGGTTAATCATTTTTGGATAGCCCTTTCCGCCTTTTGGCTGCTGCACGTTCACGTTGATTGAATTAGGCTCATACCGCCCGACTGTTCTGAATGGAGCTGTTCCCTCGCGTTCGTTCCAAATAGTCTTGAACGCTACCGGAACTACGGTAACAACATTGCCATACTCTTCATTAGTAGCTGTGTTGCGCCATGTTCCTGGCTCAGCGCCATCAGCTGCTGCTGTTCCATCTGGCTGCACCATTGTAAGGTACGGCATAGCTTGTTCGTTGGCTGTAATGTTCTCCAGCCCAACGCCTGCTTGGTCTTCCAAAAAGTCCAAGCCATTAACATCTTCTCTTGTCATAATGACTCCTAGTGACTGACTCAACAGCCACAAATAAATAACGCTTCATATTCATACGAATATGATATAATTATACTAATAATATAATTAAAATTATATTATTAGCTAATAATTATTTAATGTACTGATAGCACTTGCATTGCACAGACTGCGGCAAGCTGCCTTTAGCCATAGCACAAAGCTCTTGCAGCGTCATATAAACATACTTGCCAAGCTTCTGAGAGCCTTCATATATGCTCTCTGGAACCATGGCAATGAACTGCCCTTTCTGATATGTTGAAGGCAGGTTGTGCTTTTCAACCAGCTTTATGCTGTCGATGACAAGGCCTTTCTTGCACACGCGCTCAATCATCCTGTTAACGCCGCCTGGAACGCCAGCAATCTGCAGATAAGCAGTGGGCACAAACGGGAATGCTTGTATATTCTTTATCGGAGAGCGGACAGCTGTACTTGTTATCCGCACCATTAGGCCTGGCGGAATGTCTTTATCTTCAACTCCTTCTATTTCAAAGTTAAACACGCCAGTTCCGCGAACGTCCATCTTTTCATACTGCTCCCACCACTTTTTGACAACCTGTACATAAGGCTGTATCTTTGTAGCTATGCAATATTCCCATATAGGGTCATCATAAACTACTGCCTCCATCTAATCCTCCTCAAACAAGCTATTGTATTCGTCTATCTGAGCATCAATCTGCTGTATAATCTCAGACTTATACCTTGTCTTCCAGTATGTTATTTCATCTCTCTTTTTATAATTACCTATTCCTTTAGTCATCAAGCCTTCGTCCCAAAGCTGATTATGCGTGTATCCAAGCAAGCGAAGCACACGGTAAGCCGGGAAGAAGCAAGCTTGCCGCTGGCCGTCCCACTTAGAGTTTGTCCAGAATGTAGTGTCTATTATAGCTTGAGCAGCTTCTTGGTACTCAGGCTTAGTAGGAATCAGCCTCTTGCTATTAGTTTGTTCAATAGGCTTCAGCGGCCTGTGGCACCACAAATCATACAAATCACGCCAATCAATGTCGTATACATGCTTCCAGTCGCATAGCAGCTCGCACTGCTCTCCTTCAACGTTTACGCCATACACCTGAGTAGTTCGCTTTATGTTTAAAGGCGACCTTGTCAACCTAGCAGGGTCTGAAGTGCTTGAGTCAAACTTGAGCTTGTCTGATACAGTCATGCACAAGTAAGCATGTAGCCAAGAATATTGCTCTAGCGTCTCCGGAGCGTCTTTAACTCTTATAAGTATATGGTAAGATTTTGCTCCTGAATAAACTACTCTGCAGGCTATCCCATCATTAAAAAGCTTTGCAGCTTCTTTCTCAGCTACAGAGAGCCGCTCTTTATATAATGTCTTTGCGCCTATAGGCTTATCTTCTCCAAACGCTTCTTTCCACTCTTGAGCCCTCTGCTTTTCAAGCTGCATGTTCAAGTAACTAGTCTCATCAGACTCTAATAAAAATGTGTCCATGTACTGCACATTCTTGCTCTTGTTCTTAAGGTCAGCTGTCCCTGGCTTCATCTCATTTACGGTCTCAAAGCAGCCATTGCTGTCAACCTTGAACATGCTGTTAACGCGCAAGCGCTCGCCAACACGCTGGGCTTGCTCGCTTGTAGAAGGCAGCGGCTTGTATGACACCATATCTTTATGCTGGCTCACAACGTCATTCGCCAAGCAAAACCTAGCAGTTGGGGCCATCCTGTACCTGCCAGCTATCTTGTTAAAGCCGCCAGGCAAAGGCTCCATGTTAGGGTTTATAGCAATGCCAAACTCTGCCAAAAGCCATGGAGCGCAGTCATATATCCCGCGCTCAACTGTTGAATGAGCGTAAGGCTTTCCTGTCCCCATTTCATAGAATACAAGAGGCCTGCACAATGCTACGAACTTCTTATACTCTTTGTACTCTGGCATAAACTGCATAGCATCTACTATCTGTATAACGTCACTAACTTTTCCATCAGGCATTTCTGTTACAAGCGTGTTCTGCTCCAAGCTAGCTTTTATAAACGGAGCTAAAGCCCTCAATATGCTCTCAATTTCAGTAGCTTCAGAAGTGCGCGGCAAAGTGAAGCACCTGTTGTATGCTGCAGTCTTCGGGAAGTTGCGCAAAGGAACGTCAGCTATGTCTTGCCGCGTGAACAGCTCGTGCTTGAACTGAGCGATAAGGTCTTTGTCTTCTTGAAATGGAACGCCAACCTTGTTGTACTCAGCGTCGAGCCCATACAGCTTGCTGAACACTTCGTCAGCAAGCGAAGACTCTTTCCTCGTGAAATGCTCGTCCGCTTCCATAATCATGAACCTCCGCTGGTCCTCGCGCCCATCAAACTTTATAGGCACATCTTTGTTTGTAGTCATTATAAAGTCTGTATAAGACTCCTGGTAGATAGGGTCTACACCTTTCTGCTCTTTCCTGATTGTTGTAGCTGTAGCCCTAGACTTTAACGCTCCTGCTGGGTTGCGCTTGTCTTCATATTCTTTCTCTTCCTGGCACACAATCAAAGCGTCAGCATAGTCTGCATTAAACCTAGCAGTGCTGTCATACTGGTCTGACACTATGACGTTGTCTTTTCCAAACAAAGCTTTGCATATAACCTCAGCAAAAGTCGTTTTGCCAGAGCCTTGCGCTCGCGACACTATAATTGGAACTATCTGCGTTTTTATGGTAGGATATAGCAGCTTAGCGCGCAGCCAAGCAAGAAGCCAAGGAGCACACTCGCCTGCAATATGTTGAATATATATGTATATGTGTGACGTATCTCTACCAGTTTCTTTAGCGAATACTGGGAACGGCTTCGCAACATTGAAAGCATCTTTTTCCTCATTATAATATCCGCTAGGCACTGTATAATCTCTATAATACAGAGGGCGGTGAACGCCGTCAGACTGTTCGGCGGCAATGTAAGCCTTGTCATAGAAATCATATCCTCCTGGAGCCCATGGCACTTCTATTATTTTAGCTCCACGCCTTTCTTGATAAAACAAAAGCGAGCCGTAGTAATCTATAAAATCTTTATATAACAACAGCTCTCCTTTATGCGACACATAAAAGAACTTGTGGCTCATGTTCATATAAACCACTTTATCAAGCAAGCAGTCATGCGCCCATTCTTCAAGCTCTTCTTTAGAAGCAAAGCCTTTATTCACATGCTGCTTTATGTCTTCATTAAGCAGCATTTTCTTCGCTTCAGCAGCTTTATAAGACAGCCCGTATACATCGTCATACAATGACATGCATTATCTCCTTCACCACGGATGTATATAATCGTCATGAAATACATCAAGTACTTCAAAAAGCCCCCAAACAGTTGCAACACTCATAACTGTTATAAATAATATAGATAATAAACTCATTACTCTGCAGCTTTTTCAATCTTATATATGCTGATGTACAATATTTTTCTCAAGTTAACTAAGAACGGGCAGCTTGTCCCGCTTGAATCGTCAACAAGCTCTATATAGTTTCTTGTGTTTATGAGCTCGCTAAACTGCCTGCGCACAGCAATTTCTGTAGTATGCTCATATTCTTTTGGCAAATCTGCAGGAACTCCTGATACAACAAGCGTAGCCTTAGCTTGCTTTGAAGCACTCTTTTCTGTCTTAAGGCGCAGGTAGATGTTATAAGCCACCTCCTTCGTCTCAACCTTTTCTACTTTCTCGTTCTCTTTTTTGTCTTCCATTATTTACTCCTCATTGTTATTAAACATATCTTTAATAGTTTTGTATATAAAAGCTAGAAACAATATGCAAGCAATGCATAATATCACTTCACTCATCAGCCGCAACCTCCATGACCGTCATCACGGCCAAAACATTTATGCGCTTCAGACCACTCTGTATGTACCAAGTCATATACAAAATACCCAGTGAAGAATGAAGACGCAACAATTACAAGCAACAGCAGCGCTTCAACCATTTTATACCTCAAGCTCTACTGTCGTAACTTCCTGAAAGTGTATACACTCAGGAATATCCTTTATATCAATCTGCTGTACGCCTGTAGTAGCTCCTATCTTATCTTTCAAGAACGCTTTAAGCGATGAAGTATTTACCACTGTATTCTCAACAAATGGTATACCATTATCACTAAGCTTGCTCATATCACTCGCACTCACAGTAGCATCATGGTTGACAAGATGCTCGCCACCGTTGGCTCTAAGCCACTCAACAATTTTCTTTCTATCAGCCAGATTCTTATTAGGCTGGCAATAGAAATTATGCTTAATCTTTAAGCTTCCTCCAGAGCTTAGGCCAATAGAATCTACTCCAGCGCTAAACATCTCTTGCGGCAAGATTACATGAGCGTAATGCTCATACTCTTTTTTAGCAAGCTCAGCAGCTGCTTGAGTCTCTAACATTTTGCACTGAAGCTCTTTCAGCTTTTCGCCCATAGAACTTAAGTTCTTAAGCACACTCTTATCCTGAGAACTTATAGAGTCCTCAGTCAAATAATCATAGCTGTCCGCCATTTACAGCCTCCTTCAATTTATCTTCAAAGTCAGGCGGAATGCCTGCTTTAAATCCGTTTAACAGCGCTTGCGAATGGTTTTCTATAACCATCTTAATGACTTTGTTTCTCTCAGCCTCGGGAACACTATTCAAGTTGTCATATATAATGCACACCATATCGCAATACATATCTACAACACTCTCAAATATAGGGCTAATTATCTCTTCAGCCATTTGCCTAAGCATTTGTCTATCAGTATTTTTATTCATGACTATATTATAAACTGTAAATATATAATTTTTAATTATTAGCTAATAATTTATTCACGCTCACACAGCGTGAACTTGTTGTTAAACTCTTTAGTCTCACGGACAAACACTTTGTTCTTTTCAGCATTGGTATATATAGTATACGGTATGTCCTCACGACCATTAGTACTTTCTATAGCATATTTTGTATATACATAATATACGTTGCCTGTCTTGTTATTCCTGTATTTCGCTGCATTAAAGTTCATTTGTGTATACCTCCATTTTTTCTAATACAACCGCTATGCGCTCAAGCACTTTGCGGTCTTTCTTATACCATTTAAATATCTCATGTATCACTTCATGCGTCTTAGAATTAAGAGGCATGAACCTGTTCATATCATCTATAGCGCTATAACGCTGCACATTCAAATCTAAATGATGCAAGTTCCAGCTGCGCTGCAAAGGCTCTTTAGTTATAAAGTCTTTTGAAGTGTGCAGCCTGCATTTCGCCTTGAACTTGCGCCATTCTGCAGACTTCCTGAATTCAGCCCTCTGCTTGCCGTTCATCTCTTGCTCCAATTTTACTAATTATTTGGTCAGCAAGCTTGTCAAGCTTAAACTTATCAGCGTCTATATATTTCAGCTTGCGCATCTCTTCAACACTGCTGCAATAGTCAAACGTGTTGAATGTATACCTCGCTTCACCTTTTTCAAAATTATATGTAATGCCAGTCATTATGCCATTACAAGCAAGGCTACTATTGACTAGCGCTTTTAGCTCGTCAAACTTGCTTTTTGCTTCTTTAAGATAATAAAACATTATACACTCTAAATCAATAGCTTTGTAATAATCTATGCTTAAATTCATTTCACTCCTCATCTTCAAGGTTAGGCACTATTGGCTCAAGCCACTCGCCATCATTCTCCCTTATTTTAATATATTCGGGTACTTCCTCATTGCTTCTATCTTCTTTATAAGATATATAAGGATAGACATAGTTCGCGTCCTTAAACTCCCTATACGGCTTTTCAGACAACCATCTAGCTAATTGATGGTATGTCATACGTTTATATTCCCCAGCTTCAATCTCAGCGCAATGTTTATATTGATAAACACATCCATCACTTCCATCATTATCATTTATAGCAACGACTTTAAAACTTACATCACAATCTTGTATATAGATAACTTTTGCTTTTATCTTACTTTTATATTCATTGTCCCAAACCCACATCAACCTCGGGTTGTTATCCCATTCAATTATTTCTTTCATTGCTGTTCCTCCTTACCTATATTTAAAGGCAAATCAACTAGCGGTTGCTTCCAATCACTAAAATCACCACCACCTTCTCTTATCCGCAATTTACTTGGCACTTGTTTATTCTCTTCACTCAACTTGTACTTAAATATTTTTTCAACGACAGCTGAGCTGCTGCATATATCTATGCAATACTCTCTTCTCCTGTCTTCATTGAGCCAATCTGAAAGCTCCCTGTTTGTCATAAGTCGCTTCTCTATATCCGCACAGTGTTGGTAACAGTGTACTTTATCATCTTCTTCACATAAAGCTAAGACAGGATATTTAACATCAAATCTCTTATACTCAAGATATTTTTGAGAATCAATTATAGCTGTTACAAAACGTTTATATGGCTTTTTATAAGTATCATTCCACACATACATTTCTCTCTGGTTCCCGTCCCAGTCTTTGAATGTAACTTTTTTCATTTCTCCTCCTAATCCTCTCTATGGTTTTCTATCAAGAACTTCTTAATCCTTTTAAAGACTTCTTCTGCAGAGTCAAAGACGCCGAAGTATTCTTCATGCTCATTCTCTCTTTCTATGCGCTGTTCTCTTGTCATTAAATTATATGACACTTCTAGCTCATTTGCCTCGCACACAGACATAGAATGGCTCTGCACAGCGTAACCTACCTTTAAATGAGGGTCATTTGCATCAAAATCTCTTGAAACAAGCTGCCACCCTCCAAATGTAGGAATTACACGGACATCATAGCCCTTCATTAGCTTCATCAGCTTAAGCATCTCAGTATATCTCGTTTGCTTTTCATGCTCCAAGAACATGTCCATGAGTTCATCAGTCATCTTCAAATACATACGCGCCTCTCAAAACTATTCTTTATCGCTATTCCTTTTTACTGCTATCTTCTTCGAACATCTTTTCAAGCATCTTCATTTGAATCAATTGCGCCATATCCAGTTCATCGCTATTATTGAGCATCTGCAGCAACATAAGCTTGTCCAAAGGCAGGTCATCATTATCAGCGTCTAAGTTTAGCTTGCTTATAATCTTAGACTTGACGACGTCTGTAATCTGCAGCGGCTCGCCATCTGACATCTGCTGCAACAAAAACATCTTGCCAAGGTCCATGTCACTAGAATCATTGCCTAGCAACTTCATGCACATCATTGTGCCCATTAAATCACTTCCTCTACCCATAATAAATACCTCCAAATATTTATTTATATAACTATTAACTAAATAAAATAAACTATTAAATAATTTATTTATTTATATAGTTATTTTATAATATTTAAAATAATATAATAACTATTAGCTAATCGAATTAAATTAAATTATTTATATAATTATTCTATATAATATAGAAATAAATTAAATAATTTATTAAAAAATGCTGCCGGCGTCCCTGTCCCTTATATAGTCTAGCAGGCTTTTCTTCAAGCGAAGAGCTTCAATAATAGTCTTATCAATGTCACAAGATATATAGTCTATATAAGTGCAAGGATGCTGCTGGCCCATGCGGAACGTCCTGAATTCTGACTGCTGCCTTATCTCCATGCTAAACGTATTGCTATAATATAGCGTTGTATGAGCGCATTGCAAGTTAAATCCCCTAGCGATTTTGCTCACATTAGCTACTATTATATCATACTTGCCTACTTTAAAATCTTCTATAGTTCCTGTAGTCTTCCAGCCAGTGAAAAGCATAGTGCTATAGTTATCCTTTATTTTATCATATATCTTTGCAGCTTCAGCAGAGAACCTAGTAAATATAAGCAAGGGCTTATCAAGCTCATCAATGTCACGCAGCAGCGCTTCAAGCTTAGGATTCGTGTCATCAAGCCACACAACTTCATCAGGCATAACATCATAAGCGTCATCGCTCCACATAGGCTCGTCTTCATTCATTACTTCTCTATGCCCTGTAATAAATCCAGAAGATATTTGCTGCAAGCGTATAGACATTACAAGCTTGTTCTTAGCATAAGAAACGTGCTCATTAAATTCAGCAAGCATATCTTTCTTCATGCTACTATAGGCAGCCTTTTGTGCGTTAGACATAGATATATTGCGAACTATGTAATTGACAGCAGGCATGTCAGCACAATCAACCAACTTAGCAAATACAGCATTAGGCTCAAGCAACATCTTCAGCTCGTCAGCATGCTTGTAAGGACCTGAATAATGGTCTTGGTGCATTACAGTAAGATACGTGTCTTCAGAGCAGCCAAAGATAGAATGTGCTTCTGCAAAGTCATAACAGTTTTTTATGCCTCTCCATGTCTTCTCGTTAAGCAGCACGTTTACAACCCTATCTTGAGCAGTCAGCTGCGTGTGCATGCCATAGTAGTTTGTGAAGCTATAGTAATTACGCTTAAAATAGTTAGGCCTAACAAACTCCATTATGGCCCACAAATCTATTGGGCCATTAGTTACTGGAGTTCCAGTCAATACAACTCTTACTGGATGCTTCTTTGTAGAGCTAAGTATAGTGTTTCTGCCTCTCCTCTTGACGTCATTGAATTCATATAGCATTCTCTGACTCCTCATGCTCTTATGATTCTTTATCACTGTAGCTTCATCAAGTATTATAGCAGTGTTATGCTCATTAGCCCACTCAACTATAGGCTTCCACTTGCTCGGCGTCGAGAACGTGTCAATGTTAACGCAAACAATGTGCAGCTTATTATTATCATAGTCAAACTCGTACAGCTCTTTCTGTCCTCCACGTCCGCCTATAATCTGACCATCACACTCAACTTCTTCTTGAGCTATAGCTTTAGACAAGACGCTATCATCATCACACAAATCATCAAACCACTGCTTGTGCACGTCATTAGGCGCTACAATGAGCAAGCTATCTATCTTTTTCTCTTTGAACTTATCGCACATAATCATCATGCTTGTAAGAGTCTTTCCGCAACCCATCTCAAAGAACAAAGCTATCTCATCTAAGCATTTAAACTTCTCCCTAGCTTCCACCTGATGCTTGAACAATTTTACAGTATCATCTCGCTCTAATTCCCTTTCAACTAGCTTAGTTTTCTGCTTGCTAATTTTACTTGTATTTTTAACATTACTATTGTTAACACTATTAACATTATACAAAGCAAGCAGCCTCTCCCTTTCCGCAATCTCTTCCGCTGAATACTCCCTCTGCTTCCAGCCAGGGCATATCTTAAACATGCCTACAAACGTATCAAGCAAGTTGCACCAATGATCTTTATCTTCGTTACACTTATCCCTGTCATAGTAAAAGCAGGTACAGCAATGGTCAGTAGCTGACGGCATCATATCCTCCTATAGTTAAATACATAGTCACTATACTTTATAGAAAACTCTGTGTCGTCATCTCTTATAAGGTGCACGACTCCAGCCTCATCATCAGTATACTTGACGACATACAGATTTCCGTTCCATTTGTTCTTCACTTCAAACCTTTCCACATTAAGTCTCCGTAAGCCTAGCAAACTCTGAATCTGGCATCAGAGAGCGAGGTATACTATGCACTGTATTAGAACTATGCGAACCGCATAGCACATAAGTCATTCCAGCTATAATGCTCACTCCATATAGCTTGTCACACTTAGCTATAGTCTCTAAAGTCCCTTCAACAGACACAGACTCCGGGTCATACTTGACTAAGCTCTTTGGGCTAGCGTCATTAACAATACTATTTTCATTTTTGTTTTTAACAGGCTTATCTTGTTTTGTATCTGCATTTTTGCTCTTACCTCCGCTCCTATACTCCTTATAGCATTGCTTCTCATTTGCGTTCCATAGCTTAGAGTTAAGCTTAACTACATTACCATCAGCAAGAGCTATCATCGGCCATGTGAACGGCTCGCCAGACTTGCATGTAACTACGCGCGGCTCTTCCACAGCAAGTTCTCTGTCATTGCACGGGTCTTTCCAATATCCCGTGCTATTATGATACTCATCGTTTGGCATAAGCATCTCTCCTTTTCCTTTTATAAGAGAACATGCAATTTTTGTTAGTGCATACTACATTATAATACTTGTCTGAATAAACGCGCCTCATTGGGTACGTACATTTAGGGCATTGCTTTATCGTCATGACGTCACCTCATAGCTCATCGAGCCGTCTGCCATTTCATAAGCAGGGGACTCATTAAAATGTATATGTTTAATAGCCTGCCTCTTGTTATTGTCATCAAGAAACAGCATCCTTCTCCAGTAAACTGGCAGCTCAATAGCATGGTCTGAATCATATGTAATGCTCAAAGCGCCATTAACTTCTTCAAGATTGTCTTCACTATAAATGCCGCCAGTAGTCTCTATTCCATTGCTGAACTCATTCAGCTTTATCACGTACTTCTCTTCGCCTTTTACCTTGTACCTTCTCTCTAGATATCCGTCATTACTCTTCCTCAAAATCCTCCTCCTCGTCTTCATTATACACGCAGTCATCTTGCACTTGCCTGCATATAACGCCTACACTGTTAAAGTACTTCATTACAATCTCTTCGTTGTTATCATACTCATTTATATAGAACACGTACTTTATTCCTAAAGCAGCTATCGCTTTAGCGCACTGCCTGCAAGGAGCATGCGTGCAAACAATAGCAAGGTTATCTGTATCATAAGACGCGCCTGTCTTAATCAAGTTATATATAGCGTTCTGCTCAGCATGCACTTCAAGCTTATCGCTAAACAAGTGATGGTGCCTCAGCCAGTTATCCCTGTCAATATGAGCAAAGCCGTCACGCTCAAAAGGCAAATCAACTTCCATATATTTAAGTATATCCTTAGATACATAATAATCTTCACCATTTTTAACGAATATGTTATTGCAATTGTACATGCCGCTAATCGTTCCATTATAGCCTATGCTCAACAAGCGCCTAGTCTCCATGTTTATTATACACGCGCCAACCTTAAGCCTAGCGCAACTGCTGTTTTCAGCCCACACTCTAGCAGTATTTATGAATGGCTTCAGCTTAATCATAAAACCTCCTTAATATATCTCTAGATAGTCTGTATTTTTCTGGTCATACATCTTGCTATCTAGCCTGCACATCATTCTAAGACATTCACACCAATTACTCTTAAAGAACCTGACGTCGTTGTCCCTCTCAGCATACTCCAATATAGCAGCAGCTAAATTGGAGAACGGCTTCTTGTAACCATAGTTATTTTTACAGTTCCAACTGCCGTTCTTGTTTCGATTACTCATATTGCACCTTCTCCAACCACATTTCTGTCTCATCATAGATATTATACCTTGGATTCCATTTATAGCTCCAATTATCACACATCAAATAATTATATGGGTCGCTAGCCCATGGCTCTACAAATACTAAGTCACTTCTATCATACACTCCATTAAATAAATGGTGCATGAACACGCTCCTATTCCTTATTATAATGCAGTCACTTTTATAGTTAGGAAACACGTCATCCCATATAAGCTTGAATATTATAGCATAGTCCTGGCAGTTAACCGAACCATCTCCATTTATATCTTTTATATTCTTATCAACCAGCTTCTTTGTTATAACAATACGCTTATGCGTGTTATCAGAAACTTCTATAGTAGATTTTGGCATGTCACCAGGCATATTTCCTGGCGCTAACATAACCAGCGGCACGAATATAAAAGCCAAGCATAGGAAAATAAGAACTATCCACTTTAACAAGTGCACCTTAAGACTACGGTAGCTCATCCATCTTTCCGGCGTCAATGAGTCTTCTACATAGCAATCACTCACGTACGTAACTAGCCGCTCTCTATCGTACTCGTTCAAGTTTTTATAGCATGTACTATAGTTACGGCTTATCTCGCAAGCCTTGCACTCTGCTTTCTTGCACGCCCCAAACTGCAACCTGCATATACAAGCTGAGCGTCCTCGAGCTAGCTCACGCACTGCTAGGTCATTGAACGTTTCCTCACGATGCACAAGCCTTATCTCATTGTCTTTCATATAATCCTCTTGATATATTTTACACTGCAGCAATTAAAAATGCAGTTATTAGCTAATAAATAAACACATAATAAAAGTGGAGCTATTACTAGTTAAGTAATAGCTCCACAAGTGGGAAGAAAATAAAATAGACGCAGTTAAACTACGCTATTTTCTCAATAACATAAGTCGACTCCAGCATGTTAGCTTTAGGCTTGAAGGTAACAACTGTACCTTTCTCTGCCCAAATCTTTACATACCTGTCGATTTCAGCCTTAGATTTGTAAGACTTCTGGAACACTTCAAGAAGCGTAACTTTGTCTCCGACCTTTGGAGCAGAGCCAAAGAGCTTTTCGAACAATGGGCTCGAACCAGTTCCACTTGAACGGCTAGATGGATTAGCAATGTCATTCAAGAGCTTGCTGAATGTTTCAGGCAGCTGAACCTTCTTGTCAGCAAGATACTTGATAAGTTCAGCAGCAGTCTTTTTTCGTTCAGCAGCTTCGTTGTTCTTTCTCTCTTTCCATGCTTTTGCAGCAGCGCTTTTCTTCGCCTTCAACTCAGCAGCTTTCTCTGCAACCCGTGCGTTGTCCTGTACAGGCGTTATGCCTGCAGCGCCAACTGTTCCATTAACTTTGTCCTGTACAGGCGTTATGCCTGCAGCGCCAACTGTTCCATTAACTTTTTCCATAATATTTCTCCTTGCAAACATATTTCGTTTGCTTTCATTTTGTTTATGTTGAAATTATACAGCATAAACTATAATAATTTAATAAATTAGCTAATAAATATAGCTAAAACCGGCGAATAAATTAACTAAATTTAATGAATAAATTAACTAAATTTAATGAATAAATTTAGCTAAACCAATAAAAAATTCCGCCAAAATTCCGTTATAATAGAAGGAAATTTGACGGAGCCAATTCTATGTTCATTTATAACCTCCATTTAACAACGTAACACTAACAGCTTGACTGTAAATATACAATTTTTAATTTTCAATTTCAATTTTCAACTTGAGTTTAAAAAATTTTTTAAATCCAAAGTTAAGAATTGATTAGCTAATAAATTTTTTTGTATATTCACAGTAAGCATGTGTTAGATTACGCTACACACTTTGTGTTGTTGTTGTTCATATACTTGCTTTATAAGTCCACGAGCTCTTGCTTATTATCATCATATTGTTTTTGCAGTAGCTGCCCTAAGCTTGTTAAAAAATCCTTGCAATAACAATTTTGTATACATACACAGCCAATATCTATTGAATCGCCACACTTTAATTCTATTTTTATTTCCGCATTATCTGGTATTAGTCTAACAAACCTATTAAACTTATTGATACTCAAATCACTTGTTTCAATATTCTGTATAATCTCTTTCGCTTTTTCATACTCACTTATAGTCATATAATCCTCCTTAATTACATGACGCGTTAAACATAGTGTGGAACACGTCCATCTTCATATTATTAAACGTCAGGCTGTCAAAAGTAGCGTTGACGTCTAAGTCCAGCAGCTCATCAGCATGCAGCATATCAAACTCTAAATTCGTAACCTTGCAGTCTTCAAGCATGTACATTACAGCTTCTTCATAAGTATCAAAGTGAGTGTAGACATTACATGCTGCGTGCACGAGCCTTGGCAATGTGAACATGTCCACCGCTTTATATGGAACTCCTTGCACTTCGTTTACTGTGTTTTCACCATACCACATATGCATCGGCACGAAGATTATTCCGTCTTCACACGCTACCATAGTCAGCTCAGCTTTGTGGCAATGGTTAAGGAAATATCTCTTAGCCCATGCTTGCTGTCCAGGCCTCCACTTAACTATGATGCTGTCGTCTAGTATGCTAGCTTTTTTGTCGCACTTAAGCTCAATGAACCAGTCTTGTCTGAACCCCTGGACGTACATGTCAGGTATTCCGTTGCATGTCCCATGGCTCTCAATCCTAGTCACATCGAACTGGCATTGTTTGAATTTGTCGATGACCCATTTGCTAAATTCAGCTTCGTTTTCGAACATCTCTAGCCTCCTTTTTTAACTTATATTCATTGCGCATCGTCCAGAATTTATACCTGGATTTCTTCTTATCAAACGCCCTGTATATCCTGCCTCCTTTAGCAATTAGTTTGCTCTGTTTTTCTGTGTCATCGCCAAGCATGTATATGTCGAACATCTCCTTGCTAATATTATAGCATTGCCTGATTATCTTATCATCTGTAACGCTCACTATATTTACGTAGAACTTGCCGCCTAAATAATATAGATAAACAGCAGTCAGTATGCCGTTCACTCTGCGAGTGTAGCATTTAATAGCTTTCTTGTTCATCAGAACTTTCTGCTTTATCCTCATAGTTTTACCTTTATTTCCTCCCTGGTTCTGTCAACTGGTCGAACGCTTTGCACAGCTCTTCATTGTCTATTGTCAATGTGTCAGGGCATCTCAATATAAGATGCTCTATCAGCCTCAGTGTCCTTATCTCTTTCATGCATCTGCTCCTGTTTACAGTAGCTCCAGACTTAGATTTGCTCGGGCCGTTGGTGTCGAAGCACGCTCTGTATTTACGCTCAACGTCCTTGAGACGTATTTTTATTATAGCTAGCATGTATTGCTTGTTCATTTGTACCTCACATTTTATCTGGGTCTGCTAAGTCTCTGCTATTACTAGCGTTCTTCTTGCGCTCGTCCCAGTACTTGCTGTTCCTTAACCCTTGCCAGAAGAAAGGGTTAAGCAGCACGCCGAATCCAAATGCTGCGCCGAATATAGCGAACATCGCAACTAGTATCTCTTCCATCACTCATCACCTCTTAATGTGTTATACTTTCCTTTAAGAGCAGCTATTATCTTGTCGCATGCTTCTCTCTTGATTGTTCAATAACTTTGAACCAGTATTCAATCTGCTTCCTGTCGCTTTCAGGACGACCGTCTTTGTTCCATTGCTCAATGACTGCTTTTGCAAGCTCACCGAAGCCAATACGCATGGACAACTCTTTTCTAGTCCATGGCTTGTCGTATTTCTCTTCCATCTTTACCTCCCACAAGATAAAAACATTCGTTTCTGCTACCAATCTTCTTTTTCAACCATTATATTGATAGATTCATCGACAATAATGTTAAGACTTGCATTTAATTCTGGGTCTAACTCGCTTAGCCGTGATATCAAGTCTTCTATAGTAAAGCATACAGTAAAGTCTTCCATCTTACCAATCTCAATATAGTAGTCAAATGCATCAGAGTCTATTGTCGCCGCGTATCCGCGGTCGAGGCATGACTCTTGCAGATACTGTATCAGTTCAGATACAGTATCTATGTTTTCAGTGTAGACCATGCTGCCTCCTCACTTCCATTTCTCTTTTACGCTATGCATTTTGTTTTATGCATAGCGTAATTTGTATGATATCAGTGCCCGAAGTCTATGTCTTCCCATGGAGTTCCACCAAACACCCAGTTCTTCCATGCATTCTCTGACCTGTCAATGCTCATTTTACCGTTGAATAAGTACATATCTGTTAGCACCTTGAAGTCATGCGGCATGTCTTTCCAATAAAACTCGACAAGCTTTTTAAGAAACATGTCAGGCTTATACCCTTCAGATTCAGGCCCCCATTTTTTACGCAGCATCTTCATCTTATTCTCATAAGAGTCTTTCATAGGACTGCTATGCTCTCCCTTGTAAAATATATCGTCAAGCAAGCGCTGTCCAAAGCCTCTTTCAAACGGCGTGCCGTCCAAACATGCATCCACCCAAGCTCTCGTGAACGGCCAGTCGTCTTCCCAGCATGCATCTTCGTCACACGTACCACTACAGCATCCATCTGGAGCATAAATCATTATAAAATCAGTAAGCTCTCTGTAATACTCGAAGATTTTCTCTCTATCTTCTTGCTTGTATCCAAAGCATCTGAACAGCTTGACGCTTCTAAAATCATTCTTGATTCTAAACAACAAGTCATGGTTCGTATACTTCTGACCGTACTCGTTCATGTGCTTAGCGATAATCTCTTTAAAATTCTTTTCCATGTTTTCCATTTTTTCTTACCTCACTATTATTTTAATTTATTCTTCTACCATATTCAAAGCCACAAAATCATCTGTGTCTAGCTCATATGATACTTTGTAGCTCTTAAGATGCTGCAGCCTGAACGGCGTGCCAGCAAACACCCAGTTCTCCCATGCTCTCGTCACGTATTGCCCTAGCCCGTTGTCGTTTAGAGAGAACATAATGTTTTCATATTCCATTGGAACATACTCGTTTTCAAACTCGACAATCTCGTTTAGATACCTCTGCTCTGCATCACTCAAATTCTTTGTATCCGTAATGTACTCCCTTATCGTAGAGCCAATCTTGTCAGCAAATCTAGCGTTTATGCTTGCCAAGTCTTTCACCATTCTAGGTGTAACCTTGAATGATATGCTTATACTCATTTCAACCTCCTCATCTTATTTTACTTTATTCAACTTCAGCAACGTATATGACTTTTCTAATTACATTCATAGAAAAGTCTTCGTCCCAAACATGTAGCATTCTTGGGTTATTATCCCATTTAGTCAGCTCTTTCATTTCTTTTATCTCTTACACTTATTTATTACATTCCCTTACATTCTTCAGGAACTTCAACCTCTCCATCGTTAATCCAATAATCGTATGCGTTTGGATTGGTATACCTCAACAGGTTAATCATTAGCGAGTACTGCTTGCTCATACTAACAACGTCTCCGCCATACTTGAACATCAGCTTGCTCAGCTTGCGGCCCAAATCAATGAACTCAACGAATATCTCGTTAAAATCATCCTTTAACATGCTTTGAAGCGATTCATACGCTTTCTTAGTTACTTCATTTTCTTCGCCACTATTTTCTGCGTTATAGTATGCGCTTAACATGTCCTCAACCTCATTTTCGTGCATTTCTTTATTCCTCCTATTTATTAAGCATTGCTAAGAATAACTGTTTTTGTTCTTCCGACATGCTTTCGACTTGTTTCTGCATCCTTGCAATTGCAGGGTCTGCAGGCATCATCTTGTCTATCATACCTCGAACCTTCTTGTCGTTCGGCAAGACAGATTCCAAATACTCTCTGAGTTCATTCAGAGACTGCCTCAATTCTTCAGTCTTCTGTGGACCAGAACCTGAAGAGCCATTCTTGCGGCTCGCGTAGTATGCGTCTTTCTCTTCTCTGGTCCAGAACCGTGAAGAGATAGGTATCACGGTTTTTCCGTCAGACGCATAGATATGCGCAAACTTGTGGCCAGGCACTCGCGGCGCCTTGATAATTGCATCATCAAATTCTTTTCCCGTGAACGGGTCACGGAAATAGCCAACTGAGTTTCTGTAATCCTTTCCTTCATTCATTGTTTTACCTCTCTATTTGTTTTTACTTTCTATAAGTTTCGCCTTCCCAAGGAGTTCCCTTAAAGACAAACTCCTCCCACTCTTCAGTTTCTTTTTCACCACAAGGGCGCCAAAGAACATCCTTAATGTCTTCTGGAGCCTCATCGTTCATAAAGTCGACAAGGTCATCCAGGTAATGCTGCTTGTTCTCTTCAATAACTTCTTCATAGTTATCAAAATCCTCATCAGTGTAACATTCCATATTTGGCGTGCACCAATCCTTATGTTTCTGGTTAATTTCGTCAAGTTTCTTGACCATTTCTACAGTGATATTCAAAGTAACACCTCCTGTGTAACTATTAGTTAGAACTATTCCACGTACCCTGACCAGTGAATCTTGAACCATAATTCCTGAATCATTTTCCACTGTTCAAGAACGTGAAGCCAAATTGAGGTAAAATGAGGTATGGAAATGAAACGTAAAGCATGAACACTAACCACATTTCTTTCTTTGGAACTCAAACACAAGTCACTCCATCCAATTACCGTGGGGCGTGGTCTCCTCACATGTACAAAGTGTCACGGACTAAAAGTTAAGCTGCAAGGTCCATTGTACTCCATCCCTTGTTCTATTAAATATATTTAATGTTTTATTTATTAAATATATTTAATAGTTTTATATATTTAATATTTTATTTATTAAATATATTTAATAAATAATTTTTTATATTTAATTATTTATTAAATATATTTAATAATTTTATTTAATTATTTATTAAATATATTTAATAAATAATTTTTTATATTTAATAAATAATTTTTTATATTTAATTATTTATTAAATATATTTAATAATTTTATTTAATTATTTATTAAATATATTTAATTTTTTATTTTATATATTTAATAAATAATTTTTTATATTTAATTATTTATTAAATATATTTAATTTTTTTATTTATATTATTAAATAATTTTATATAATAGAATACATTTAAAAACACAGGTAGAATTTTTCTAGCGCGTTTCCCAAAAACCCCGGGCCAATATTCATGTGCCATGCACAACTAATAATGGACAGCGACACAAAATTCATGGACAACGACACGGACAGCTTCAAGAACGGCACATAAAACGTTAAACATGCAATATTTTACTTTACACATGAAATTGTGAATGTACAATTTTTATTTTGAAAAGCTCAATTTTATAACTTTGGTACAAAAAAATTTTTATTTTTCAAATTGAAAAATGAAATTCAAAAATATTTTTTGTACATTTATAATTTGTAGCCTTTAGAATGTCAAATAACACTTTTAGATTTACAAATGAATTGTGTAGCGTGACACGGAACGGCGCCGTTGTTGCCGTACAACCTGCTATATTACGCGTAGAATATGTTGTTGTTCTAGCAGTTATTGTCGGTTATATTATATAGCAGTTGAATTTTGTTTGGTTTTATTAGCTAATATTGTTTACAAGGTGCTGAAAACATGATAATGTTCTATTATATAGCGGAGGTTTGAAAATGATTAAGATAAATTGCGCTGCTAGCGATTCTATAAAGCTGACTGACTTGGTGTCTTTTCAGGGCAACTTGAAGAAGAGGACAGATGATGATATAGCTAAGCTGTCTGAGAGCTTGGTTAAAGAGGGCTTGATGATGCCTTTTGCAGTGTGGAAGAATGGCGACGAGAATTTGTTGCTTGACGGGCATGGAAGGAAGGAAGCGCTTATAAGGCTTGCAGCAAGTGACGCAGATATATTGACAGCTGACTGGCCAGTGGTGTATGTGTCTGCAGAGACTGAGCAGGATGCGCGCAGGGCTTTGCTGCAGATAACGTCTAGTTATGGAAAGATTACAAAGGCTGGGTACAAGCAGTTTTGTGTCTCTATCCCTGGCTATGTAGCGCCGTCAATATCTAAGTTTGTAGCCAAGCCTTCAGTAGCAGAGGGGCACGCAGGTTCGAGCATTGCAGCTAAGCTAGACGGTTTTACGCTTGTAAAGATTAAAGTGCTGAATGAGAAAGTAGAAGACTTCAAGAACATAATAAAAGAATGTTGTAAGTTTGCAGAGGTGATTTAATGAATGAATTAGCTTTGCGTGAAGATGTGCAAATTGACAATGACCAGATAGCTAACATTTCCTTTACTGAAGCTACAAGGAAAATGATGAACGAGAAGTTCACAGTTCCTTATGGCGGTAAAAGAGATGGTTCTGTAGAAGAGTCTCTTGACAGTATTTATGAGGTAGCTGCACTGAACAACAAGCCTGTGATTCAGTTCATACAGGATAACCCTGAGTACGCGCTCTTGTTGGCGGAAATGTCTTATGCGAAGTGGACTAACGTCCTTACGCAAGTTTCGTTGACTGGAGTGATAAATACAGATGAAGGTTCGGTTGAAGTTGGAAAGAATCAGATGAAGGCCCTGGAGCTGCGCGTAAGCCAGGCTAAGTCAGAACTTGAGTTTGTTACAGACTTAGCCCTGACAGTGTCTCAGTCAGCGTCTAAGCGTGATATGTTGATACGCAAGATGTATATAAGCGCTATATTGCATAGAGATACTCGTGCTCAGATGTATCTTATCGATAGGATTGACGGCCGTGCAGGAGAGACGAAAGTTGCAGAGCTTTCTTATGATAATGCGTATAACATTTACATGATTCTGCATACTTTGTTCAAGAAGCAGTTAGACGTTATAAACGCTGGCAATGGGACTGTCCTCGTGTGCTGCTCGCGGCGTGCCGGAAAAACTCACATGTTGGTCGCGACATGCTTGATAGAGTGTATGAGGCGGCCTAATACGACATGCATTTACATTGGCGAGACTATGGAGCTGACGGAAGGCTTGATTGACTCGGCAGTGAATGAGATTGTTGACAAGTGCCATTTGCAGGATAAGAAGGGCAAGCGGTTTAACTGGCGCAAAATGGATAACGGCAGCCAGATACTTGTGCGCGGATTGTCTAACACGAAGGATCCTGACCAGATTCGCGGCCACAAGGCTGTCATAATTGTTATTGATGAGTTTTATCATTTGAAGTCTGACTTGTTGGAGTATCTGCAGAGGGAAGTTCTGCAGCCTATGCAGATGGATTATGCTGATGGGTATAAGTTTATTTGCGCTGGAACTCCTCCGCAGATTAAAGGCACGTATGGCGAGATGGCGTGGAAGAGCTGGGAAGTTCCGCATTTCTCTTGGACATGGGAAGACAACCCGCATCCAGTAGATATTGAATCTAGGCGAGCTTATGTTGAGAAGGTTCTTGAAGAGAAAGGCCTCACATGGGAGTCGTCGTTTGCAAGGCGCGAGTACAGGGGTGAATGGGCTTATGACGACGACCTAGTCTTGTACCCTAACTATAAAGTGTATAATCCTGAAGAAGGCATACCTCAGTGGAAGATTTCGCGCGTGTTTTTTGGAATTGACTATGGTTGTTCTGACAATGACTCTGTATTTGGAGTGGCGTGGTCAGATGATGAAGGAAAAGGGTACCAGTTCTTTGAAGTTAAGTTTAATAGGCTGGATGTCAATGACTATAAGATAAGCCAGCTCGAGTATTTGAAGCAGCAGGTTATGGTTGCATGGGAGAAGGCGCTAGATATAATGCTTCCTGGAGGCCCTGATTCAGGCTACACTGTTGAAGATTACAAGAGGGCGAACAAGCAGATTTTATGGGACGCTGATGATAATGACCAACATGTTACGCAGGAGCTAGGCTTGTACTGCAAGTTTGATGACGAGCTGAGGGCTCCGCTGTCAATGCAGATAGCTAATGCGCATAAAACTGACAAAAAGATTATGTGGGACAAGATTGACGAGCTTATGAGGACTGGCCGCTTGTTGTTTATAAAAGGCTCTAAGATTTGCCGCGAGTGTGAGAGCACTATATTGTTGAGAGGTCCGAATGGCGAAATATTTAGCGAGATAGATGACAAGGTGTATCATCCAGACCTTCTGCCGTGTATGAGGTATTGTATGTGGAACGTTATAGGTTTTTAATTTTATACATATTTACATTGAATGAAGCATAGTTTATAATGTATAATTAAAAGTGTTTAAATTGAGAGGTTTTTATGGGTAGCAAGAGGAACAGTAACTTTTCGCCTACTGCGCTTAAAAGGTCGCAGTTAAATGACAAAAAGAATGCGTATAATGATAAAGGAAAGAAATATGGAAGCACTGCCATAAACTGGCAGTCGCTTAGCGCTCCTGTCATGTCTAAGCCTATAAAAGGCCCTGATGGCATAGAAAGAGTTATAATGCGCCAATATGGAAAAGGCGGAGAGCCTATAGCACATAGCAGTACATGGCAGCCGTATGCGAAGACTGTTAAAAAAGTAGAAGACGTGCCAGTATTAGATGATAATGGCGAGCCTATGCTTGATGAAAAAGGTGTTGCTTTAACAGAAAAAGTTGTAAATCCTAATAAACTTATGTCTACTCTTGGTTTTGAGCAGAAGCCTATATACGAGAACATTGGAGTTGAGACTGAATTTATAGTTGACCCTGAGACTGGAGCGCTGGTGCCTACGTATGAAATAGAGGAGCCTGAGCGAGATGCTGATGGAAGCATCTTGTATGATGAGAACGGCGAGCAGATGAAGAGAAAGCGTACGCTAGGCGAGCAGCCTAGGATTTTGCGCTTTACGACTAGCGGCATTCCTAAATCTTATGTTGTAAATGCAATTGATGAAAATGGACAAGTTAGTCCAGCGCATCCGTTGACTACTTTAAAGTACTTGATGGAAGACTGGGCTGAAAAGGTAAGGGATGCTGAAGAGTACATTCCGTTAGACCAGATGCCATTAACAACTGACCGCACAACGCATAAAGGCAGAAGGCCAGGCCTTGGCGATTTGAACGACGGATATGACGAATGGATAAATGAGTATGATGACCAGCACCAGAACGCTGGAAGCTTTATAAAGAACAAGAAGGACTTGCATGCTGAAGGGCCTAAAATGTCAGAAGTGCATAACAGCCGCAAGGCTAACGAGGCGTCTGTTGCTGCAGCTAATGCTAGGGACAAGGCTAAGAGCGAAGCTAAGAAAGCAGGGACGTACCAGCCAGCACATGGCCAGGCTAAGAAATATGACTATAATCCAGAAAGCCCTAAGGCTAAGAAAACTATCATAATACACAGAAAAGGAAAGCCTGAAGAGACGAAGACAGTTCCTTCTGACGAGAGGATAAAGGACGTGCAAGGTTGCTGTGAGGTGTTGTCAGACGCCAGGTTCAAAGATGTCAAAGGCCATTTTAACAACTTGGTTAACCATTATAATAAGAAGCGCAGCTGGAGCAATGTCGTGAGCGCCTTTTCAAGGAAGTACTGATGAAGAGCAAAGAGCCTAGCTTTTTGAGGCAGATTATAGCTATACATTACGAACAAGCCAAGAGGCGCAAGGCTATAAGGCAGCTCGCTAAAGCTGACTGGTCTTTTGAATTCCTGTGCGAGGTTGTCAGGAAGTCAGCCCAGATGCTTAAGAAAGATATAGTTATTGAAGTTGAGACTGAGTCTGGCCGCAAGATTAGGATTAGCTCTATTAAAGACTATAGCGAGTCGCTTAATGCTGACGGTGACATTTTTAATAAGCTTGATGACGAGGCTGCTGTCCAGCGGTTTATAAAGAGGTATGGCAAGTGACAATAAATGGCATTGAGTACGTCTATGACGAGATTGAGCAGATAAACAGGCCTTCTCTTTATCCAGGCGAGAAGTCAAGGAACTGGCAGATTCCAGACGAGATAAGCACTGACTTCCACCGCTTGAGCTCTATTATATCTAACAAGTATTCTAAAGAGTACTTGAAGATTTGCGCGTTTTATAACAAGATGTTTCCGTCGCTTAAAGGCTCAGACTGGGCCTCGTCTAGTTATCTTGCTAGCCCTTTCACATGGGTAGACCAAGAGCGCTCTGACTATGGCACTGGCTTGTCTAAGAACTATTTGAAGCAAATCATAGACCAGATAACTAGCAGGCTTGGCACGATTCAGTTTGTGCCTTACCTTATGTCTGAAGACCAGAACTTTGAATATATTATCTATAAGGACGAAGTTGAGCGAATCCTTAGGATGTATATAAATAAAGATAAGTTTAACCGCATGAGCATTGACGTGTTCCATGACGCAGCAGTGCTAGGTTATTCTTACGCGCTCATAGACCCATTTACAGGCAAGCTTTTCAAAGCCAACGACTATGAGATAGGCATATTTGAAAGCCAAATGAACAAAGGCAAGATAAGCCAACTGCTTTACCGCGACTATGCTTTCCCTTCAGCGCAGGCTCTTGTGTATGTCAGAGAGCTGGTTACAGATAAAGGAGAGCTAAAGGAGCTGATTGATTGCATGTCAAGCAAAGTGAGCGTTGACTTGTGCATGTACTTCAACTGCTTGACGCACACGTGTCATGTTTCTATTGACGGCAAGGTTTTGCCAGCAAAAGACTATCCGTTTGATGAGGTGCTTGTCGCTATCATGAAATGGGACACTGGCTTTGCTAACGTTATGGGCGCGTCGCTTTTCGACATTCTTTATCCGTTGCAGCGTGAAATCAACAAGATGAACGCTAAGGAGCAGCAGCTCATTCGCAATTACAAAGGCGCTACGCCAGTGTTCAACTCTGACATTGAACTGGCGATGAAGAGCATTACGAATGGTGCTGGTGAATGTTTATATGTGGACAGCCAGAGGCCGCTCGACGCATTGGCGACGGTTATAAACCCGACGCCTCTGGACCCGCAAATATCTGCTACAGTTCAAGATTACAAGACAGCTATGTATGAGCTAGCAGGTATACAAAATGCCTCATTTGACATGGAGAATATGAGGAGTGCCGCAGCAGTTGTAGCTTTGGACCAGACTAGAGATAGTGTGTTCCAAGCTCAATTGTCTGGCCTGGCAGACTTTATAAGTGATGCTCTGGCGCTTTATATAAAGTATAACGCTGGGTATAAGAATAATGACAGCAACATGGACTGGGACGCTGTTAACGAGCTTATTGACACAGCGTACATTTCGCTAAAGCCTGTGCATTTGAACGACCCGCTTAGCGACGAGGATAAGTCTCGCTCTGAGCCGATTGACTATATGCAGCTTGCAGTGGCGCGAGCTGTGCTTGACATTGTTAGGGGAAAGGTTACATTTGAATCTTTGCCTTACTATATAAACTGGCAGCAAGTTACGCTTATGCTTGCCGTAACGCTCATCAAGTTTGAGGCGCTTGGAATCGCTGTGCCTGACAGCGTCCATACGTTCCTTATATCTGCTTTTGTTGAGAGCATTAAGATTGGCGAGGTGGTTATATAATGGAAGGCGGAAGCAAAGCAAGAATAAACCTTGAAGCAGGGTTAGACATACACACGAGCGACATGCTCGTGCCTTTTCAAAGCCAGACGTTCCAGCATAACTGGCAGAAGTATCAGGGCAAATACCTTCCTAACAGCTTGAGGTTTGAGAAAAACGGCTGGGCTGCTGGATGGTCAGTGTATAACTTTGACTACAACACTAGCCGTGAAAGCCAGAACGGCTGTTTTGTTGGCTTGGGCCAGTTCAACAAGTACGTGAAGACGCTGAATGTGTATGAGAGCGAGAAGGCGTATAACCCTGTTTATAAAGTGTACGTGGTTCCAGAGAGCGTAGCTGTTGTAGGCGACATAGAAGTAAATGGCAGCGATATAGCTGGAAGCGTTAACGGAAAGCCGTACAAGCTGCAGTGGGACTCTGCAAACAAGAAGCTGCTTAACAAGTCAGACGCCAGCAAGTTTGGGCTAGATTATACGTTGAACAGCGACTATTCTATAACGTTCACTGTAAAAGACTTGGAGAGCTATTTCTTGCTTGACTTTGACATGCTTGTAGGCTATAAGCTTTCTGGAGACAGCATTGAAGGAATAAACTACACTGGCTATAAGGACGGCGTCCATTCATGGGGAAGCTACAAATACAGCTTGAGCGATAAGAAGCTCACAACTCCTGAAGGCAAAGCGCTGACGCCTACAGTAAAAGGAAACCAGATAACGTTTGACTATACATACAATGATACAAAAGAAAGCATAGAGATTATGTATAACATGTCTTCTTTCTATACTTCATTCCAATATGTAAATTGCACTGACCAGACTAACGGAAAAGACATGCTTATAGGTACAGAAAATCCGTCGCAAAGCTTGAAGTTTAACAAGTACACTGCTGATGTTAGCGGCACTACGCTCAAGGCTGGCGACAGCAAAGGCCTAGTTATAAACTATAAGGTTCCATTATGGGCTGTAGCTAGCGCAGGATTTAACATAGGCACTTCGAGCGCAAAGAAGTGTGACAACGTGGACAATGGTGAAGTGCGCTTGGTGAGCAGCGCAAAGACAACGTTCAAGGGAAAAGCTCTTAATGTGTTTGGCGAGGAGTACGATATAAGCACTTCTGAAGCTGACAAAGACAAGGAGTACAAGCCTATACAAGGGCTCAAGCTAAGGTTCAACCAAATATCTATTGGAAACACTATATCCGTATCTTTGAATACTTTCATATTTGGCTGTAAGAGAAGCACGTTAAATGACGAGCTGTGGCTAGGCTCGTCAAGGCAATACGCTAACATTCGTGAAAAAAACACTGATACAATGAACAAATATCTTGGGTATTGTTATTCTTTCAGCAGCAGCTTTAGCATTAACCCTAATGATTATCTTGATTATAATGATGATTTCTTTAATATATTTGAGCCTAGTAGCAAGATGTATGCTACAAAAGATATAAGCAACGTTACATCGATAAAGCGTAAAACAGATGACATAGACACTACTGTAACTACAGATGAAAATTCATACGCTATAAATACATTGCTAACAGAACAGCTCAATGTTTCAAACATAATCGCCAAGTTTATTGGCATTGTATACGGATTATATAGAGAAGACCAAGCTGCAAAAACATATGATGAGCTATATGATAGCAGTGGCAGGTATATAGGCGGTACGTTTGAATCTAGATATGTTAATGAAAATGGAGCTGATTTCTGGCCTTTTCAGTATGTTCCAAAGTTCAACATTAAAGACAACAGTGGCGTTGTGCATAAAGGCTGCTATTATGCAGAAAAATATAGCGATGGTACAATACATTTAGTTGGCGTATTTAGCAATCTCAAATTTGAAGTGTTAGGTAGATATGATTCTGCTGTGGACCCTAAAAACACAGCTGTAACGCCTAAAACATATAAAAGGGAGAGAGTTGTAATTAGGCACATAGCAGCGTTTGACTTTAAGTTCTTGAAGAAGTCTGACTTTGAAGACCAGTCAGACTATCAGAAAGAAAAAGACATATTTGACAAGAACTGGAAGAAGTGGTACCAGGGAAAGCCTAGCCCTTATGACGTGTTCGACCCTTATGCTTTGAGCAATGACACAACGTATCTTGATTATAACAATATTGAAGTTAAGATAGTTGAAGAGTCAGACGAGCTGTATTATGCTGACCCTGGAGTATATGAGTTTGATAGCAAGTACGCTGTGCCGTTTGGCAACACTGTAGGCGTCATTCCTTTTGAAAACAGCAGCGGCATTTCAGAGTCAAACATAGTGACTAAAGTGTGGCACCACTCTAAAGACGCTACAAACCAGTATAATAACAGGCTGGCAAAAAGCTACAAGAAAGGAAGCATATCATATAACAACCAGAAGCATGACTTGCCGTACTACTTCGGGCCTGACAACTACATGAACTTAGTGTATAGTGAAAAGGATAGCGATGGCAAAGGCGCTATAAAAACGGCGAGGGCTAGCCTTGTGTCTTCAGAGATAGTGTTCGGAATAAACTACAAGTATTCAGATGGCAAGTTTGTGCAGCAGAACGCTGGCAGTTCGGACTGGTTTAGCAGCTTGCTCGTGAAGTATAGCCGCGGCAAATGCTCTCCTGAAGCCTATAAGCTGAACGCTGGAGTAGAAGCTGTTGACAGCAGCGCGCAGCCGTATTGCGCTGGCGACATAAACCAAGGCATAAAGGTAGGCTGGCCTATATGGGGCAATTCAGAGACAAGGCTGACGTATACGAAGATAGTTAATGCGAGCAATATAAACGACAAGCCCATTGGAAATGGCGCGATTGACGGCGAAGACAAGAATGAAAAAGTTATATTTAAGCTTGAGACAGTTCCTACAAGCCAGCTGTCTGGCAGCAAAGACACAGTGTACTTTGACAGGGATATAGCTGGCAGCAAATGCATCCACATGTTTGACGTCGTTGAGAATTCGCGCAGGCCGCATTACAAAGAAGAAGACAGCAACGGCAATGTAAAGCATGTAGGTTCGTTCAGCATAACTCTTGAAAAGCTCAAAGAGCTAGACTATGAGCCAAGCCTTTTCTATGCTAAGAAAAGCACGATTTTAAAAGACAACAAGATGGTGGAGACTGTATGCGACTATTATATACCTGGAATAGCTTATGGCGACGTAAATAGTGATGAAGGCAACATGAGCGTAGTGGCTTATAACTCAGTGCTTGAATTAAACTGGCTGCCTTCATTCAGCAACTATCCAATATCTGTATCTACTAAGTTTTCAAATATAAATGAAAAGAGCGTTAAGCATATATTCTTTGACTCGCATTACAAGCTGCTAAATAACATTGAGTATGAGCTAGGCGACATAAACTTTAGCACGCTGAAGAGAGACATAAAGCTGAAGTTCCCGAACAAGGATTTGGTATTGCACTATAGCACTGCTGGCGGCGACGGAGTTGGAGACACTATATGTGACGTCAATGCAGACATACTGTCTAATGTAACTGAGAATGTAAAGGTCAGCAGCTATGGGTACTATACAACTAGAGATGACAGTAGTAACTCCACTACAGTTTCTAAAGAAAGAGTCGTGCTTTACCTTAACCTTGACTTAACGTATAAGAACAACACTGCCAAGTTCGTGCAGCTTAGCAAGTATACTCTTGTTTCTTCTGATGGCGACAGGTGCGTTATATCAGATGGCATACATCAAGCTACTTATAGCGTGCAGAGCCGCGCCACTGTAGACCCTATTAAAAACGTGACGACAGACGTAGTCACAATGCAAGACGGCCAGCGCGTAAAGATAGAGCGTATTATTGCTGTTAAGTGCAACGCCTTTATAAAAGACATATTTACAGGGAAAATAGACGGCTCAATAGCGTCGTTCACTTATAACGGCAAGACATTTAAATGGGATTTGTCTAGAGACGTGGACACTGGAGTGTATGTCCTCTCGACAGACATAAAGACTAACAAGACTAAGAAGATTGGCAAGATAGAGCAGCTAGGCCAGTACCAGCTGCTGAAGCAGCAATGGAACAGCACGGTTGAAGTTGAGAACTTTTGGTGGATTGACAGCAAGCATGTCCTTGAGCTTAACAGCGGCAGCTTAGTGTTGAAGCGCAACACCGGAGAGCTGCACGACTGGGATGGAGAGAGGTTTGAGAAGGTCTTCGAGATAGGCCGCCACGAAGTGCTGCCTACAAGCATAATGCAGCATTTTGTCACTAACATGTACAAGTCTAGCAGGCAGGCGATGCTTGTTACGGTTCAAGAAGACAACGGCTATGCGCTGATAAAGGTATATGAGCCGCGCAACGCGTTCAGCAAGCTGCTTGAGCAGAGGATAAGGGTTAGGCAGCGCAATTTAGGCGACGACTTGAATGACGTCATTATGGAAGACAATGCAGCCGTGTTCAACACTTACAATCCTTTGAACGCTTCGCAGCTGCTGTCTAAAGCTGACTGGTCTAACACAGTTGTAGGCGACTGGCTTATAATAGGCGTTCATTTGTCTAATAACTTTGACCAATGGGCCATGGTGATAGACTTGAACAAGAAGTCGCTTGTAAAAGTGATTCAAGGGTACGGCTATGTAGGCTTGCATGGAGACTTGACTGGAGGCCAGATTCCTGACGGCAACTTTGACGTTAATAAAGGTTTCGATGGAAAGGTCGAGCCTTTGAGCGTTCTTGACAGCAGCAATTATAGAGACTATTTGAATAATCTTGACGCTGCTAATGAGGTTGGTGATGTAAACGACGCGAACAATATAACTGACCGTGTTGTAGGGACTAGCGAGCAGCAATGGTATATATCTAAAAAAGTGCATGGAATAGTGTCTCATTTGTCTTTTGAAGACGGCTCGTTCACTAAGCAGCTGCTGCCTATAACGAACAACTACGCTTCCGTATATAAGTCTCCGTCTTGGGCGAGCTCGGTGTTTGGCGACAAGTTCGTCCAATTTATTCAGTTTAAAGAAATGCTTAGTTTTGACGGCGCTGCTCAAACAGTTTGGAATATACTAGACGTCGCGTTGACTCACCCAATGCTATATGCGCTTGCTCCGCGGTTCGCTCAGATTATATACTTGCAGCAGACTTTCGGCCAGTACGCTTACGTCCACTATAACAGCTCTAACAGCAAGCCTGAAAAAGAAGCGCAAGACGACGGCATAGGCTCAGGAATAAATGAGAAGACGAACAGGCAGACTGACCCGCTGCTCAGCTCTGACTTTGTGTTTGACAAGCAGAAGTTTACGCAGAGCGCTGACACAGAGCTAAAGTTCGGTGACAACATGCTTACAGTGCTAATGGCGTCATTCTCGCAAAGCCTTAACGTCTTGGACAGAAAGCAGTCTGTAAATGAGGAGCTCAACCAGAGCGCGATAAGCGACTTGGGAAGAAAGTTTGTTGACAACGCTATGGCTAACACAGGCGACTTACTAGCGTCAGCTATAGTCACGCAGTCTAAGAATGACTCTGGATTGACGTCAGCTGTTACAGGGCTTAAGTCGCTAGACATGTTCTATTCTACGTCTGACCAGCAGCGCGTTTTTGCAGGGCCTGGCTTTGTTGAGCACCAGTTTGTAGCTGACTGCGTGGCGCAGTCTGTAACAGACGTTCAAGTGCAAGGAAGCGTGCAGCAGTTCTTCTTATGCTTGCGCTCGTTGACAACGTTGCAGATAGGCACTGCTATAAGGATTGAAGAGTATGTTGCAGATGGCATTGACAAGGCAGCTGAGGCCACAGCAGCTCAGATGGTTTGCGCCAACAGCTTGGGCTTAGTTGGAGTAGCGTTGCATGCTACTGCTACAGCTATACGAGCCGTCATCGCAGCTCAGAAGTATGCTCTTGAAGCTATAGACAAGATTTTAGACGTTATGTGCAGCAACGGCTTGGTGGTAACGCAAGACGGGGCTGTTTCAAGGAAAGCTCTCAGCGTCGAAGGCAAGCATAAGTACGGCGAGAAGAACGAGGTGTTCATGTGGCCTTGCTGGGGGATAGCGTCAGGAAGCGTCAAGTATACTGATGAGCATGTAGAATGCGGCGTTAAGAATACGCCATGGAAGCTGACGCTTAGCTCAGTGAAAAAGTATGACACTAGCAACATGAACAAGCTGAACACGGACATTTTCAGCTGGCAAGTGCCTAAATACTCTAGCAACTTGAGAGCTTCTGAATCCACTGCTAAAGAAAAATGCGGCGGCTCATGGACATATGACAACACTAAAGAAGACTATGATACTGAAGCAGGCGACACGTTCCGTGCTTACTATATGAAAGGCAACGTGCCGTTTTACCAGGCAGCGCCATACGGTGACGCTGAGGAAAAAACGCTTCCAGACGACATGGCGTGCGTTGAAGGCGTGAGCAGGATATTGCCTAACACAGCGTTTAAGAACGAGAACATAGGCGTGTCAGAGCCTGCGTTTGCGCCGTCTTTGTTCCAGGACTATGTCATTGACAAAGACTGGGACTTATCGATGTGCTGCACGTACGGCATGACTCAGTGGATTGCAGTAAAAGACACTAAGATTATCAGCTGCCCTCCTAGCAACATGATTGTTAACGAATCTTTCTGCGGAGTCGCTTGTCCGTATGCAGCTGTTGAAGTTAAGCGCGGCGTTGAGAAAGCATATATGAGGCCTTACGCTATAACGCCTAACGTTATAGCTCTTAACTGCACTGGATATAACAGCATTTTAGACAACAAGCTGTACCATGCTTTTGACGGCATGTCTTATCGCTTGGTTAACCTTGTAGGCTCGCCTGGAATGGGCAAGAACAGGCAGGCGTTCTGGTACTCGTTCCAAGTGAACGACAGGTTCAAGAGGTCTAACAAGCTGCCAGCAAATGAGCTGCAAGGCAACTTTGAGTCTGAGCCTGTGCAAGCTATAGAGAGCATTGACAAGCTGTGGACGCAAATGACAGTGGCCTCAAGAGAGAAAGGGCTTGAAGCTGGTACAATTGGAGAAGATAAAGACTTGAAGCGCTTGGCAGTGCCTGTGTTCACTGAGCATTTGTCTACGCTCCCTGCTGTAGTAAAGACGCTTACAGCTATGCCGCTAGGCGTTGTAGAAGGCATCACAAGCATGTGCACTGAGATAGCTAACAACCAGACTGCTTACAAGGCTCCGCTGTCAATAGACTTTAATATAGGTAAAAACGTGTACCGTGCTACTGAAGAGTACATCTGCTCAGTGAATACGAAAGACGGTGTGGACATAGTGAGCGACATTATACCTATCTCAGGCCTCAGGTATATTGGCTCTACGCCAACAGAAGCATACTTCTATAGCGAAAGCACCAGGGCGTTCTATATATTTACAGGCAGCAGCCTTACTAAAATGGACACAATGGAGCGTTTCAGGGACGTGCAGAAAGGCTACTGGGACTTCGTTAACCAAGAGGTTGTATTGCCAAGCTTGATGACTTTCAAGAGGCTCAATGCAGAGGTTGAAGACAAGGACACTGAAACAGACAATATAGTCATGCCTGTGCTTTCAAAAAGCCAAGTGTCTGGAGAGCTTCCTCCTCCAATAACCACTATATTCAACGACCGCTCATGGTTTAAAGTCGTGTCTCTGCCGTCAGGCCTTGCTTACCAAGGGCCTAACCGTGTTATAATAAATAGGAGCATATTCGTAGAGCACATGCTTGACTCGTTGAAGAACAATTTAGGCAAGTGGTCTAAAATGAACAGGGAGAAGTATGTAACCCACAGAGTTTACAGGGAAAAGTATGCTGACGTTATGTCAGAAGTGTCTGGAGTAGACGGCTGGACGTACAATCCGTTTGTGCTTGTTACTAGCGCTTTAGGCAGCAACGAAGACACAGACTGCATGTTTGAGTGGGTCGTGACGTTCTGCTGGCCTATTGAAATGGACTTGATTTATGGCGTTGACAACTATGCTTGTGTTAATATAGTAGCTGAGACTATGACTCCAGGCGGAAAGAAAGTGACTAGGCCTACGCACGTTTATCTGCAAAAAGAGCTGTTCACTCGCGACGGCAATTACGGATACTACTCGTTCAGGTTCCAAGGCAACAATGGCATGGGCAACAGAGAGCGCCTGCATATCTGGTCAGACCAGTACATTGCTATATCAAGCATAGATTGTGAGTACAAAGTCATGACGTCAAGGCGCGCAGAGCAGCTTACGCAGCAAATTGACGTGAGCAAGCTTAAAGAGCTGTGATTTTATACACATTTACATTTTTATGTGCTAGCGCTATAATTAAATGATTGAGGTGCTTTATGAACGATAATGAATACATTGAGCCTACAGAAGAGCAGGAAGAGAAAGCTAAGCAAGCTGTGAGCGAGCCTTTTAGCGGCGGAATAAGAGACACGTCTAAATATGTTGGCTCTAACGGCTTGTTCAAAAACTTTAAAGACACAGCTAACAGGTATCACAGGACAGACCCTAATACAGGCAGAAATGTTTCATTTAATAAAGGCACCAAGTGGCAGAGCTATATAGACAACAATATAACTGACCCAGAAGCTAAGAGAGAGCTGGAACAGCAGATTGCTGCTGTGCTTAAAAACAATCCTAACCAAAATGCAAAAGCCCTTAAGTTTCGCTTGAGGGCTATTGAAGCTAATATAAGGCGCAGGTTTCCTAACAGCGTGCCGAAGAACTTTGACATATCTGGAGCTATGCTTGACAGAACTATGGCAAAGACACTGCTCAAGATGCCTAAGCAAGCTCCACAATCGCCACAGCCACAAGCATCAAAATCTATTGCTACGCAAAACAATCAGAACGCCCAGCAAGCGCCGCAAGCACAGCAAACAAAACAACAGCTGCCTAAAGCGCCTGGCTATGTAGATAACGCTATGCGCGGCAATACGCGCACGCAGCAGGCTAGACAGAAAATGCCTCAGCAACAAGCGCCGCAAGCACAGCAGCGAGGCGGCGGCTACACAAGCTGGGCGCAGCCTTTAGTAGACAAAGTTGTTGACAAGTTTAATGACGCTAAGCAGCGCAAGGCTGAACAGCGTTCAGAAACAGTTAGTCAGAATACTGACAGCACGTATAATCCATATAATCCAGAAAATCCTATATATCAGCAAGAGCTTAAAGACAAGGTTATCGCTGACTTAGAGAAAAAGATTTTGCAGTGCAAAGCTATAATGAAGAAATATCCTAATGACAAGAACATACAAGCTGCGCAGCAAAAATGGATTGACACATATAATAAAGCTATAAAGAAGCGCGAATTTAAGATAAGGCTAGTGCAGAACGGCGCGCGCAATGGCTTATAAGGAGTGACAGATGCCTGCTAACACAAGGACTTTAATGACGCGTTCAGCTGGACAGGAGCAGCTTAAAGAAGAGTATAACAACTTGAAGGCTGCAAAAGAAGACGCGCAAAGTGCATACAGGGCTGCGAAGCGCGAGAGACCTCAAGATATAGAGAAAGTCAGGAATGCAAGGGCTAACTTAGAAGACGCTAAAGGCGCGCTTAAAATGCAGCGCCTTAAAAACAAAGAGTTTAACAATGCTGAAAAAGCCAGGGTGTATGGAGAAGGCCAGTCTAAGCAAGACACGCTTGACATGCCAACAAACCCAGACAACCCTGTAGCTGATGGAGGCCAGCCTGGCGACGCTCCTAAAGAAAGCAAAGCTAAAAAATTCTTTGGCGCTGTTGCAAAAGACGCTCGTGATTTTGGAAAAGGAGTTGCGTCAAGCGGCATGCAGCTTAGCCAAGCTTTTTATGACGGTGTTGCTGGAGCTATAAGAGGAACTAACCGCAACGCTCTTGACGCTGCAGCAGCCACTGCTCAAGAGCAAGCTAGTAACCAGAGGAACGAGGCAGCTAACCGCCAAATGGAGTCTCAAGCCTCACAGCAGATAGCAAACCGTAATGAATATTCAGAAGCTGGAAAAATTGCGTCAGTGCAGAATGACGCTGAGAACAGGCAAAATATAAGCAACACTAGCTTTGCAGCTGGAACAGCTTCAGCTATAAACAGGAAGACTAATGCTCCTGACGTACAAAGTCAGCAAGCTAGGCAAGACCAGCAGCGTAATGTCGCTAACCAGCGGCGCGAAGAGATGGACATGGCGCAGCAAGGAGCGACTGAATACAGCGGGCTTGCAGATTCATTTAACATTAAGTCTAGGCAAATGGACGCTGACAAAGCGTACTCTGCTAATATGTCTGCAGGTGGCAGCGCAGGCCAAGCTGCTGAACAGAACAACGCTGAACAAAATGAACAGGCCGCCGAACAAGACTGGCAAAACAATATTGAACAGAGCGGGCAGAATAATCCTGAAGCACAGCCAGGGCAGGGAAGCATGTCAGCTGCAGAGCTAGACGCCTTCACCAGGATAAAGCAAGGCATTGCTTCTGACGCGGACTTGCAGCTGTTCCGCAAATACACGGAGCAGCAGCTTGTTGAAATGGGCTTTGGCCCTAAGTCTATTGAAGCTATATTCTGGCAGAAAGGGCAAGATACGCAAGACTCTTTGAATAAGATAAGGGAGCGCGACGATAATCCAGTGTCTGACGAGAGCGATGATGACCCAATGTCTGACGAGCGGGTCAAGAACATAATAGGCTGTTTGTCTGACATAAGGTGCAAGCATATAAAGTCTGCTCTAGAGTCTGGAGGCGAGATGACGCCAGAAGACTTCATGTTCCTTGCTATGCATTCAGGCGGAAAGTTTAATAACAACGGCCGCGAGTATAACTTTTTTGATGACGATGACTGGTCTGACGACGAAGACGGCTCTGTGCTAGATGGCTACGGCAAGTTTATACGCAATTACTTATATACATATAAGCCTGAAGCTACTGAGATAGATTCGCGGATAGACCCAAATGAAGAGCATATAGGCCCAATGGCGCAAGACATAGAGAAGGTAAATCCTGCTTGCATAAAAGAGACGCCAGAAGGAGTCAAGACAGTAGACACTCAGAGGCTTTCAATGATGAACGCTGGGGCTATTGGTGACTTAGTTAGAGAGTTAGATGACTTGAAAGATAGACTATTAAAGTTAGGAGTTTAATATGGCTATACCTATACAAGCGATAATTGCAGCCGCTGAATTCTTAAAGTCTCCAGCTGGAAGGAAGCTGCTTAAAGAAGCTGGAGAAGCAGTTGCTGGCAAAGCTGATGATAAAAACGTTGGCAATATTTCTGGATATGAAGCTGGCTACAGCCGAGAAGACGACGATTTGAACAGCATGTCTAATGAAGACAAAAGAAAGCTCTTGCGCAATATAATGGTTGGAGGCCCGAAAGATTACCTGGTGCGCGCAGCAGCGTCTGCAGCTACTGGATTGTCTGATGCTATAGGAAACATAGCTGTAACAGACGCAAACCACCTTGCTTCAGCTATACTTGCAGCTAACAGAGTTAACAGCAACAGGCAGAATGAAATATATGGCCCGAGCAGGGCTGAGAATGCAGCTAACATGTGGGCGCAAGAAAGGCTTAGGCGCGGCGAGAATACAAAGAATATAACTGACCAAGTCACTAAGACTATAAACGATGTTGTCGGGCTTTATGGCCAGAGAGAAGACGTGTCTCGTGCTATGGAAGCGCAGACAGTGCTTAGAGCTCCTGGAAACTTTTATAACTATGCTAACAGTTTGCAGCGTGCGAGCGCGCAGGCTAAGAAAAACAATAAGTAGGAGGTTGTCATGGCAGTTAACAATTGGAAAGAGCCTGGCATAGAGAATGAAGCTACGCGCAAAAATATAGACGCTAAGTCTGACAAGGCAGTAAGCCAGACAACTGCTGCAAAAGACAAGGCAGTGGAAAACATCCAGAATATCTATGACAAACAGAAGAGCGTGAGCACAAACTCGCTAAACCCTACTGGAGACCAAAACAAGAATATAGCTAAAGGTGAAGGCAGCAAAGGCTCCATAAACAACAAGAGCTATAGCGACACACTGAGGATGATTCGCAACATAGATAAATATAATAACAAGCCTGTTGAAGACGCTTTCTCTGTAGGCACGAGGCATACAGGCGGAGCCAAGAACCTTGGCAAGATGTATGAAAGGCCTAAGCTTGAGACGATGGAGACTAGAGCTATGGACCAGTCTATCAAGCTTGACACTGAACAAAAGCAGCTTGCTATAGCGCTGCAAGACGCTATAAATCACAAAGACTATGATGCGTTTGTAAATGTATACGAAAAAATGTTTGGCGTTCAGCTCACGACTATGCAAGCAGAACAAGCAATCAGGCAGTGGATGCAGCAGCAACAAGCTTCAAGTGTCCTTGCAAAAGACGCTGTGCAATGGAACAAAGAGTTTATGCGCGCATTCGACACGAACACGCTCACTGCTCTTATGGACCTGTCAAATACAGACAGCCAGCTTGCTAACCTTCTTACAAACACTATGTACGGTATATCAACTCCTGCTATAGAAGAGAGAGCTATACAGAAAACGATTATGGAGCTTAAGAACAAGTATATGAGTGAAGGCATGTCTGAATACTCTGCGCTGCAGAAAGCAGAGCGAGACATATACACTTTGCAAGCTTTAAGTAACAATGTGAGCGAGCGCAATGCTATTCGCAGCCAGAAGTTCGGCGCTAAATGGGACGCTAGAAAGAGAAGTAAAGCCGAAGTAAAAGCAGTTAGAGACATGCAAGGAGAATAAACATGCTGCAAGTTGATATTATGCCTTTTGCAAGTGATGCGCTTGAAGATGCTATGAGGCTTGCCCAGACAAAATCTCTTAACAGCTATACATTTTCAGACTGCTTGAACTTTCTGAATTACGTGTGGTCTGACATCTACTCTCAGATATGCATGATTGACTCTGGATATTACAGCATAACTGTGCAGCTTAAGGAAGAGCTTACGAAGCTGCCTAAGTTTGTAAAAAACACTATAATGATTTATGCTGCGCAGAGGCCTACAGACTACAGGCGCGACGTATTCAGGCAGTCTGGCGACACTGACCAGCGTGACTTTAGCCGGTACAGGATTTCAGGCACAGACCTGTTTTGTCCAGACGCAGCCCGCAGGACTGTATGGCTAGAATATTGCCCTCAGCCTTCACAGATATTCTTCACTCACCATAACAGGGACCCTAAGATATATCCAGATGGACATGCTACAGAGCGCTCTAGCAACTACAACATAAGGTCGTTAGCTTGCTATAAAGGTGAAGAGTTTATAGACATATCAAGCCCGAGCGTAACTAAGGAGCAGATTGCCAGCATAAACAAAGTGCTGCTCGTTCATAAGAATGTCTTGGCAAACATAGACGACGTGGACATAACAGGCTATGTGCTCAAGGATTCAGATGAAGACGGCAAGTGGGAGCTGAAGTATATATCGTGTGACTTCCCTTATATATTCTGCTCGTACCAGCATTCTATAACTGATGAGTGGATGTCTGGATTCTTTGACAAGAACATGGAGTGGACGGACTATAATCCGTTTGAATGGATAGGGCGTAATGACAATGTCGAGTATCTGTCTTGCCACTATAACGACAAGACTGGAATGGGCGTTATTGTCAGAGACTGGAACGACATAGAGACAAAGCTGCTCAACACAGAGAAGCTGCCTGAAAAAGCTAGCTCAATCATATTCGTGGAGAATGACTTTGAGTACAAATGCTCTGACGGCACAGTGACTCAAATGACTCAAGGCTACTGGTATAACAGGTATGCTACTGACTACAACTATGAAAGAGTGCCTTTCTCTAAAGAAGCGCCGTCTGGCCCAGATGACAGGGACGTAGTGAATGTAAATGGAGTTATCAAGCAGTATAATGCGTCTAGCAAAGAGTGGAAAGAGATTATAAGGGACAGCATACCATCTGTAGCTAAAAAAGAGACTAGCCCGAGAGTTAAAGAGCTTGGCTGGACTCCTGACACGCGCCTTGTATATCCTGCTCCAGAGGTGTACAGGTACCTTGTAGCTAGGCTCGCTGAAAAGTTCAGCGCGCTTAACGAGTCAAATGTAATGGCAGTGCAGAGCGAGCTTGCTGACGCAAAGTTCGCTTTCCAAGCGTTCTTGAAGAAAGATAAGTCTGCTTGGGAGCGTATTAGAAATGTAAACCCGTCAAACGCATCTGACTGGCTATAGTGGAGGATAGTATGGCGTACGCTAACAAGAGCATAGACCACGAAAAAAGGAAGAATCAAGAAGGCTCATACTCGCCATACAACCATATATACTCTTACTTGATGACTAACTACGAGCCTGGCCATAACTTCACAGACGCTGACAAGAGGCTTATGCTTGAAGAATATGTCACATACTGCACTAATGGCGGCTCAGACATGTCTCATGCTAGAGATGACATTATTAAAGCTATAGATAACTTTAAGAATAACAATGAGCAGCATGGCGACACTGGCCGAAACTTCGGCAAAAAGCATGAAAGCAGCTTTGACGTGATTAAGAAGACCATGTCAGATTTGCGGTGGTGAAAGCAATTTTTGTATATTTACAACTGTTGCTTTTATTCATATAATATTATAAAAGTTAGGAGTTTAAAATGCCTGGAAACGAAGAGCTTATGATGCGCCTAGCTCAGCTTGAGCAGAGCTACTTTGGCGACAAGGAAGCTGAAAGACAGAAGAAATTCATGGACACTTATGGCAGCAGGTGGTCTAATAACCACGGCATTGGTATGGCTGTCTTGAATGAGCTTGACGCTCGCGGTATAGACACTTCTGCTGCTGACGAGGCTGTGCAAGAAATTCTTGACACGCTCAGGACAGACTGCCAGAATATTATCGATGCGATTGCTGTTATGCAAGATGAGATAATTCAAGAAGCTAAGAAAGTCGAGACTGTGGCTAACGCGGTGTCTAACGCTGTTGCTAACAATCCAAACGCGTCAATGCCAGATGAAATGCCTGCTATGGTTGAGCCTAATGAAGTTCCGCCTGAAGTCGATGCGCTTGACCCTAATTCACTTGCACAAGAGCCTACTGAAGAAGACATGGCAGCGCTTGGAGTTGACGGCTCAGAAGAGCTAGAGCCTGAACAAGAGCAAGAGCCAGCTGCAGAGCCTGAGCCTGAACCTGCACAAGAACCAGCTCAAGCGCCTGCACAAGAGCCAGCGAAAGAGAATCCAGTGGACAGGCCTATTTCAGACGAGCGCATGAAGCGAATAGAAAAGATGAAGTCTAGGTGGGGCAGGACGTCAACACAAAAGAAAGAAGACAAGAAAAAAGAAGATAAAGAAGATAAGAAAGACACAGTTGTTTCTGACAGGAACTTGAAGAACATATTCAGGCCGTCAGCTAGCTTGATTGCAGCTGCGTCAAGGGGGTACTAGATGGAAGAAGAGCTTAGAGCATTAAAAGAAAAATTCGGCGGCGAAAATCCTAGCGAAGACGTAGATGAAGAGTATATAGCTGCGCTTACAACGTTCATGTACGACAATGCGCCTGAAGAGGTTAAAGAAGCATATAACAACGATGACTATGACAACGACGCTGTGCATGAATGGGAGCAGTTCGTGCTTAGCGGCACGCCTTACGCTGTGCAGATAAAAGAAGCTGATGACGCTAGTGATGATTCCGGCATTGACCACGCTCACGACAACGACCTTGACACTATATCTAATGACGTTGAAGAAGACGAAGACTTGCCTTCTGACACCGTTGACGAGGATATGGCGGATGAGGATTACGATGATTATGACGGCGGAATGCACATAGAAGAGCATGACGAGCCGCATGACGAAAAGCTGCTTGCTGGAGAAACAACTCCAGAAGAAGATGCCATGCTAAAGATACTTAGCGGCAAGCGCAGCAAAGGCCTTTCTGGAGACATGACTCCTGAAGAGAAAGCAATGCTAGAGCATGCTAATATTGAGCTGCAAGGCCGCCATAACGTTGTTTCTGACAGGACTCAGAAGAACATAATCAAAGCGATATCTGAGCACAGATATTAAAATATAACGGAGGACATAATATGCCTATTTCTAAAGACCAGCTTGAAAGTCTATCTAAACAAGCTTTTATCGTTGAGTACCTGCTCAACGGTATGTTTCCATGTCAGTCTGACGTAGTCAGGTTGATTCGCAGCAAAAAGCGCGAATGGAAGTTCACCGATAAATTTGAGTATAGAATGTTGCTTGCTGGAGTGTATACAGGCGGCTCATTAAACTCTCAGATTTATAGAGACAACGTTGAGATGATTAACCCTGGAGACCTTGAATATGGAACGTTCAGGGCTTCTTATGGCACGGTATCTGACGGCTTCCAAGTTGACATGACGCTTAACCTTGAAACAGAGGATAAGAAAGTGTCATTCGAAAGCGACTATGCTACGCGATTCCATGCTTTGAGAATGAACGTCGCTAGCCAGTTCAAGAACTTCGCTATTCACGGACAGTTTGGAGTCCTGCACCAACTGTCTGCTCCATATCAGGACGGCAACGTGTGGCGCGGAGGAACGTCTCCAAATAACAACGACAACACAGTCCATGCTGTAACTATTGGTGGCGGCACTGCATTATATATGTGCCCTAACACATTCAACGCTGCTGCAATCGGCGGAACAGGCGCAAACAGAGTTCCATTCAGAATCAAAGTTCCAATCAACGTATTCAATAGCAACTTCAAAGCTGGCAAGTATTTAATCAAGACGCATGAAAACGCTCCTTGGGGTGAAGCTGACGCATCTGAAATGTACATGATTCTTGAAAACCAGCCAGGCTACTTGACGCTGCTTTCAGTAGGAACTACAGTGACAGACTGGAAAGATGGTGAATTCCTTGAAGTGTTTGGAAACCGCGAAGTAGCGCCAAACATTAAGATTTTCCAAGACTCTTGGGAGCCTGAAGCAATCACCGTTCAGTACGGCCCGTACGCTGGAAAATACACAATGTTCAACTACACTGGAAACTTGAAATACACGTCAGGAAACAGAGCGGTAGTTGGTGCTATGGAAGGACTTGCTGACCTGTTCCCATGGTACCTTGACCCGAACGAGCTTAACAACGGCATTGAGCGGCGCCTTGGACTTGAGCTTGGATTCCGCGACCAGCCAAACAGATTGCGCTACAGCACTGAGCAAGCTGGCGGATTTGTGCTTCAGCAAGAGAACGAGCATATCATTGACGCTATCATGCGCGGCGCGTTCTTGACAAAGTCTACAGTTCCATATGCAGAAATCGGCATCTGGATGAACCCAGTCACTAGAATTGAAATGGGCTACGAAGAAGGCGAAAACGTAAAAGTTATCCGCGACAACTTCATCGAAGGTCCAATTGTTTACCAGAGAGGCGTTAAGTCTACGTCTTACCAGATTGGAAACCAGGTTGTTAACGAGGTTATTGAAGACCTTAACATGCCTACAGACGTAATTGTAATCGGCCCGAAGAACGACTTGTCTTACAACTGTTGGGACAACCCGACGTTCGAGATTGACAAGTACATACAAGAGACATGGGGCAAGTCAAAGCCGCCTGCTATTGAGAACTTGTCAATCCCAGATGAGCTTGTAACTAAGCTTGACCTTTCAGAGCGCATCACGTACGGACCTCCATCTTTGAAAGACGGTGTGCTTCCTACGTTCAACAACGGCGCTAGAATCCGCCACCCGAAAAACAACATCACAGTTGCTATGCATGAGATGGGAGCGATATTCACTGAATACCCGTACTGCTACACAATCATCAAGCTCCGCAAGCCGATTTTCGACATCACGACTGTGTAAGGCGGTAAAACATGGAAGCCCATGTTGGCAAGGCTCCCTGGTACAAAGGAGTCTCTGAGACTACAAAATCAGGGCGCCAGCGGCGCAAGCTCAGTTCAGGCAACATGGAATGGGACCTGTCTGAAGGCTGGCACGCTAAACGCCAGCGAGGCTGGATTAGCAATGGAAAGAAGAGCGGCCTTGTCCAGAAAGTGCAGAGAACTGCGCCTGACGGACGGACCGTTACTGTGTACAAGACGACTGGCTATGATGACACTATCGGATTCCATAGCCACGACGAGCCAGACGAAGACGCCTTGTCTTATGCTATGAATGCGTTTGACAAGAACGACCCTTCGCATGGCCCAATATTTGAGCAGGAAGGCTGCGGACATATTGCTATGCTTGAGTATGCGCAGGTGCAGCAAGTGCTGCGCGTAACGTTTACGAACAACGGCGCAATATGCTTGTTCTATAGAGTGCCTACTGCTGTGGCAGGCGAACTGCTTTCGCTTGCTAAGACTAAGGCTACACGCATAAGCGCAGTAGACAGAAAGTACAGGCATGTCCTTGGAATGGTGTTCTGGGACTTGGTGAGAATACGAGGGCAAAGGCACGGAGCGCGCTATCCTTTTGAATATGAGTCAAGAGGGCGCTACAAGCTAACTGGCTCAAACAAAAGGTATAGCGTAGTTCTGTCCGATGAGAACATAAAGAAAGTCCTTGGAGGAAGGTTTTACGGTCGAGAGCTTAAGCCTGGAGAAAAAGTAACTGCTATACTCTCAGAAGAAGAGTATGCTAGATGGCAGCAAGAAGAGCATGGGCGTGCTTCTAAAGGCGTGCAAATGCAGACTGTCAACAGCAAAGACACAGGCGAAGGCGTAATAGAGGTTGGAGGCGTTGGCGCAGACTACTATGAAAACCATGCTGCAGGAGCTGCGTCAGGGCCTGGATTAAAAGAAGTGCTTGGGCCTAAAGATTATGCTAGGTACATAGACTTGTCTAATAGAATGAGCCAAGCGATAAGTGAGGCGCAATCTGCAAGAGAAGCAGAGTTATCAGGCAAGAGCACTGGCATGTCTGAAGAAGACAAACAGAAGCTGTGGAAAGAAGCCTATGCTAAAGCTCTTACAGACCCAGAGCTGCAGGGAAAGAGCGGCAAGCCTAGTATGAACAAGGTCACAGAGTACGTGATGAGCCAAGCTGATAAAATGGTCACTGGCACTAACGAGGACTTTGCAGACAAGCGCTACAAGAACTACCACGTAAAGGCGTCGCTTAATCCTGCTAGGGTTACAGTGACGCCGCACGAAGTGTTCGCTAATGACAAGGCTGCTTTGAACGATTATCTGAGAATATCTTCAGTGATACGCAGAGCAGACAATCCAACTAAGTATGCAGCTACTTATGTTGGAAGGCCGTGGACGATTTCAGAGCTAAAGAGCTTTGCAAACCCAACCGTGCCTGGAGCAATATCAGTAGAGCATGCTCCAACATATAAGAGGCTAATAGCGCAGAATGATTACGAGGCAGCGTTAAACTTCCTCAAGAATCATAAGCATGATATATACAGCAATGAGAAGCTTATAGCCAGGAGGCCTTATGCTTCTCAATATGACTTTATTATTCAAGATGGAGGAACAGAATGATAGGCACTTGCAGACTTAACAATAAGAATATGCGCGGAATAAGGCGCAGCGAAGCGTACCAGTGCATAGCAATAGACCTTGCTATGCTTGGAGTCATTTCCAGAGAAGAATGTGAAATGCTTATTGGCGGCGGCATACCTAAAAACTTGCAGCTTCCGAATGGCTCGTCAGGAAACATCTTGTCAGAAAACAATATTCCTGTACAGCCTGTAGTTGCTGAAAGCGAGCTTGGCAGCAACACAATAATTGGTGATGAACAAATTGGTAACCGTGTATTAGATACAAGTAACGAGCCAATCGACCTTATGCAGCAAATGAGAAATGCGGAAGACGTGCCAGCAGGGCCGCCAGAGCCAAGCGATGTTTATGCAGCTGATGATAACGTGGAGTAGTCTATGAGCACATTCACTAACTGGAACGGGCCGCAAGGCAGCGACGTAAGGGCCAAAGACCTGATAGAATTCGCCAACGCTTACTCTGAGCTTGTCTCTAAAATAGACAACCATATAAAAGATGTAGGCAGCACTGACGACCCTCACAAGATAAAAGAGTATGTCGCACAGCAGCTAGCAGATTTCGAAAAAAACAAGATTCCAAGCTTGGCTGGATACCTGAAAACAAGTGACGCTGAAAGCACTTACGCTAAAGAAGAAGACATTCCTGACCTAAGCGGCTATTTGCTGTCAGCCAACGCTGACAATAAGTATGCTGCAAAAGACGGCTTGTCTGAATACCTCAAGGCGTCAGACCTTAAGTTTAGCGAAGAGATAACGTCTATAAACGACTATCTAAAAAAGCTGAAGAGCTGGCTGAAGTCAAGCGACAAGAGCGACAGTCTAGACTTAATAAACACTGAAACTCTCAGCGCTCAGCTTGTTTCAGCAAATACTCTGTCAGGGCTTGTCCACGCGATAGGGCAGATTAACTTTGAGTTCAGCAAGTTTAGCTCTAATGTGTGCGGCTCTGATGAGGACGGCGTATACTACATGCTCGGCATGCTGAAAGAGAACGCTGGCACAGCGTATATAGAGTATGTCAACACTAAGCCTTTCTCTGCTGTAGTGCACTTCGCTGCAAGCAAGAAAGATGGAGCTTATTGCAGCGGACAGCTTGACGTACTTGCTAACTTCCATGAAGACGAGTACCACGGCGTGCGCTTCATGGTAGTACAAGGCACTGCTAAAGAAGGAGAGCACCATGCTTACCTTGCTGTGCGCGCAGACGAGTGGACTAAAGTATTTGAAGACAACATGTATGGCGTATTCAGCGCCCTTGAGTTCAGGTGCGCAGGAATAAACTTCGCTCCAGTCGGCTCTGAAGGCTATGTGTCTCCGAACGGAGAAACTAAAGTTGTTGCTAGTGTAGAGTACACTGGATTAAGCGACAAGGTCGAAAACATTGAGAGCAACCTCAAGTCGCTGACTAATGAAAACGCTATAGGAGAGATAACGTTTTGGCCTAGGTGTGATGACAACGGCGTGGCTATTGACGTTCCAGACTGGGCACATGCTTGTGACGGCTCTAGCGTAGACGAAAGCCTTACCGACTTGATAGAGCTTATTGGAGACACATATCCGCTGCAAGACTACTCTATCATCCGCATAAAGAAGGCGGCAAGATATGACGAAAGAAGAGCAGAACCAAATAATTAAAGATAAATGGGTTGAGAACCTCCAGCGCGAGAAGGACATACCTGACAGCGTTGGAGAGATATACAGGAACTGGCTGCTTGGCATAATTCAGCAAGCCAGCGCACAACTGCTTCAGACGCAAGGCCCTCAGGACCAGAGCGCTGAACAAGAACAGGAGGTAAGTTAATGGAGCCTAAAGAGATACACTATGCTGGCGGCCAGATAATCTACAACAAAGAAGCTTCAGACTTGAAAGGCGCTAAGGTAGGCGAGACTATGTTCTGGCCAGCTTATAAAGTAGAAGAGCGCGCCTTGGAGTCAGACGAAGAAATAACGTTCACGCTCAACAAGCGAGACGTTACAGTCAGCCCTAAAAGTGCAAGTATTAAGCTTTTGATAAGCGACGGCGTTCCTGACGGCTGGCATGCTCTGGACGGCAGCGCTGAGCTGCTTGCTGACGAATACAAAGACATTGCAGCATTCATGCCTGGCAATGGCAACGTGACCACAGACGGCAAGATTTGGCTGCCGTACGTGATGCAGAAAATAATAAAAATAAAGTATTAGGAGGATAGCATGAGCACACATGTTCTTGGAAACGTGCAGCTTGTAACAAAGCAAGAGGTTGAGGCGCTACTTGAAGCTGTAGTAACGCCTAAAGAAGATATTGACAGTATGATTGACAAAGCAACAGCTGTATTTGATGCGGCGCTTGCAGGCGCTAAGAAAGGCTTTGAAGAGCAAGTCGCTGAGCTGCAGTCAAACTTAGCGAATGAAAAGGAAGCTGTAATCGAAAGCGCTGTAGAGCGGCTCAATGAGATGAAGAAAGACGACATGCAGATGGAGAACGTAATCTGCACTAGGCTCGTGAACCTTCCAATCGCGCAGCTAACTATAGAGCTGCATGACCAGCTCTTGCACAGGAACGACACAGTCGCTTCTTTAAGCGACGAATACCACCCTAAAATACCTGTAGCGTTCTCGCTTGTAGCTGAGCTTATTGACGCTGATGACGAGAATGCGAGAGCGTATTATGGAGTCACCTTAAGGCTTGACAGTGATGGAAATATAAAGGTCGTTGACTTGACAAAGCTCACAGACACTTATGTAGGTAATATAAACACTGCATCTGTTATGTATATTACCGAGGAGTAATAAATGGCGCAAAAAACAGTGCATGAAGCAGTAAGCGGCATAGAGCAAGCTGAGCTTGACTTGGTCAACAGGCTGCTGCTCAAGACAGACAGGAAGCTTGACGAACTGTTCAAGAGCGTGCAAAAAGACTTGCAGGACAAGCAAGACTGGATGCAGTTCAAAGACATGCCTAGCCCTATGTTTTATACAGGCTCAATCGTGCAATACGTTGGCGACGGGCCTGAATATAAAAAAGGCTTGTTCTACGTGTCGTCAGGCGCTGAATGGACTCCTATCAGCGTCTCAGACTCTATTGTTACAGTCGACGAGCTGCCTTTGTGGAAGCATGCTCTGGACGGCGTCATCTATTATGTTCCGTCTGAGCCAGCATGCTACACAAAGAAAAGTGTAGAAGGCAAGTGGTATAACATAACTAACAGCAAGTCGTTTGAAATAGTCGACAAGCTGCCTGAACTGGAAGACGCTGCTCAGGGAATTATGTATATCACTGCTAGCGGCACCACTGCTACAGGATACATTAAGCAGAAAGATGGAAGCGGCTGGTACCAGCTTGGCGCTGGCTCTGTCCATGGGTTTGAGCTAGTTGACAAGCTGCCTGCATGGGCGTCAGCTGAAGCTAACAAGATGTACGTTACGCCTGACGGGGACAGCATTATAGGCTACATAAAGAATCCGAACGAATTCAACATGTTCTGGCAGCTTGGAGCCAGGCCTTGCCCGTTTGAAATAGTCAGCAAGCTTCCTACATGGCCTACTGCTAAGCCTGACAGAGTTTACTTCACGCACGGCGATGAAGACGGAGAGCTGCGCGGCTACATAAAAGACACAAACGTGCAAGGCAGCTGGCATTTGTTCGGGCAGCCTAAATTGAAGCTGTACAAATATCCAGGCTCAGAGCAGTATGACCCAGACGCAGAGTATCCAGAAGAAGCTGAGGAGCTGGACCTGAGCGGCTTGATGCTCAAGGCGTTCAAAGACAGCGACATAGCGAGGCTATACGAGGAGGTAGAAGCATGAACATGATGAACATGATGGGGGCTATACAGAACCCCCAAATGTACTTTATAAACGAGCTTGCTAGGCAAAATCCAGAAGCTATGAAGCAGTGCCAGAGCATGTTTGAAGGCAAGAGCCGCAAGCAGCAAGTCAGCGCCTTGAGGCAGCTGTACAAGAGCAAGGGAATGGACCTTGACGCAATGGCCAAGCAATGGGGAGTGCAGATATGAAAAAAGAATATGTAGACGAGAAAGGCCTTGCTGCATTTGCTGGCTTAGTAAAGGCCAGCATACCAAAGACTTTTGTCGGCACGCTTGAAGAATGGGAGAAGCTCACTGACAGCGAGAAAGACAAGTACGACAGGGCTGAAATCATAGACGTGGACGACACCACTGTAGATGAGGACGAAAACAGCTCAGGAAACAACATCAACTGTTATAAGCCTGAATACATTAGTGGTAATTGGGCTAGTGTGCCTGTATTTACTGGCGACTATAGTTTTTCAGGAGAAAATGTTTGGCATGACAGTGATGGTAATACGTATCATACTATGAATGGTAATCATAAACAACTTGTTGACGGTCAATGGGTGAATAAAACTTTTAGTAGTGATATTTTAGAAGGAAAATATATTTGGCATGATAGTGATGGTAATACATACTACTCAGCAAAAAGCGACAGACATTATAAGCTTGTTGATGGTAAATGGATTAAGATAAGTTGGAACTATATTGGTATTTCAGGGGCAGAAGTATGGCATGATAGTGACGGTAATACATACTTCGGCTTCGAGTATGATTATGGTAAAAAACTTGTTGATGGCCAATGGATAGATAACTACTGGACTAATATGAACGGTATTTATAGTGCAGAAAATGTTTGGCATGACAACGATGGCAACACACACTATTCAAGTGGAAGTCATAACGTTAAATTATTAAGTAATAAATGGTATAGTGAAAAATGGAATATAGATATTTACGGAAAAAATGTTTGGCATGACGACGACGGCAACGTGTTCTATTCAAGTGAAAGCGTACAAAAGCAGCTTGTGGACGGACAATGGGTGGATAGAACATGGAATATGACGTTTGATGGACGTTATGTTTGTAATGACAGCGATGGCAACACATACTATTTAAATTCATATACATTCAAAAAGCTTGAAAAAATCGAGCGCTACCGCTACGAGATTGACACGCTGCAGACTAAAGTGAACGATTTGTTAAGCAGAGTTGCTAATATAGAAAGCGCTTTAAATGCTTAAGGAGGACGCTATGTTACAAGAAAGCAACGACGTACTGAACAGCCAATGCGTTCCGTTAGTAAGCAACTGGTACAAGAAGCCTGTTCTAGTACAGACTATACTATGGGACAATTCTAACGCTGTAAAGCAATATATGCGCTTAGTCGGGCTGAACGACTTCACTGTCAAAGATAATGGCAGCGTGTCTATAAATGTTAAAGGAAGCGTTATAAACGCCGATATAGGCGAGTATATAGTTAAAGATGAGAACAATGAGTACTATACATGTGATGTTGATACGTTTGAAAAAGCCTATGTCCGCTTTGTAGGCATAGGCGGAGCGCTATAAGGAGGGTAAGATGATTCTAGTTAAAGACGCTAACGGAAAATGGAGCCGGGCAGACAAGGGCAAGCAAGGCGAGCCTGGAGTGCCGGGACCAGCAGGTCCAGCAGGAGCCACTGGACCGCAAGGACCGAAAGGCGACACTGGCGCCACTGGACCACAAGGACCGAAAGGCGACACTGGCGCCACTGGACCACAAGGACCGCAAGGGCCGGCAGGAGCAAAAGGCGCGACCGGTGCTACAGGCCCTCAGGGCCCAGCTGGTCCGTCGATAAGCAGGCTCAGCACTACAGCTCCAGCAAACCCTGTAGCTGGAGACATTTGGATATCTTAGAGGAATAAATAAATGGCTGCTACTGTATTAAAATTTAGAGATTCATCTAATGTTCTGCAAATTCCTAATGCGTTTGAACAAGGTAGGTTTCCAAGCCAAGTGTCATATGGCGGACTCGACTACATTATTGGCTACTTTAATTATAAAGCTGAAGACGGTAAAGTATATACATTACCCGGCATGTTAGCAGATTCTCCAGATAGGATAGTAATAAATACAGACGCTTTTGGCAAATGTTCAGCTGGAGTTTCGTCAAAATATAAAAATATATTTTTTTGTAGCAAATATGGATATAAATGTCAGTGCATAAATGACTTTAACATACTTGCTGATACGATAGCAGAGGGCAGTTCAGTAATACCAGCAGGCACTTATACACAGTCACAATTCGCTGCACGGCTAAATGCGGTTGGATTTAATGTTTCAACTAATAGTTCAAAAGGCAAAACTATTAAAACTACTAAAAATATATTCAGCGTAGTAGTTAATGGGAAAGTGTTTACATGTACAGGAAAAAAAGTCACAGTATGGACTAAACTTTCCTCTCCAATAGGTCAACATGTGTGCGATTTTGGTGGCACAGCTATTACAGACACATTATTTACATTAAGTCCTGTCACCAAATTTAGTGTACAAGGCTGTTACATACTTTACGGTAATTCAGGTGAATACCCTATAACTGTTTTAACTAGCATCGTATTTGACTAAGGAGGAAACATATGGAAAAGATTAAGGTGCAGATTATCGAGGACGAGACGCTGCAAGGGTTTGCAGACTTTAACAATGCAGAAGTGTGGCTGCTCTCAGACCGCGGCTCGTCAATTCCGTTTGACGAAAGGCTAGTTGTTGTGCCTGAGCTGACAAACAGCGACCTGCCGTCAAACATAAAGATTCCTGTCTTGATGACAGAAATTTATGAAAAACATCCAAACAACGTAGTCAAGGAGACTGTAACGGTGCCTAAGCTTGACAGCGAATTGAGGCCAGTGCTTGACGAGAACGGCAAGACTCTGCAAGAAGAAAAAGAGCTGGAGCTGAGCGAGATGTCTTTTGAATACGAAGTGCTGACACGCAAGAAAGAAAATTTTGCTATGCATACATATGTATGCGACGAGTCATGCATTAAGGTTGTGGAATAGCAGTATGACATGCTGCTAAATATATTTAACATATGTACTAGGAGGTACAACTATGGGTATGGAAATTTCTAGTGGACAGCCTAACATTATGCTAGGCAATGGTTATGGAAACGGAGACTGTTTCGGAGGAAACGGCCTGATGTTCCTCGCTTTCCTTGCTATGATGGGAGGCGGATTTGGAGGCGGCTTTGGCGGCTGGGGCCGCGGCGGATTCGGCCCTATGACTGGAGACCAAGCTCCTGCTTCTTCTGCTCAGCTGCAGAACAGCATGAACTTCAACGACTTGCAGGACCAGAACCGCGACATAAACAACAACGTCAACAGGGCGTTTGACGCTCTCGCTCAAAATGTTTCTGACAAATACTCAGAGCTACAGCGCGACATTTACAACAACCAAGTGCAAGTGCAGCAAGTCCTTGCTAACCAGAACCAGTGCTGCTGCGAGGTTAAGCAGCAGATTGCAGCGCTCAACCTTGAGAACGAGAAGCGCTTCAATGCTTTGAGCACCAAGATGGACCAGAGCGAAATCCAGAGGCTCCGCGACGCGCTCGCCCAGCAATCGCAAAACATCCAAGACTTGAAGGCAGACATCCGCTTCAACAACCTTGGAAGAAGCGGCTGCTGCAACAGCAACTTGCTCGAGTGCTGCAACAACTCAATTTAACAGGAGAAATTAAATGGCTGACGTAGTGAAGTATTTAGACGAGCATGGCTTGGGGACGTTGATAAAGCTAATAAAGAAGCAGTTCAACGACCTCCCGAGCATGTACACTATCAAAGGAAGCGCTATCTTTGCAGACGACGCTTTCCTAGCTTTGTCTGATGAAGAGAAAGACAAAGTGGCGCCTGGAGCAAGCAGCATTACAAGCGCTGGCATGCACCAAAAGGTTAACGGCGACTGGGTAAAAGTAGATGCTTTCAAAGAAGGCGACGCGTTCAATGTGATACGCGAGTTCCACACTGATGCAAGCTTCTTGGAGGGAGCTGGACACCACATTGACAGCGGCGTAAATGTCATTGTCGTGAACGTTGGAGAGCCTAGCGACGAAGAGCCCACATACAAGTTTGACGTGCTTTCTGGAGTCATCGACACGTCCGCTCTGCAGACAAAAGCGCTTACCAACCCGTTCATCGACTTGAGCAGAATGCGCGAGTTCGACAACTACAGCCACCTTGCGTCATGGATGAGCGACCCTTATGCAGCTGAAGACCCAGACCCAGAGCAAGGGCATACCGGCCAGCTTAGCGACTTTGAAGGCGCGATTGTAAAAGTCGCCAATGACGAAGACGGCCATAACAACGGCATCTACTTGCTCACTGTTACGCATGAAAGCACAAGCAGCAAGCTGACAGCGACTCGGCTCGGCAGCTTGGACGTTGAGACTGTTGAAGGAATGCTAGAATATTTGTACACATCTTGCGCCAACACTCCTATCAACGACGCGAAGATAGAAGATATTTGGAACAAGGCGTAGCATGCTTTAATTTCCCTGCAGCTTATGCTGCAGGTGTCATGGAGGTTTTATATGTATATAAATAGAATAACTGCAACGTCAATAGCAGTAGCTGGAACAGGCGACGCTGCTACTACAACTATAACAGTGCCAGCAGGCACGACATTTGTTCCTGGCTGCATATACGACATCCTTATAAGCACGCAAGTTCCAGCTGACACTAGCGGAACTATAGTGTCTATAACTAACGGCACGGTTACAGGAAGCGTGCTGCAAGGCTGCACTGGAAACTACGCCAGGGCAAGGACATTGAGCTGGCGCAAAGTAATCAGAGTCAGATTCTTCAGCGACCCTGACCACTTTAACTTGCTAGGAGTTTGCTCATGACTGTAGAAGAATTAGAGTTTAAGGAGAGCGCCCTAAGGCGCGAGTTCAAAGAGAAGCTGGAGCATTT